>UQWE01000097.1 GCA_900544655.1 uncultured Coriobacteriaceae bacterium
CTGACCGCCCGTCCCGTGGGACCCGCCGGCCGCGGCGCAGGGATGGAATATACGCTCCCCCGGGGCCGCCCGCAAGGGGGCGGGGGCGTCTCCACGGGACGCACACAAATCGGGAGGGCAGGAGGCGACGGGAGGGGCGGATGCGGCCTTTACGGCGTCACATATCGCCTCGCCCTTCCCCTGCTCAGAGCGTCGCTAGGCGATAGTCCACCTAAAAGCTGTCGAGACTCAGCCTCACCCAACGT
Source organism: uncultured Coriobacteriaceae bacterium (assembly GCA_900544655.1). Lineage (GTDB taxonomy): Bacteria > Actinomycetota > Coriobacteriia > Coriobacteriales > Atopobiaceae > Parolsenella. The sequence continues at coordinate 246 of UQWE01000097.1, forward strand.
CCCTCTATAAGAAAGATGGGGCCCGGTGATACCGGAACCCCATCTGTTTAGATCTATATGTTGTTGCGTGACTTTCTACGCAACGCGTCGCCAGGACTAGGCGAGCTCGATCTTGTCGCAACCCATATAGGGGCGCAGGACCTCAGGAACCGTAACGGAGCCATCGGCGTTCTGGTAGTTCTCCAGAATGGCAGCCATGGTACGGCCGGCAGGCAGGCCGGAGCCATTGAGCGTGTGAACGTAACGCGTGCCCTTGAAGTTCTCGGGGTCGCGATACTTGATGTTGGCGCGACGGGCCTGGAAGTCACCACAGTTGGAGCAAGAGGAGATCTCCTTGTAGGCGTTATAGCTCGGCAGCCAAACCTCGATGTCATACGTCTGGCGAGCGGAAAAGCCCAGGTCGCCCGTGCAGAGGCTAATCACACGATACGGAAGGCCCAGCTGCTGAAGCAGGTACTCCGCCTCGGCAGTCATGCTCTCGAGCTCGGCGTCAGACTCCTCCGGCTTGGCGAACTTCACCATCTCGACCTTGTCAAACTCGTGCTGGCGAATGATGCCGCGCGTGTCTCGACCGGCGGAGCCAGCCTCCTCGCGGAAGCACGGGGTGAAGGCGGTGTACCAAAGGGGCAGCTGAGCGGCCTCGAGGGTCTCGCCCGCATGGAGGTTGGTCAGGACGACCTCGGCCGTCGGGATCAGGAAGTTGTCGCCAGAGACGTGGTAGGCGTCGTCCTCGAACTTGGGAAGCTGGCCGGTGCCAAACATGGTCTGACGCTTGACCACGATGGGCGGCCACCACTCCTTGAATCCACGGGCGGTGTGAGTGTCCACGAAGAAGTTGATGAGGGCACGCTCGAGACGGGCGCCGGCGCCACCGAGAACGGTGAAGCGGCTACCAGAGAGCTTGTTGCCGCGATCGAAGTCCATAATGCCAAGGTCGGTGCCAAGGTCCCAGTGAGCCTTGAACTCAAAGCCCTCGGCCTCAAAGTCGCGCGGGGTGCCCCAGCGGCGACGCTCGGGGTTCTCGGACTCGTCGACGCCAACGGGCGTGGCCTCACACGGAATGTTGGGGAGGTGGGCCATGAAGTCATACTGCTCCTGCTCGAGCTCGGTACGACGGGCGGCAAGGCCCTCGATCTTCTCATTGACCTCGCGGACGTCTTCCTTGGCGGCCTCGGCCTCGTCCTTCTTGCCCTCCTTCATGAGGGCGCCGATCTTCTTGGACTCAGCGTTACGGGTGGCCTGAAGGTCTTCGACCTCGCCGATGACAGCACGACGCTCATCGTCGAGCTCGAAGAACTTCTCACGGTCCCAGGAGGTCTGACGATTTGCCATCGCGGTATCGATGGCATCGGGGTTCTCGCGAACGAACTTCACATCGAGCATAGCTGCTCCCTCTCGTTTTAGCGTAGGCCTCGCCCACGGGTCATTCAGTAGCCAAGTATATACTTATGGGCATATTTGGCTCTAGATGAGGCTCGCGCGCAGGCGAGAGCCCTCCACGACACTCCTCCTCGCGGTTAACGAGGCGAAAGGCGGCACCCATGAACACGATTGCTAGCTTCGTCGATTGGCTTTTTGGAACGCGCGCGGGCGTTCTCGCCCTTATCGGAATCATCCTTGTTGGTTTCCTGATTGCGGCAATCATCCTCGAGCACAAGACGCGCGAGACGTATGACCAGTACGAGGACGAAGAGGACGACGAGAGCGGGTGGTCGTTCTTCGACGACGATAACAAGTAGGCTCGCAGCGCCGAAGGCCCAAGCCGTTGGGTAGGCCCCGCGACAAGTACGCCAGTTGGGTTGACCCTGCGGCAAGTGTCACATATTGAAAAAAGGCCCCGGTTCCCCGGGGCCTCCTCATTTACGTGGTGCGGGCGAAAGGACTTGAACCTTCATGGGGTTGCCCCCATACGGACCTGAACCGTACGCGTCTGCCAATTCCGCCACGCCCGCAGATGCAGGGTAGATAGTAACCCATGCAATCTCAATTATGCAAGAACTATTTTGTTCCCCTTCGCTCGTGCTGCTAGAATTACCCCAATCAACGCACCGGCACACGCAGCTGAAACGAGGACAAACGCCGTGCAGACACCCGCCCCCAAACAACAGGGATGGGCCGTTGCCACCAACCAGGCGCAGCCTGAGACCGATCAGCCATTGCTGCTCGGGCGCTATCGCACCGTCGAAACTCGAGGCACGGGTGGATTTGGCGAGGTCCGCGTCTGCTGGGACACGCGCCTCGACCGCAAGGTCGCTATCAAGTGCATGCCCCTTGAAACCGCGCCCGGCATGGGGGCCTCCACGCTCTCAGAGGCCCTCTCGGAGGCACGCATCACCTCGCGACTCACGGATCAGAACGTCGTCACCGTCCACGACTTCGAGGTACGCGGAGGAACCGCTTATCTCATCATGGAATTCGTCGATGGCATGACCTTGGCCGAGCTCATGTCGCGAGTCGAGGGCGGCGTTCTCACCTATGACGAGTGCGCGCACCTGCTTTCGAGCCTCGCCTCCGCGCTCGACCACGCGCACGCCGAGGGTGTTCTCCATCTTGATATCAAGCCATCGAACGTCTTTATTGACGCGCAGGGAAACGTCAAGCTCGGCGACTTTGGCATGGCGAGCCTTGCGAGCGCCGCGGGTTGGGAAGGCGCACGAGGAGGCACGGTTGGCTATATGCCCCCGGAGCAGCTCACGGGAGACTACGTCGACGAACGCACGGATGTCTTCGCCCTCGCTTGCGTCTGTTACCAAGCGCTGACCGGCTCATGCCCGTTTCTCGCCAAGGACGCGGACGCATCGCTCAAGAGAATCGAAAAGGGGGCACGGCCGCTAGCCAAGGTGGAGCCTGAGCTCGCAGGACCCGTAAGCGACCAGATCGCGGAAGCCCTCAGCGCGGACCCCGGCAGGCGCCCGTCTACGGCAGGCGAGCTCGCCCGCGCCGTTCTCCCCTATCTCGGGGACGAGGCGGAGGGTCGCGCGTCCGTGGCCGACCTCCTCGCGCAGGCAAGGGGCGAAACCGGCCCCGCTGACGAGGTGTGGAACGCTGCGATGCGCGTGGGCATCGCAGAGCGTTACCCGTGGCTACCGAATGCGACCTCCCGCGTCGTTTGCGCCGCCGTTTCGGGCGCTGTCTGCCTTCGCTGCATTCCGGCGATAGCGCGCCTCGTCGGGCTCAACATCGAGCCGATGCCACTGGCCGCGGCATCGGCACTTGTTCCAGCTGCGTTCTCGGCGGCATTGCCCGCAGCCGGAGGCACGTTTACCACGCTCGTCTACGTGATAACGCTCGTGACCCCCGGCGCATACTCCCCGGCATTCCTCATCGCAGCGCTAGCCGGCGCCGTGCTCTATCTCTGGCAGACACACGTAAGCCCCGCAAGCAGGCTTTCGCACGCCGCACTGCTTCTAGGCTGCGCCACTGGATCCCCGGTGGGAAGCGCCGCCCTTGCCGGCGCATGCCTGTCACCGCTCCCGGCAGCCGCGACCTCGGCCCTCGGAGGAGTCCTCGCCATGCTCTTGACGTCAGCGCTTGCTTCAAGCGACGGGGCGTCCTTCGCCTCGGCGGTTGGCAGAACGGTCACGAGCGGCAGCTCGTGGCTTACGGCAGCTGGTTGCGCCGGCGCTTCCCTGGCCTGCGCTCTCATTTCGAAGCGGCGCTCCAACGCGGCGTGCGCCGCCGCCCAAGTGACCTGCTGCGCCATCCTCATAGCGACCCTCGTCTTCTCTGCCAGAGTGGAGAATGGTGGGTTATGGACCACGCCGTCCATTTGCGACATCGCAGTTGCGCTAGTCTGTCTAATACTTATGAGCATTTCAATCATGACCCTGGGCCCTGTGTCCGACACCTGGGAGGATGAGTGACGTGAACTTTCTGAACGTCTTCGAGCAGCGCGTGGGTAGCCTCTTTGGCGCCACCACGCAGGGCGTCACCGCCCCCTTCTCCTTCAAGAAGCTTGCCAAGAAGGCCGCGCGCGAGATGGAGGCGGAGACCTTCGTCATTAACGGCGTTGACACCGCGCCCGCTCTCTATACCATCCTCATCTCCAGCGAGGACGACATAACGATGCGTCCGCTTTACGCGCAGCTCACCAAGGAGACCTCCCAGTTCATCGAGGGACAGGCACAGGGCAAGGGCTACGTCTTCGTTGGCAAGCCCGTCGTTCGCTTTATGGCGGATCCCTCTCTCAAGAGCGGCCGCTTCTCCGTCTTCGCCGAGAACGTCGATGCCGGCACCCTCAACCGCCTTCGCGAAGAGGAGGCCCGCTTCCTTGGCGCGGACTCCTCCCTTGATGGCGGCCTTGGCGGGGCCGCAAGCTCGCGCGCCCAGGCGCCCGGGATGCGTCCCACCCCCCAGCCTCAGGCGGCGCCCCTCTCCGACATGGAGAGTGGCCTCGACGTAATGCCGCAGGAGGCGGTTCTCGAGGCAGAGGATGCCTTCTTCGCCCGGGGCCGTGCTGCGCGCCAGTATCAGAACGTACCCCTCGTGGGCAGCCGTGCTTCCCAGGCACCG
>UQWE01000098.1 GCA_900544655.1 uncultured Coriobacteriaceae bacterium
TTCGCCGTGGCCACCCCATGCGCCAACAAGCATCCACATCCGCCACGACAGCCCTCGTCATGTCACAGAGGCGGGGTATAGTAGACCCTCGCAATTCGTACCAACCGCTGGAGGCACCCATGATCGTCCGCCTGAACAAGGCCGTCCTGCACGTCCTCGACCTCGACTCTGCCGTGAGCGTCATCTCCAAGGCCGAGCTTGACCTCGAGGAGAAGCCCGTCAAGTCCTACGTGCAGAGCATCTGCCGCAAGTCCCTCGGCTTGACGGACTGCCGACACGGCAAGTTCGGGCAGGACAACGCCCTCGCGACCCAGGTGAGCCGTTACCTCCATGGTGCGAATGAGTTCGTTCCGCTGACGGCAACCGTGGCGAGCTTCCTGTTCGGTGAGCTCCAGCGTGCGGATGGCGCCCGTAGCACGGATCTCCTCATGACGGATTTCCTCGATGGTGACGATACGCGCTACATCGGCCTTTTCCTCCTCGAGGGCAAGAAGGCGTTCGTCCATGAGGTCAGCCAGGCTGGCTCGATGGTGAGCTGCGACATCGTTCGTCGCTATGGCGTGCTGCCCGCCGCCACCCAGAAGCTTGCGAGTTGGGCCCTCGTGCGTGCGGACAACCTCGAGATTGCCTATGTCGACAAGCCGCGTTCCATCGACGGCCAGGACACGCTGCTCATCCCCGAGGGCCTGCTCCAGTGCAGCTCCGAGGCGAGCGCTCGTGAGACCATCGACTGCGTGACCGAGATCGTGGAGCAGGTCGCCGAGGAGCATGGAGCTAACGCGGCCCTGGCTCTCTCCCGCGCCAAGGCCTACGTGGCCGAGCAGGTCGACGAACAGGATTCCTTCTCGCGCGATGGCCTCGCGGAGAAGGTCTTCGAGGACTCCGAGCCCGCGCGACGTGCCTTCGAGACTGCGGCTGACGTGCGTCACCTGCCTGAGCGCGTCGCCGTCGACCGTCGCGCCGTCGCCCAGAAGCGCGTGCGCTGCCACCGCATCGTGACGGACACCGGCATCGAGGTCTCGTTCCCGGCGGAGTACGGTGATGACCCAGAGTTCATCCAGTTCTCCACCGAGGCCAACGGCCTCATCTCGATCGAGCTCAAGAACATCGGCAGCATCGAGAACAAATAGGCACCACGCGCGCCTGGCGCGGGCACGCGGTTCGCGGGCGCACCTGGGCGCGGCCTTTGTCCGGCGGACGGTGGGCTAGAGTGACTCCTCGAGCAGGTCGATGACCTCGCGGGCGATGTTGCCCTCGGTCAGGCCGCAGCAGTTGAGGAGGCCTTCTGGCTCGTAGCGATCCGGGAAGCCGTGCGGTAGGCCAAAACTGCGCACGCGCGCGTTGGTGGGGCCGAGGATGCGGGCGATGTGGCTGCCAAAGCCGCCGTCGAGCACACCGTCCTCGAGGGTCACCACGACGCGGTTCTCCTCCGCGAGCGAGTACACCCAGTCGAAGTCGATGCCGCACGCGTAGCGCGGGTTGACGAGCGTGACGTCGATGCCCCTCTCCGCGAGGAGGGTCACGACCCTCTCGCCCAGGGGCATGGTGGAGCCAAGCGCGAGAATCGCGGCGCCGCTCGTGCCCTCGTGGACGACCTCGGGGATGCCGAAGACGTATCCGCCGTCAGGAATCTCGACGCTTGGGCGGGAGACGACGCCGGCTCCGGGCACGCGAATCGCGTACGGACCACGGCGGCAGTCGATCGCCCAGTCGAGCATGGCGAGGTACTCCTCGCGACACGTGGGCGCGAGGTAGGTGAGGCCAGGCATGTCGCTGAGCATTGCGATGTCATAAAAGCCCAGGTGAGTGGCATCGGTCGTGCCAAAGGCGCTCGAGCCGAACACAAGGACCGTGATCGGCGCGGCGTTGAGGCAGACGTCGTGCCAGAGCTGGTCATACGTGCGCTGGAGGAAGGTGCCGTAGACGCCGTAGACGGGCTTAGCACCACCAACTGCGAGGCCGGCGCACAGCGTTACGGCGTGCTCCTCTGCGATGCCAACGTCGACGAACTGCTTGCCTGCCGCGACGCGACGATCGGGTGTGAAGCCCATCATGTAGGGCGTGGCTGAAGAGACGGCAACAAGTTGCTGGTCAGAGGCCATGCGCTTGAGTAGATAGTCACCCGTGATGTCCGCATAGGTGGCGGGCGGGGTGATTACGATGCCACCGCTCGCGCGCCCGCCGGAGAGCTTCTCGCCAGTCTCCGGGTTGAAAGGGCCGACGTGATGCCAGCTCTCCTCGTTTTCCTCCGCCGGGGCGAAGCCGAGGCCCTTGCGGGTGTGGACGTGGAGCACGACGGGGCGGTCGCAGCCGCGCAGGCTCGCGAGGGCCTCCTCGCAGGCGGCTTCGTCGTTGCCGTCCTCGAGGTAGCGATAGTCGAGGCCCATCGAGCGGAAGTAGTTGTCCTTGGCGTGGCCTCGCGTGGCACGCAGCTCGGCGAGGTTGGCGTAGATGCCACCGTGGTCCTCCGAGATGGACCACTCGTTGTCGTTCACGACGATGATGAGGTTCGTGCCGAGCTCGGCCGCGTTGTCGAGACCCTCGAAGGCGAGGCCGCCGGACAGCGAACCGTCGCCAATGACGGCGATGACGTCATAGGTGTCTCCTGCGAGGTCGCGTGCCTTCGCGAGGCCAAGCGCGAGGCCCACCGAGGTCGAGGTGTGACCCATGGAGAAATGGTCGTGCTTGCTCTCAACGGGGCTGGCGAATCCGGAGACTGCGCCCATGAGCTCTGGGTTTATGAATGCCTTGGCACGGCCGGTGAGCATCTTGTGCGCATAGGTCTGATGGGAGACGTCGAACACGATCTTGTCTCGAGGGGAGTCGAAGACGCGGTGGAGCGCCACCGTAAGCTCGACGACGCCAAGGTTGGGGCCCACGTGACCGCCCACCTTGGCGCAGGTCGCAATGATGGCGGACCTGATTTCCTCGCAGAGGGGACGCATCGCTTGGGCAGGGAGAGCGCGAACGTCTGCCGGTGTGGCAATGCCCTCGAGATACATGTGCCCTCCCATCATCTGACCTGCGGTTTCTTGAATCGTGCTAAAAAGTGCGCCCATCTAGGGCGCATAAATATATAGATTGGCACATTTGGGGGAAGAAAGTGTGGTGGGGATGTGCCAGCGGCAGAATAGTGTCGATTTGCGAGGTTATTTCAGAGGGGGCGATGGCGTTGATGACCGGTTCGATGTATGAGGAAACGGGTGCCGATACCGCGAAGACGGCGGACGCCGAGGTCGCGAAGGCCGCGGACGCTGCGCGTGTAACAGACGCCCCTGTTCGTCCATCCCGCGCCCGCACGACTGCCCCCGAGGTTTCCGCCGAGGCGGCTCGCCTCGAGCGCGAGGGTCGTCTCGGCCTTTGCCATGAGTTCGTCCAGCATGGAGATGTGTCCGTGTACGAGCATGTGGTGGCGGTCGCGGCTGAGAGCTGTCGCATGGCGGACGCCCTCGCGCGTCATGGCATCGCGGTCGACCGGCCTTCGCTCGTGCGCGGGGCGCTTCTCCACGATTACTTCCTCTATGACTGGCACGATCCTGATCCGAGCCATCGGCTCCATGGGTTTCGCCACCCGTTCTTCGCGCTGCGCAACGCGGAGGACGATTTCACCTTGGACGAGCGTGAGCGCAACATCATCGTGAGGCACATGTTTCCGCTGGTGCCGGTGCCGCCCACGTGTCGGGAGGCCTGGATTGTGTGCGGTGCTGACAAGCTGGTTGCCTTGCGCGAGACGCTCGGCTCGCGCGTGCCGGAACGCCTGCTTCCCCGCTGGCTTAGGGAGGTTGGTCGATGAGCCCCGAAACCGCCGCGATGATCCCGCTTCTGGCGGCATCCGTGCCCGCCGCCCCGCTCTCGGGACTCTTCATCTCGTTTCTCGTCTATAGCTTTGCCGGGTGGCTCTGGGAGTCCACCGCCTGCGCGATGATGAATCAGGGGCGCTTCGCCAACAGCGGCTTTCTGCTTGGGCCCATCTGCCCGATCTACGGCGTTGGCGCTCTCGCGTGCTGGCTCTTCCTCCGCGAGATCCCTGACGTCGTGCCTCAGTTCCTCGTGTCGGGCCTGCTGTGCTGCGCGCTCGAATACGCGGTGAGCGTCGTGCTCGAGGCGACGACGGGCGCGCGCTTTTGGGATTACGAGGACAAGCCGGCCAATATCAACGGGCGGGTTTGTCTCTACGGCTTCCTGATGTTTGGTGCCGGTGCGGTCTTGATCTGCCGTGTGCTCGAGCCCGCGCTTCTCGGCGTGCTCGCGAGCGTGCCGGTTGTCGCTCTCGAGGCGCTGGCGGTGGTGTGCGCGGTAGGCCTGGCCGTTGACCTGGTGTTTGCCATGGCGAGCTGGCGTCGCCTGTCCACCCAGCTCGAGTCGCTGCGCACGCAGATTCAGGTCAGGATCGACGAATCGATGGGCGAAGCCTCCGAGCGCATGCTCGAGGCGCTACCGGAACCCGTGGTAGAGGGTGCCGCCGAGGTCTACGAGCGCACGCGCGACGCTGCCGGGGACCTTGTCTCGAAGCTTGATCCGCGCGCCGTCGCGGCTGGCGTTGGCCAAGCCACGCAGATGCTGCGTGATTGCATCGCGGAGCACGGCGGCGAGGGCCGCCTAACCGAGCTGCGCGCCGCCGGCGAGGGAGCGCGTCTGAGGCGTGTGGCCTCGAATGCCCAGGCGACGGAGTGGCTCAACTCTGCCGCCGAGTCTCTCGTGTCGCGTCTTGGCAGGCGGGGCCCGCGCATTTTTCAAGCGGGTCCGTC
>UQWE01000099.1 GCA_900544655.1 uncultured Coriobacteriaceae bacterium
ATCACGCGCCTGGGTCGCAGACTCGAGAACCGTCATCGGTGCAGCGCCAACGGGGGCTTCCCCCACGAGGTGGGGCTCTTCCTCGGCTATCCCTATGACGACGTCATGGCCTTCATCGAGCATGAGGGGCGCGACTACCTGTGTTGCGGCTGCTGGAAGGTCTACTCCAACCAGCAGAGCGCCGAGGCCTGCTTCGCGAGATACAAGCGCTGCACAAGGGATTGCGAGGCGATGCTTGGCCGCGGGGCCACGCTCGCGGAGCTGGCAGGCATGACCGTCGCGGCATAGGTCCGCAGCCACATCAATGAACCCAAATCCGGTAGGCGGGTTGGCATACGAAAGGACAAACCACGAGCAAGATCGCAGTCGTCTTCTGGAGCGGCACGGGCAACACCGAGACCATGGCGGGCGCCGTCGCGGAAGGAGCGCGCGGCGCTGGCGCCGAGGTCGAGGAGGTCCAGGCGGCGGACTTCCCCGCAGATGCCCTGGCAGGCTTTGACGCCGTCGCATTCGGTTGTCCGGCCATGGGCGACGAAGCCCTCGAGGCCTGCCGCGCCCTTGGCGCCGCCCTCGCGTAGGCGAAAGCCCCTCTCCTACTGCAGATCGTCCTCGTAGGGCAGGACCTGTGCGAGATATCCCTTCTCGCGCAGGGCCTGCTCTATTTCATCGAGCTGTGCCTCGGTCTCCGCGGCAATGCGGTGGAAGTGATAGCCGCTCGTCACCGTCATCAACGGAAAGCTCTTCCCCGTGCGGATGCTCTCGAGATAGCGCTCGACGTCGCGACGATTCCTGACGTCGAGGTCCGCCGTGATCTTGCCGTAGACGCGATGGTTGACCATGACGTTCAGCACGGCACCGCCCAAGTCGACGATCGTCGTGAGCTCATCCTCCAGGTCATCGAGGCCATGGTGGACCTTGAGGAGGCGCGTGGGCACCTGCGAGGCCCCCTTACCCTCCTGCAGCACGTAGCCGCGGCTTGTGGCCACGATGTCATGTCCGTCCGCCCTCAGAAGCGCGATGTCCTGGACGACGACCTGTCGGCTCACGCCAACGGCCTTCGCGAGCGCGCTGCCAGAAACCGGCTGGGTCGCGGCAGCAAGCTCGGAGATGATGGCGGCCCTGCGCTCGGCGCCGCCCACGCTAGCGGTCCTCGCCATCGTCCAGCATCCTCAGGTGCTTGAGGGACAGGTCGAGGATTGGCGCGGAGTGCGTGAGGGCGCCAGAGCTGATGAAGTCAACGCCGAGGTCGGCGAGGGCGCGGATGTTCTCGGCGTCCACGTTGCCGGAGACCTCGGTCTTGGCGCGTCCGCCGATGAGGGCGATTGCCTCGGCCATGTCGTCGTGAGCCATGTTGTCGAGCATGATGATGTCAGCCCCGGCCTCGACGGCCTCGCGAACCATCTCGAGATTCTCGCACTCAACCTCAACGGTGCAGGTAAAGGACGCGTGGGCGCGCGCGGCCTCGATAGCCTGCGTGACGCCGCCAGCCGCGTCGATGTGGTTGTCCTTGAGCATGACGGCGGTCGAGAGGTTATAGCGATGATTGCGACCACCGCCAATCTCCACCGCGGCCTTCTCGAACACGCGCAAGCAAGGCGTGGTCTTACGCGTGTCAACGAGAACGGTGTCCGTGCCCTCGAGCGCCGTTGCCATGCGACGCGTATACGTCGCGATGCCACTCATGCGCTGCAGGAAGTTGAGCGCGACGCGCTCACCGGCAAGCAGCACGCGAGCGTCACCGTAGACCGTGGCGAGGTGCTGGCCCGCAGACACGACGTCGCCGTCCGTAACCGTCGCCTCGACGCGGGTTGCAGGGTCGAGGAGGGCAAACGCGCGAGCAAACACGTCCAGACCCGCGATGACGCCCTCCGCCTTTGCGATGAGCTGCACTTCCGCGGCACGGGGATCGGGGCACACGGAGGCAGTGCTCACGTCCTCAAACGTGATGTCCTCCCTGAGCGCCCGGAGGATGATGTCGTCTCCCACGAGCTTCATGGCGATAGGATCCATCGTCTACGCCTCCTTCTCGGGCATAATCGAGTCAAAGTCGACGGGGGCGTCACCAAAGACGGCGGCATCCTCCGTCGTCGTACCATCCTCGGCGCAAAGCTCGTCGATGGCAAGCGTGCCGTCGCCATTGACGCGATGCATGCCGTCAAGCGCCGGAGACCCCGCGAGCTCGACAGGCAGGCTCTCGCCCGTAAGCATCTTACGCGCGGCGCGGCGCGCGAAGACGAGCGACTCAAGCAGGCTGTTGCTCGCGAGGCGGTTGTGGCCGTGAACACCGTTGCAACTGGCCTCACCAGCGGCGAAGAGGTGGGGCATGGTCGTCGCGGAGTCGTGGTCAACCCGCACGCCGCCCATGAAGTAGTGCTGCGTAGGCACAACGGGGATCGGCTCGCAGAGGATATCGCGGCCGTCCTCGAGGCAGCGCTCGCGAATGTTGGCGAAATGGTCGCAGATGACATCGCGCTCAACCGGGGCAAAGCTCAGCCACTCGTGCTCCATGCCATCCTTCTTCATCTGGGCGCGGATGGCAGCGGCCACGACGTCGCGCGGCTGAAGCTCGTCAGTGAAGCGACGGCAGTCGCGGTTGAGCAGCACGGCGCCCTCTCCGCGGCAGCTCTCGGAGATGAGGAAGGTGCGGCCGGGCTGGGGCGAGAAGAGGCCCGTGGGGTGGATCTGCACGTAGTCGAGGTGCTCGCACGTAATACCATGCTCTATGGCGACGTAGCAGGCATCACCCGTGAGCTGCGGGTAGTTGGTCGAATGCTCATACACGCCGCCGATGCCGCCGGTTGCCCAGAGCGTGTTGGCGGCACGAATCTCGAACTTCTCGCGGCTGCTCGAGAGCTCGTCGGCGGGCGCGAGGGAGCTCTCGTCGTCCACCGGGCGCGCGATGATGCCAGCGCAGGCTCCGTCGCGCTCGATGATGTCAACCATCGCGACATGCTCGAGGATTCTCACGTTGGGGAGGCGGCGCACGGCGGCGAGGAGCTTCGTCGTGATCTCCTTGCCCGTGATGTCCGCGTGATAGGCGATGCGCGGGCGGCTGTGCGCACCCTCGCGCGTGAAGCCGAGGCTGCCGTCCTCCTCGCGCTCGAAGTCGACACCCAAGGCCACGAGGTCATTGATCACGGAACGGCTCGAGCGGATCATGACATCAACGCTCTCGCGGCGGTTCTCCCAGTGGCCCGCGGCCATCGTGTCGCGGAAGAAGGCCTCGTAATCCTCCCCCTCCGGCAGCACGCAGATGCCGCCCTGGGCAAGCATCGAGTCGCACTCATCAACCCTACTCTTCGAAAGCATCACGACGTCGAGCGTCTGCGGCAGGTTGAGCGCGGCGTAAAGCCCCGCCACGCCACACCCGCAAATCACCACGTCGCAGCTCATGTCCTCATACTTCTTGAAAGCCATCCGGCCCTCCCAGCACTGAAAGTTGACAAAGGGACAGTCCCTTCGTCAACTTCCCTTCGTCAACTTCTCATTTGCAGCGTTCGCTTACTTCGCGGCGTACTCGAGCATGCGGTCGAGCGTGAGCTTGGCTTGGGCCGCGGCTTCTTCCGAGAGGCCAATCTCGACCTCGCCGGAACCAGAGGCGAGGCAGGCGACAAGCTTGCGAAGGCTGATCATGTCCATGTTGATGCAGGTAGGACGCGTCTTCGGGAAGTAGAACCTCTTGCCAGTCCCCCGTGTTCGACGCTCGAGCTCGAACAGGACACCGGCAACCGTCACGATGATGAACTCGGAAGCCTCGCTCTTCTCGGCATAAGTGATAATGCCGGCAGTGGAGCCGATGTAGTCTGCCTCCGCCAGCACCTCCGCCTTGCACTCGGGGTGCGCGAGCACGAGCGCGCCGGGGTGAGCGGCAACCGCCTCCTCAATCTGCTCCGCGGTGATAACGTGGTGACGCGGGCAGTAGCCCTTGTTGAGAAGGACATTCTTCTCGGGAACCTGCTCTGCCACATAGTGGCCCAGGTTCTGGTCCGGGATGAACAGGATGTTGTGCTGGGGCAGCCTGGAGACGATGTCCACGGCATTGGAGGAGGTCACGCAGACGTCGCTCCAGCTCTTGATTTCCATGGTCGAATTCACATAGCACACGACGGCGAGGTCATCGCCATACTGCTCGCGCGCGGCGTCGACCGTCTCGCGCTTGACCATGTGTGCCATGGGACAATCCGCCGCGGGCTCGGGGAGGAGGACGTGCTTATCCGGGTTGAGGAGTTTGGCACTCTCGCCCATGAACTCCACACCCGCGAGCACGATCGTGCTCTGCGGCAGCGACTTTGCGAGCTTAGCCAGATAGAACGAGTCACCCACGTAGTCCGCCACTGCCTGGACCTCGGGAGCCACATAGTAGTGCGCGAGAATCACGGCATCTCGCTCCGCCTTGAGACGCTCGATGGCGGAGGAAAGCTCGGCGGGAATAAGCGCGGCGCGCTCGGCAGCCGTGGTGCATGAGCCCACGCCATCAGCCACGAGCTGCGCGAGCTCCTCGGCAGAAGAATCGCTGGTAGAAGAGTTGATGCTGGCCAACCTGGCCCCTCTCGTTGGGAAATACTGGGGGACAGTATGGCACATGTCATGTCAGGTGACAAGACAGCTGTAAAGACAATCTGACCCAAGGGGACGCGGGCCCAAAAGGGACATAGCCCTTTGGGCCATAACGCCGCCGACAGCAGAGACAAGCGGCGGGGGGGGGGGGGGGGGGCGGGCCGGCGCCCCCAAGAGCC
>UQWE01000100.1 GCA_900544655.1 uncultured Coriobacteriaceae bacterium
CGACGCCCCCGCCTCGCTCGCGGGCGACGACCTCACGGCCTCGCTCGTGCGTCGCTTCATCGGCGACCATGACCTGCTTCCCGCGCAGAAGCTCGCCCTCGACTCGCTTGCCGCGGGCAAGAGCACCCTTTGCGTCATGGCGACGGGTCGTGGCAAGTCCCTCATCTTCCACGTGCACGCCGCGCGTATCGCCCTCGCGCGCAAGCAGGCGAGCGTCTTCGTGTACCCGCTGCGCGCCCTCGTGGCGGACCAGAGTTTCCATATCGCCGGGGAGCTCGCCGAGCTCGGCCTTTCCGCCCGCGTCCTCACGGGCGAATCCACGCCGGACGTCCGCGCCGAGATCTTCTCAGGCCTTGTCGCGGGGGAGGTCGACGTCGTCCTCACCACGCCGGAGTTCCTCGCCATCCATTCCCGCGAGTTCGCCCGTGGCTCGCGCGTGGGCTTCGTCGTCATCGACGAGGCGCATCACGCCGGTACCTCGAAGGGTGGCAACCGCGGCGCCTACCAGGAGCTTCCCCGCGTGCTCGACGAGCTGGGCAACCCGACGGTCCTTGCCGTGACCGCCACCGCTGCCGAGCCCGTCGCCCGCGAGATCTGCCGCCTTGCTTCGATCGAGAGCGTGTTCGTCGACGACACCTGCCGCGAGAACCTCGTCCTCGATGACTCACGCGAGCTCCGTGATCGCGATGCGGCGCTCACCGCAATCGCCAGCACGGGGGAGAAGTGCGTTGCCTACGTGAACTCCCGTGAGCAGTCCGTCGTGCTCGCTCGCGCGCTTCGCAAGACGAATCCCGAGCTAGCGCCCCATATCGCCTTCTACAACGCGGGCCTTACCCGTGCCGAGCGCAACCGCGTGGAGAACGCCTTCCGCGCCGGAGAGCTCACCTGCGTCATCTCGACGAGTGCCTTTGGCGAGGGCGTGAACCTGCCCGACATCCGTCACGTCATGCTCTACCACATGCCCTTCGGCGCGGTGGAGTTCAACCAGATGAGCGGCCGTGCCGGCCGTGACGGCAAGCCTGCGACCATTCACCTGATGTTTGGCGCCCGCGACGCTCGCGTGAACGAGCGCATCCTGTCCTCCTACGCACCCGGTCGAGACGAGCTCGTCTGCCTGTGGCGGGCACTCCGCTCGCTCTCAGCGCGTGCCGCCGCTGTGGGCGAGGGCAGCATCGCGCATACGAACGCCGAGCTACTCGACGCATGTCTCCAGGTAACCCCAGGGTGCGGCCTTGAGGAGCGGTCGGTTTCCGCGGGGATTGCGATCTTCCGCGACCTGGGTTTTCTGACGGTCGAGGGATATGGCACGCAGCGTCGGATTCGCATGGCGGAATCGCCCGAGCGTATGGAACTCGACCAGTCAATCCACTACCTTGAGGGCATGAGGTCTGGCGCCGAGTTCCGCGAGTTCCGCGACTGGGTGCTCTCAGCGACGCCCGAGGAGCTGATCGGGCGCATCAACAGGCCCATCGTTCCCGGTTTTGGGACGATGGCGCGCGAGGGAGGGGAGTGAGCCCCATGGCTGACACCAAGCACGAGGCCACGACGGATGTCGAGCGACACGTTACCGCTCCGCCCGAGGGCGCGCCAGAGGTCGGCGCGGACGATTACCCGCTGCTGCGCAAGACCTGCTCGCGCTACCTCACTCCGGAGGAGATGGCCAAGGTCGACGAGGCCTATCGCTTCGCCGCCGAGTTCCACCGCGATCAGAGGCGCAGGAGCGGCGAGCCCTATATCAACCATCCCGTCGAAGTGGCCCTCATCCTCGCGCATGACCTTCGCATGGACGAGGACGTCATCTGCGCGGCCCTGCTCCACGATACGGTCGAGGACACGCCCGCCACGCTCTCGGACCTCTCCGAGCTCTTTGGCGAGACGGTGGCTGAGCTCGTCGACGGCGTCACGAAGCTCACGTCCATTGAGGTCGACTCGATGGACGCCAAGCAGGCACTGAACCTACGCAAGATGTTCCTCGCGATGAGCCGCGACATTCGCGTCGTGATCATCAAGCTCGCGGACCGCCTGCACAACATGCGCACGCTGGCCGCCCTCCCGCCCGATCGCCGCGTCTTCAAGGCCCACGAGACGATGGACGTCTACGCCCCGCTCGCGGACCGTCTCGGCATCTCCTCCATCAAGTGGGAGCTCGAGGACCTCGCCTTCTTCTATCTCGAGCCCGAGGAATACCAGCGCATCGCCCGCATGGTGCAGGACTCCCGCGACCAGCGCGAGCGCGACACCGAGGAGGCCATCAAGACCCTCACCGACGAGCTTCGTCGCGTCGGTCTCGATGGCATCCAAATCACGGGACGCCCGAAGCACCTGTGGAGCATCTACCTCAAGATGAAGCGCAAGGGGAAGGAGTTCTCGGACATCTACGACCTCATCGCCCTGCGCGTCATCCTCAACACCGTGGGTGACTGCTACAGTACGCTTGGCGCCGTTCACTCGCTCTGGCACCCGCTGCCGGGCCGCTTCAAGGACTACATCGCCACGCCCAAGCCCAATGGCTACCAGTCGCTCCACACGACGGTGGTTGGTCCGGACGCGCGCCCCATCGAGATTCAGATTCGCACGCGCGAGATGCACGAGCAGGCCGAATACGGTATTGCCGCCCACTGGCTCTACAAGCGCGCTGGCAACTCGCAGGGCAACATGAGCCAGGACGACAAGAGCGTCGACAAGCAGATCTCTTGGATCCGTCGCAGTCTCGACTGGACGGTCGAGGACGACATGGTTGACCCGCACGAGTTCCTCGAGGACTTGCGCGTCGACCTCTTTGGCGACGAGATCTTCGTTTTCACGCCGAAGGGCGAGGTCATGAGTCTGCGTGCGGGCTCTACGCCGCTTGACTTCGCCTATCAGGTGCACACCGAGGTGGGCAACCACTGCGTGGGCGCCAAGGTGAACGGCAGCGTGGTCTCGCTCACCACGCCGCTTGCCACGGGTGACCGCATCGAGATTCTCACCAACAAGAACTCCAAGCCCAGCCGCGACTGGATGAACATCGTGGCCACGCCCTCTGCACGCGCCAAGATCCGCAAGTACTTCGCTGCCTCGACCAAGTCTGATGACGCGGAGTCCGGTCGCGGCGAACTCGCCCGAGAGCTGCGCAAGCGTGGCTACGGCATCTCCACGCCGAGGAGCGTCAAGGCACTCAACCGCGCCGCCGAGGCGCAGTCGTTCAAGACCACGGACGACATGTTCGCTGCCATCGCGAACGGCAAGCTCACTGCCAAGTCCGTTGCCAACAAGGTCGTGGCCATCCTTGAGGAGGGCTCGCCCGAGGAAGTGCTCGCCGCCCAGCAGAAGGCGAACGCCGAGGCCAATGCCGCTCGCCAGCAGTTCTTCGAGGCGGACGTGCCGATGGCCGGCAACAAGCAGACGCGCGCCACGCGCGGCCGCAAGCCTGGCGACGGTCGCAAACGCACGAGCTGCGGCGTCGTTGCCAAGGGTGACGCGGACCTCCTCGTCCACCTCGCGCACTGCTGCAGCCCCGTCGCAGGCGACGAGATCGTGGGCTTCATCACGCGCGGCCGCGGCGTGTCCGTCCACCGTGCGAATTGTCCCAACGTGAAGGGCCTCATGGCTCACCCGGAGCGCATGATCGACGTCGAGTGGGATACCTCCGGCGCCACGCAGTTCCAGGTCGAGATCGTGGTCGAGGCGACGGACCGCATGGGCCTGCTCAAGGACGTTACGATCGCCGTGGGAGACGCGGGTGGAAACATCCTTTCCGCCGCGACGAACACCAACTCGCATGGCGTAGCGAAGCTCCGCTTCCTCATCGCCATCAGCGACGCGAACCTGCTCGACACACTGCTTGCCACGATCTGCCGCGTGCCCTCCGTCTATGACGCGAGGCGCATCATGCCCGGTGAGGGTGCGAGCTCGATTCACGGGAGGAGATAGCCGGCATGGGCATCTACAATGCGGGCGCTATGGGGCTGGACGGCGTCGAGGCCGTGGAGTCTGGCAGGCTCGAGGTCATTCTTTTCCACGTCGAGGTCGGCATGCATTCGACCAACTGCTACGCCGTGGTGAGCGAAGGCCGCGCGCTGGTGATTGACCCTGCCAACGGGGGCGCCACTATCGCCAAGGAGCTCGACGTGCCGGTCGATTTGGTGGTTGCCACGCATGGGCACGTGGATCACGTGGGCGGCGTGCTTGGGCTGGTCGAGGCCACGGGCGCGAAGTTTGCCATCTCCGCGGCTGACTCCGAGGCCGCGATGCATGCCAAGGGCGAGCTTTCGATTGGCGCGAACTATGACGATGATGCGCCGAAGCCGGATATCCTGCTTAAGGCCGGTGACGTCGTAGGCGTTGGTGCGGCGAGGTTCCGCGTGCTCCCGACGCCCGGCCACACCCCGGGTGGCATTCTGCTCGTGGGCGAGGGCGATGCCGAGGGAATCTGCTTTACCGGTGACACCATCTTTGCCGGTAGCGTGGGCAGGACGGATCTTCGCGGCGGCGATATGACCTCCATGCTCGACTCCCTGCGCCGTGCGGCGGACGAGATCCCGCCGACGACGCATCTGCTTCCCGGCCACGGTGACGACACCACGATGAGCTGGGAGCTCGGTCACAACCCCTACCTGCGATGGGTGGGTTAGCGGCGGGCGGGTGAGACCAGTCTACGTCAGTTGCGGCCGAGCGGCGAGTACGGTCGGGCGGCTGCTTACGGCGAGCGCGGTCGAGCGCCTGCTTCCGCTGGGCGCGGCGTGGCGCTGG
>UQWE01000101.1 GCA_900544655.1 uncultured Coriobacteriaceae bacterium
GCGAGGGCACCGGCAGTGTTGAAGTCGTCATCCATCTGGCGGGTGAACTCGCTGGCGGCGTCATCCACGGCCTCGCCGAAGGCGCGGTCCGCGTCATTAAGCTCGTGGCCGCTCGCGCTCGAGCTCTCCGCGGCCCAACGGAGGTTGGCGACGGCGCCACGCACGCGCTCGAGCGTGCCTACGGCACCGTCGAGGCGCTCGAAGGAGAAGTCGAGCGGCGAGCGGTAGTGGGTCTGGAGCATCAGCAGGCGCACGGCATCCGCCGGATACTTGTCGAGGACCTCCTTGAGCGTGTAGAAGTTGCCGAGGCTCTTCGACATCTTCTCGCCGTTGATGAGGAGCATGCCCGAGTGCATCCACACGTTGGCCAGAGGCTCGTGCCAGCAGCACGCGGCCTGCGCGTACTCGTTCTCGTGGTGCGGGAACTGCAGGTCCTGACCACCACCGTGAATGTCGATCGGGGTGCCCAGGTAGCGGTGGACCATCGCGGAGCACTCGGTGTGCCAGCCCGGGCGACCCTTGCCCCACGGGGAGTCCCACATGGGCTCGCCCGGCTTGGCGGCCTTCCAGAGGGCGAAGTCCAGAGGGTCGTTCTTCTCCTCGTTGGCTTCGATGCGGGCGCCGACCTTGAGCTCGTCGACGTTACGACCGGACACGGTGCCGTAGCTGGGGTCACTACGAACAGAGAAGTAGACGTCGCCGTTGCCGGGCGCATAGGCGTGGCCCTGCTCGATGAGACCGGAGATCATCTCGATCATGGCCTCGATCTCCTGCGTGGCGCGAGGACGGATATCCGGGTCGAGGACGCCCATGCGGTGCATCTGCTCGATGAAGGCGTCGGAGAACTCGCTCGCGAGGTCCTCGGAAGTGCGACCTTGCTCGTTGGCACGCTTGATGATCTTGTCGTCCACGTCGGTCAGGTTCTGGGCGAAGGTGACCTGGTAGCCCTTGTACATAAGGTAGCGGCGAATGACGTCGAAGGCCAGGAACGTGCGGCCGTTGCCGACGTGAATCTGGTCATAGACGGTGGGGCCGCAGACGTACATGCGAATCTTGCCGGGTTCGATGGGTGTGAGCTCGACCTTCTTGTGTAGCTGGGTGTTATAGACGAGCATTGGCTACTCCTTGTCCTGAAGCTGGCTCTCCAGCTCGGCGATTCGCCTCTCGAGGCGCTCCACCTTCGAGGCGAGGTCGTCGACCGTGCGATCGATGGGATCGGGAAGGTACTCGCGGTGCTCTACGTCCTCGCGTTCACGGATAATCTTGTCAATTGTAGACTGGTCCGCCATTGAAATGCAGGTGAGACGGTCGCCCGCGGCGGTACGCACGCGCACGCCTCCCTTTGTGGTGACGTGACCAGGAATTCCGACGACCGTGCAGTCGGCCGGGACGTCGCGCACGACGACAGCGCCTCCGCCAACCTTGACATTGTCGCCAAGCGTGATGTTGCCAAGGACCGACGCGCCCACGCCCACCACGACGTTGTTGCCAAGCGTCGGGTGGCGCTTTCCACCCTCTTTCCCGGTGCCACCAAGGGTCACGCCCTGGTAGAGCTGGCAATCATCGCCGATGATGGTCGTCTCCCCCACGACGATGCCCATGCCGTGGTCGATGACGAAGCGACGGCCAATGGTCGCCCCCGGGTGGATCTCAACGCCGAAGCGATGGCGACTCCAGGTGGAAAGCGTGCGTGCGAGGAGCTTGTGCCCGTGAGTCCACAGCCAGTGCTGGCGCCGATACGCCCAGATGGCACGCATGCCGGGCGAATTGAGCAGGATGGATATGGTTGAGGTCGCGGCCGGGTCATGAGACCTGAAGGTCGCGATATCCTCGCGGATGCGATCAAACATGCTGGTCCTAACTTGTGCCTGGGTGCTTCCCCTCGCTCGTAACCAGAGCATGGCCCCACAGAATAGCGCGGGGCCAATAATGTCGGGTTACGAATGGGTGAACGAGGGGTAGCTCTAGCGTGCGTCTTCCATGATGCAGACCGCCCAGGCTGCCATTCCCTCCTCGCGCCCGACGAACCCAAGGCGCTCGGTAGTGGTGGCCTTCACACCCACGCTCTCGACTCCCACGCCAAGTGCCTGCGCGAGGTTCGCGCGCATTTGCTCTCGATAGGGCGCAAGCTTGGGCGCCTGGGCGGCGATCGTACAGTCGCAGTCCAGGAGCTCATAGCCACGCTCGCGCGCGAGGCGCATGACCTGGGCGAGGAGCTCGAGTGAGTTGGCACCGGCATAGGCCGGATCTGTGTCGGGGAATAGCTTGCCGAGGTCTCCCAGGCGCGTGGCACCCAAGATGGCATCTGCTACGGCATGCGTGGCGACATCCGCGTCCGAATGGCCGAGAAGCCCCAACTTGTGGGGAATCTCGACGCCACAGAGGATAAGCTTCCTGCCCTCAACGAGCTTGTGGACGTCATAGCCGTGTCCGATCCTCAACGTCATGAGGCATCACCCACCATACGCATGGAACCCGCGTGACGCGCCGCAAGCCTCTGCCTGAGGATGGCCTCAATGGGAAGGCGGTCCTCGGGCACCGTAACCTTCATGTTGTCGCTCGGGCTTTCGACACAGGCAACAACGCCACCCATGCGCTCGACGAGGGAGGAATCGTCCGTGCCCAAGAAGCCCTCGCTCGCGGCGCGCTCGTGCGCGGCGAGAACTTCATCCAGGCGAAATACCTGCGGAGTTTGCACCGCCCAGTAACGCGAGCGCTCCGGCGTCGAGCACACGACGCCATCCTCCACGATCTTCAGCGTGTCGGCGGAGGGGTGGGCACAGATGGCCCCGGCTATGGAGGCGTCATCGCGAACGCGGGCAATGACGCGCTCGATCGTCTCCGGCTCGATGAGGGGACGAGCTCCGTCATGGATGGCGGCGAACTCGTAGCCCTCGGGAATCGCGTGGATGCCCGCAAGGCAGCTCTCCTGGCGAGTCGCTCCGCCGGAAACAAAGGCAACAGGTGTGGCGGGCGCAAGACGGCCCACGGCAGCGCGAGTCTCGTCAACGCGGCCCCTCGGGCACACGACCACAATGGCGCCCACGGAGGGCGACTCGTCGAACGCGGCGATGGACCAGCACAGGACCGGCAAGCCGCAAAGCTCGACATACTGCTTGCCGTGCGGATCGCCAAAACGCATGCCAAGGCCGCCGGCAGCGATAACGGCGCAGGTATCAGGTGCAGGAGTATTGATGAGGCTCACGTCCGTCGCTACTCCTTCTTGCCCCACATGCGATAGAGGCTATCCGTGAGGATGTTCGGGTTCCTGACGCCCAGCTCGCCCAGGCGGTTGGGATTCTGCTCGATATCATCCATGAGCTCGCGAAGGTTGCCGTACTCGTCGACGATCTTATCGGCCATGCCCTCGCGAACGACCGAAACGCGATTGAGCGTGCGCAGGCCCAGCGGCACGAGGACGCTATCCTCGTGCAGGTCATCGTAGCCGAGCACCTTGGCGACGCGGTTGGGAGAACGCCACTGCGAGGGCGCGGCGGCATGGAGCTTGGCACGGATTGCCTCGGCGTTCTCCTCCGAGGAATCACGGGCGTAATCGCGGATCATGAGAAGGTACTCGTGATCCATGTCGCCAGCGAGCTGCTCGCGCTGCATCTCGACGGTGCGGCCCTCGCTGCCCAACTGATCGACGATGCGGTCGAGCTCGTCCGCGGCGGTCATGAGGGTCTCGAAGTAGTTGAGGATCGTCGTGACATCCGCAAGGGTGACGTAGTTGTCGAGCTCGAGCGTGGAGAGACGTAGCAGGGCACGGTCGAGCGACTGGCGCGTGGTCTGGAGGGTGGTAATGAGCTGCGAGGCGCTCGCCATAAGCTGCGGGACGCTCTTGAGCTGGAAGGACCTTCCCCCTACATATAGGTTGACGACCTGGCGGCGCTCCGAGACCGAAATCACGAGAGCCTTCGTGAGAAGGCTCATGCGGGCGGCGGTGCGATGGCGCATGCCCGTCTCGCTCGTGGGGAGGCTCGGATCCGGGTTCAGGTGGAAGTTCGCGCGAAGGATCTGGGTGAGGTCGCGGTCGACGACGATGGCGCCGTCCATCTTCGAGAGCTCGAAGAGGCGGTTCGCGGTAAAGGAGATGTTCAGGGGAAAGCCGTCATTGCCAGCGCCGAGAACGGTCTCCGTGTCGCCCACGCAGATGAGCGCGCCGAGGTGCCCAGCGATAATCATGTCGAGCGCGCGACGGACGGCAGTGCCGGGAGCAGTGGTCACGATTGCCCGCTGGAGACGTTCCTCGAGGGACTCCTCAACAGGCACTTCCTCGTTTTCGACGTTCTTCTCGACTTCCTGATCCATAGTGCCCCCTCAAGTTGCATGTTCTTTCAAGTATACGCGCCCGCGGCTGGCCTTCTCCCTATCGACACAAGCTCGAAATCAGTGGACAGTCGATGTGAACCGCGAGGCAGGAGCAGAACGTCGGATAGGCACAGAATCCGGGATGGACCGGGCGCGGGGCGCGAGGGTGGAGGCGTACGGGATAGCCCGGTTGCGAGGCCGCACCGCATAGTTCGTTTCCCCAGGCAGGACGCATAATTCGACATGCTTAAGCCGTCCATGTGCGTCATCCCGCGGGCGGCCCCATGGCGCGCGGACGCTTAGCGAAAATCGGCATGCTTAGACGGCTCATACGCGTCAAATCGACTCTCCCGCACCGCCCCCTCGCTGCGCCGTGTCTCGCCGCGCCGCTCCGCCCG
>UQWE01000102.1 GCA_900544655.1 uncultured Coriobacteriaceae bacterium
GCGCTGCCACGCGGCGGGCGTGCCCTGTGTCGCCGTGGTCGGGGGCATGAGCGCCGACGCCACCGAGCTTTTTGGCTGCGGCGTCGACGCGCTCGTTCCCACGGTGATCGACGTCTCCTCGATCGAGGAGGTCCTCGCGGCGGCGGAGACGAACTTCCGCCTGGCCGCCCAGCGCACGTTCGCGCTTCTTTCCGTCGGCAAGGGTCTGGGGGTGACGCGATGATCAGCGGTGCTTCTTGTTGGAACCTATCCGTCCAGCAGGGCATGTCTTTTGTGGACGCGGGCGGACACGACGTGTACACCTTCGACGCCGCCGAGCCCACGCTCTACGCGCAGCTCGCCGCCACCGCCGCAAGGACGCCCGATGCCATCGCCATCGTCGACGACTGGGGCCACAGAACCACGTTCTCCGAGCTCAAGCGCCACGCTGACGACCTTGCCGGTTACCTGTGCGCCAACGCCGGCGTCCGCCCTGGCGACCGCGTGGGCCTGCTGATGCACGCCGACGCCGAGTTCGCCGTCGCGCTCTACGCGATCTCGAAGGCCGGCTGCACCTGCGTGCCGATCCCCACCAAGTACCGCGTGCCGGAGGTCGCCGCCATCGTGAGCGCGGCAGACCTGAAGGCGCTCGTCATTGGCGAGGAGTTCGAGTCGTGGAGGCAGAGCCTGCCCGTGCGCCCCTCCGAGACCGTGGTCGCGGCCGATTGCAAAAAGGGCTACGGGTTTCCGCAGTCGCAGGGCTTTGCGCCCGTGTGCGAGCCGTGCGGTAGTCCCGAGGACGCCGCGATCATGATGTTCACCAGCGGGACCACCTCGAGCGCCAAGGGCGTTGTGCTCTCCAACCGCAACGTCGTGCATGCCACGATGGTCTACCAGCGGCTCATGGGCACCAGCCCCTCAGACCGCTGCCTCATCCCGATCCCCATCTACCACGTGACGGGCTTCATCGCGCTTCTTGCCCAGTTCATCTATGTGGGCGCGACGACCTACCTTCACCGCTTCTTTGACGCGAGACGCGTGCTTGCCTGCGTGCGCGACGACCAGATCACCTACCTGCATGGCTCGCCGACGTCGTTTGCCGAGCTCGTGTCCCTGCGAGACGAGTTCCCCTCGTTGCCTTCGGTGCGCTGCATGCTTTCCGGCTCGAGCTACGAGCCCGTGTCCACGATGCGCCGCTTCCACGAGTGGATGCCCACGGCCACCTTCCAAGTGGTCTACGGCATGACCGAGACTGCGAGCCCGGCGCTACTCTTCCCGCTCGACTCGCCGACCTCCGTCTACGCCGGTGCCACCGGCAAGCCGGTCCCCGGCGTGGACGCGAAGATTGTCGACGAGGCCGGCGCCGAGGTGGCCTGTGACCAGACCGGTGAGCTGGTCCTGCGCGGCGCGTGCGTGACCAGCAGCTACTTCCGCCATGACGACGGAGAGATCGAGCCCGACGGCTGGCTGCATACCGGCGACCTCGCCTACGCGAACGAGGAGGGCATGGTCTGGGTCGTCGACCGCAAGAAGGACATGATCAACCGCGGCGGCGAGAAAGTCTGGTGCTCGGCACTCGAGGAGGTCCTCTGCGAGCTCGACGACGTGGCCGAGGCCTGCGTAGCGGGTCTTCCCGACAAGCTCTATGGCGAGGTTCCCGTGGCCGCCGTCGTGCGCGCCGCCGGCTCCAAGATCACGTCCCGCGAGATCCAGGAGGTGCTCGCGTCCCGGATCGCCCACTTCAAGATTCCCGTCGCCTTCGCCTTCGTGGACAAGATCCCCCAGACGAGGGGCGATAAGCCCAACAGGGCCGCCGTCCGCGACGCGGTCCTCGCAACCCTCGGCAAGCAATCGACCCAGGAAGGAAACCACGAGCATGGCAGGTAAGTCCCTCAAGGCAAACTTCGTCACTCCGCAGCAGGTCGCGGAGGGCGTCGAGGACGGGCAGACCATCTGCACCATCGGCATGACGCTCGTCTCGGCATCCGAGTCCAACCTCAAGGCCATCGAGGAGCGCTTCCTTACCACCGGCCACCCCAAGAACCTCACGCTGCTGCACTCCTGCGGCCAGTCCGACCGCCAGCGCGGTATCCAGCACCTTGCGCACGAGGGTCTCGTCACCCGAATCATCGGCTCCCACTGGGGCCTTCAGCCGCGCTGGATGGACATGATCGCAAACAACCAGGTCGAGGCATATTGTCTGCCCCAGGGCCAGATCGCGCAGCTCTATCGCTCGATGGCCTGCGGCCTTCCCGGCAAGATGAGCAAGGTCGGCCTGGGCACCTTCATCGACCCGCGCATCGAGGGCGGCAAGATGAACGACCGCACCAAGCCCCTGCCCGACATCTCCGAGATCATCACCATTCGTGGCGAGGAGTACATGTTCTACCACGAGGTGCCGATCGACGTGTGCCTCATCCGCGGCACCGTCTGCGACGAGATGGGCAACCTCACCACCACCGATGAGGCCATGAAGCTCGAGGTCTTCAACGCGGTTCTTGCCACCAAGCGCTACGGCGGCAAGGTCGTCGCCCAGGTCCGCGAGGTCGCCGAGACCGGCACCATCAATCCCAAGGACGTCACCGTCCCGGGCGTCTTCATCGACGAGGTCGTTGTCTGCCCCAACCCCGAGGAGGACCACCGCATGACCTCCTCGATCTACTTTGACCCCTCCTACGTGGGTAAGCTGCGCGTCCCGCAGTCCGCCGTCGAGCCCGCGCCCTTCAACGAGCGCAAGTTCATCGCTCGACGCGGCTGCAAGGAGCTCTACCCCGGCTGCGTCGTCAACCTAGGCACCGGCATCCCCAACGACATGGTCGGACGCGTCTGTGCCGAGGAGAGCCTCTCGGACAAGGTCATGATCACCGTCGAGAGCGGCATCTACGGCGGCGTCCAGCTGGGCGGCATCGACTTTGGCATCGGCCAGAATCTGCTTGCCATGGTCAGCCACCCCGAGCAGTTCGACTACTACGACGGCGCGGGCGTCGACGTGACCTACATGGGCATGGGCGAGCTCGACGGCGAGGGCAACGTCAACTCCACGAAGATGGGTCCGCGCTGCGCCGGTGCCGGCGGCTTCGTCGACATCACGCAGAACGCCAAGACCGTCGTCTTCCTCGGCACCTTCACCGCCAAGGGCGCCAAGTACTCCTTCGAGGACGGCAAGCTCACCATCCTGCAGGAGGGCGCCATCAAGAAGATGGTCTCCCATGTCGGCCAGCTGTCGTTCAACGGCCCGGCCGCCCGCGAGAAGGGTCAGCGCGTGGTCATCGTCACCGAGCGCGCCGTCTTCGAGCTCGTTCCCGAGGGCGTCAAGCTGGTCGAGATCGCCCCCGGCATCGACCTTCAGACCCAGGTCCTCGACATGATGGACTTCGCGCCCATCGTCGCCGACGACCTCAAGCTCATGGACGCCTCGCTGTTCAAGCAGGATGGCCCCTCCGGCCTTCTTGCCAGCTTCGAATAGGACGAGGGGACAGCTCCCTTGCGATGGGACACCCCCCCGCCTTATCACGCAGAAGATTACCCCGGGTCCGACAAGAAGCCTCGGCATCTGGGTTGCTCGTTTTAAACCAATCGCAGTTCAGGTACATCGTTCGAAAGGAACCGAAATGGATGCAACCAAGGTAGCGGTCATCGGCAGCGGTCTTATGGGCGGCGGCATCGCCCAGGCGTGCGCCCAGGCCGGCTTCACCGTCGTCAACATCGACATCGCCCAGGAGCCGCTCGACAAGGCCGAGGCCCTCGTCGGCAAGCTCCTCCAGAAGAAGGTCGACAAGAACAAGATGACCGCCGAGGAGCGCCAGACCATTCTCGACCGCCTCTCGTATAGCACCGACTACTCCGAGGTCGCCGGCGCCAAGTTCGTCATCGAGGCCGTTCCCGAGCGCCTCGACTTCAAGCAGTCCACCTTCCAGAAGGTCGACGAGTACGCTGACGACGACGCCGTGCTGCTGACCAACACCTCCGGCATCAGCATCGACGAGATCGCCGCCTCCACCAAGCGTCCCGAGTCCGTCCTCGGCCTGCACTTCTTCTATCCCGCTCCGGTCATGAAGCTCGTCGAGATCATCCGCGGCGAGAAGACCTCCGACGAGGCCGCCGCCAAGACGCACGAGTTCGCCGACGCCCTCGGCAAGGTCTCCGTCGACGCCCCCAACACCCCGGGCTTCATCGTCAATCGCGTCATCAACCCCTACGAGAACATGGGCGCCTGGCTCGTTTCCGAGGGCGTCTCGGCCAAGGACGTCGACACGGCCATGAAGCTCGCCTGCAACCACCCCATGGGTCCCTGCGAGCTCATGGACTTCTCCGGCATCGATGTCGTCTACGCCTCGCTCATGAACCTCTACGAGGGCTACGACCACGATGACCTCTACCGCCCGGCCCCCGTGTTCAAGGAGCTCATCGACGCCGGCAACCTCGGTCGCAAGACCGGCAAGGGCTTCTACGACTACTCCGAGTAGCGTCCCGGACCCACCCGCGCGCCCCGCGGCGCCCGACAACCAGCCAATCCCGCAAAGGAGCATCGCCATGAGCAACCGCAAGTTCGAGAACAGGCCCGACGACATCGTCATCGTCTCGGGCGCCCGCACCGCCGTCGCCAAGTTCGGCGGGAGCCTCAAGACCCTATCTGCCATCGACATGGGCGCCATCGTCGTCGCCGAGGCCGTCAAGCGCGCCGGC
>UQWE01000103.1 GCA_900544655.1 uncultured Coriobacteriaceae bacterium
GGTCAAGGCCGCCCAGGCCGCCGCAGACAACGCGATCAACACGCGCGACTCGCATGTCCAGGCCGCCATGCGAGCCGCGGACAACGCCGCGAGTCGCCTCCAGCGTCTCCAAGACAAGCTTGCCGAGCTCAAGCGCGATCCCTCGACCGGCGCCAAGGAGCTCTCCGAGATGAGCAGCGGCGTCGCGGCGGCTCTTGCCAGGCTCGAGAACGCCCGCGCGGACGTCACCCGCGTCACCGCGGAGACCTCGCAGGCAGCGGATATCGCCCAGACGCACCTCTACACGCAGCGCAAGTCTCTGGAGGTCCTCGAGGATGACCTCGCCAGTGCCCAGGCGGACGAGAAGGCCAAGCGCGAGAAGTACAACGAGCTCAAGGCCTCCGCGGACGAGCGCGAGGGCGAGGCGTCGGACAAGGTGAGAGACCTCGCCTCGAAGATCGAAGAGCAGGAGGAGCTCGCGACGGTCTCCCAGGGACGCATCGATGCCGCAACCGCCACCATCGAGGAAGCCGAGGACATCCACGCCCATCCCGAAGTCACGGCGTCCCTCGCCGAGAGGCTCCACACCGCCATGGCGAAGACCGAGGAGCACAAGCGCGTCGTCGCAAACCTCGCCGAGGAGGAGCGCATCGTCCGCGAGCGCACGCAGCATTCGCGCCGTATCTTCTACGCCGCGATCGTCGCCGCGGTCGCGATTGTCATCATCGCCATCCTGGTCTTCATCATGAAATAGCCGGGCCGGTCGGCATTGCGGACATCGCGGCATCACCCCGCACCTACCTAAACGTATTAATTTGAATTAATTTGTTAACCATAGCTAACTTCTGGTTCAGAACGGGTACTCTTGCGGTGATAGCAAGCGGTCCGGGCAAAGCACGGCCGCACAGACCAAGGAGGACCCTATGACACAAGTCACCCAGAATGCCGCGAAGGTGGCAGAACAGAACCTCGACACCGCCACGCAGGCAAGCCCTCGCACGATGCAGCTCGTCCTCATCCGCCATGGCGAGTCCGAGTGGAACAAACTCAACCTGTTCACCGGCTGGACCGACGTCGAGCTCACCGAGACGGGCAGGAAGGAGGCCGCCGCGGGCGGCCGTGCGCTCAAGGAGGCCGGTTTCGACTTCGACGTCTGCTACACCTCGCGGCTCAAGCGTGCCATCCACACCCTCAACCTCGTCCTTGCCGATATGGGGCGCGAGTGGCTTCCCGTCATCAAATCCTGGAAGCTCAACGAACGCCACTACGGCGCTCTACAGGGCCTCAACAAGGCGGACGCCGCAGCCGAGCACGGTGACGAGCAGGTGCTCATCTGGCGCCGCTCCTTCGACGTGCGCCCGCCCGCGCTCGCACCCGGCGATGAGCGCGACCCACACGTCCAGGAGCAGTACCGCGACGTCGCACCCGACCAGCTCCCCTATACCGAATGCCTCGAGGACACCATCGCGCGCGCCTGGCCCTACTTCGAGGATGAGATCCGCCCGCAGATGCTTGCTGGCAAGCGCGTACTCATCGCCGCCCACGGCAACTCGCTGCGTTCACTCGTCATGAAGTTCGAGAACCTCACCCCCGAGGAAATCATCAAGGTCAACATCCCCACCGGAGTGCCCCTCGTCTACACCTTCGACGAGAACTTCAACGTGCTCGACAAGCATTACATCGGCGACCCGGAGGCCATCGCCGCCAAGATCGACGCCGTCGCCAACCAGGGCAAGGCGCACAAGTAACGGCCATGCTCAACTACCTCAAACGACACTTCGGCGCCGAGAGGACCGGCGCGCACGGAGGCCTGGAAATCCTTCAGCACATAGGCCCCGGCCTCCTCGTGACCGTTGGATTCATCGACCCGGGCAACTGGGCGTCGAACATGGCGGCTGGGTCGCAGTTTGGCTACTCGCTGCTGTGGATCGTCACGCTCTCGACGCTCATGCTGATCGCGCTACAGCACAACGCGGCGCACCTGGGCATCGCCACCGGCACGTGCTTGGCCGAGGCGACGACGCGCCATCTGCCACGCTTCGCAAGCCGCGTCATTCTTGGCAGCGCCTACCTCGCCACCGTCGCCACGGCCATGGCCGAGGTGCTCGGCGGAGGAATTGCGATCGAGATGCTGTTTGGCCTGCCACTGCACCTTGGCTGCGTCATCGTGGCGACGGCCTCGGCCGCCATGCTGCTCACGAGCTCCTACAAGCGCTCGGAGCGCTTGATCATTGCCTTTGTGAGCATAGTGGGCCTCTCGTTTCTGGCAGAGCTCGCCCTGGTCGAGGTTGACTGGCCGAGCGCAACCATGTCCTGGGTAACCCCAAGCCTACCCAATGGCTCGGCAGCCATCGTGGTGAGCGTGCTTGGGGCGGTGGTCATGCCGCACAATCTCTTCTTGCACTCCGAGGTCATCCAGTCCGCGCATTTCGAGGGCAAGGGTAAGGAGGTCATTGAGGAACGCTTGCGTTACGAGCTGTTCGACACACTCTTCTCGATGGGCGTGGGCTGGGCGATAAACTCGGCGATGGTGATCCTCGCGGCGACGACGTTCTTCTCGCACGGTATCGTCATCAATGACCTCGCGGCGGCCGCGGCGACGCTCTCACCCATCCTTGGACCCGCGAGCTCGACGATCTTCGCCGTGGCGCTGCTGTTCGCCGGGCTTTCCAGCAGCGTGACCGCGGCCATGGCGGCAGGCACCATCACCGCAGGCATGTTTGGCGAGGAGTACGACATCCACGACAGGCATTCCTCGATCGGCGTGGTGGCGTGCCTTCTGTCAGCGGTGGTGGCGTGCCTGGCGGTGGGCGACGCCTTTGCAGGCCTCGTCTGGAGCCAGGCCCTGCTCTCGCTCAACTGCCGATCACGGTGTTTCTGCTGATACGACTCACGAGCTCGCGAAAGGTCATGGGCGAGTACGTCAACTCGCGACCGCTCACGGCATTGCTCGTGGCCATCGGCGTCGTCGTGACGGTGCTCGATGTCATGTTACTTTCATCGTGACGGGCGCGCACGCACGCGCGCTCGCGCACAGCCCGCGTGCCCCGCAGTTACTCGATAAGCATTGCGTCGCCGAAGGACAGAAAGCGGTAGCGCTCCCTGATCGCAGCGGCGTACGCATCCATGATCTGCTCGCGCGTGGCAAGCGCGGAGACGAGCATCATAAGCGTGGAGCGCGGCGCGTGGAAGTTCGTGATCAGCGCGTCTACCACGTGATAAGTGCTGCCAGGCATGAGGTAGAGCTGGGTGGTCGCATTCGCACGGGCCACAACGTCGCCGCGGCCAAGAGTGTCCGCGCCGTCCGCGCGGTCCTCGAAATGCCTCGCCACGACGGCGGGCGTCGAGACGGGAGCATCGACGTCGAACGCGCTCTCGAGCGAGCGCACGGCCGTGGTACCCACCGCGACGACGCGGTGACCGGTGGCCTTCGTGGCATGAACGGCATCGATGACGTCCTGGCCAACGTGGTAGCGCTCGGTGTGCATGACGTGCTGGGTCGGGTCGTCCTCCTCCACCAGGCGGAAGGTGTCGATACCCACCTCGAGCTCGACCGTCGCCCAACCGACGCCCTTCTCCTTGAGACTCTCGATGAGCTCGGGGGTGAAGTGGAGACCAGCCGTGGGGGCCGCGGCCGAGTGCTCCTCGCTCATGGCGTAAACGGTCTGGTACTTCTCGGGGTCACCCTCGTAGCTGGTGATATACGGCGGCAGGGGTACATGGCCGGCGGCATGGATGGCGGCATCGAGCGTGCGGAGCTCGCCCGTGGCGGGATCGACGCCCTGCGCCTCGAAGCGCACGAGGCGCCCGCCCTTGGAATCCTCCACGAAGTCGAGGACCTCGCCCGTGAGAACCACAGGCGAGCTCTCCGGGGCGTGGAGGCCACCGGCGCGGTACTCGATGACGGCGCCGGGCTTCAAGCGCTTGCCGGGATTGACGAGGCACTCCCAGATGCCGCCGAGGGCATCGAGGTCCTCACGGCGCTTGAGCAGGAGGGTCTCGGCGACGCCGCCCGTCTTGGCCTTGTGGCCCACGAGACGGGCGGGCATGACGCGCGTCTTGTTGGCGACGAGCAGGTCGCCCGGCTCGAGGTAGTCGACGATGTCATAGAAGTGACGGTGCTCGACGGAGCCCCCGTCCGCGATTGCCTCGGCAGTTCCGGTGACTCCATCGCCCCCGTCGCGGTGCAGGACGAGCAGACGGCACGAGTCGCGAGGCTCGGCGGGAGCCTGGGCGATCAGCTCATCAGGCAGCGGGTAGTCAAAGTCATCGGTGCGCATGGTTTTGGTTCCTCTCGTTGTTTTGCCCGCAAGAGAGTTTAGCGCCCCGGGCGACGGAATACCACGCCACCCGGGGCGCCTTCGCCGCCGGAATCGTCATGTGGCAGATGACGGGGCTGTAGGGAAGCGCTGTCACCAAGGTTGGAGTCGTGCGGCGAAAAGGCCTGTTTCGCTGTCGGAATAACGGAATCCACGCGGAGCACGAACGGTCGCCTAAACCGTGGGATCCGTTCGCTCGCACGAGCTGCCGACGGTTCGCGCGGTGGCCGGCGGTTCGCGCGGTGGCTAGCAACTCGCTCAAAATCAGAACCACCCTTAAAAAGGGTGGTTTGCTCTTAGGGTATAACCCACGGGCC
>UQWE01000104.1 GCA_900544655.1 uncultured Coriobacteriaceae bacterium
TCGTCGGCGGCCTCCGTCCCCTCATCCCAAGTCGGCTCACGACGAGCCTCGACGTAGGCGTCAAGCTCCTCGCCCTGGAGCGGACGCACGCGCCCGTCACCTACGAGCAGCACCTGGTTGGCGATGGCGCGGGCGAGCACAAGGTCGTGCGTCGCCACGACGACGGTGAGGCCAGCGGCAACGCGTCGCTCGAGTACGTCGAGCATCTTTCGCGTCGAACGCTCGTCCTGCGCATACGTGGGCTCATCGAGCAGAAGGACGTCGGCACGCCCCGCTAGCATCGCGAGCATGGCGAGACGGCGCTGCTGACCCTGGCTGATTTCATACGGCGAGCGCTCCCCCAGGCCCTTCAGGCCAAACTCGGCGAGAAGGTCGGGCACGCGTGCCGCAAGCTCCTCCTCCGCCACGTCTGGATTGGCGGCACGCAGCGTCACCATGACTTCCTCGGCAACAGTGAGTGCGAGGAACTGGAGACGCGGGTTCTGGAAGACCAGGCCAACGGAGCCTTCGACCGCGAGTTCGCCGGACGTACGACACGCACCCGCGATGGCATGGAGCAGCGTGGACTTGCCGCTGCCGCATTCGCCCACGAGAGCAGCCACGCTACCGTGAGCCACCTCGAACGAAACACCCGAGAGCACGGTGGACGCCGACCGGCCCCGCCCATAGCCAACGGACAGGTCGCGAACGCGGACGACCTTCTCGGCATCCTCGGAAACGAGCGCGGGGCGCAGGCCCCTCGCCCACTCGTCATCCACGAACAGGCCGTCGGCGCGCATTTCCGCCTCGTGCGCGGCAAACTCCGC
The DNA here is from genome assembly GCA_900544655.1 of uncultured Coriobacteriaceae bacterium. Lineage (GTDB taxonomy): Bacteria > Actinomycetota > Coriobacteriia > Coriobacteriales > Atopobiaceae > Parolsenella. Next base: position 807 of record UQWE01000104.1, read on the forward strand.
GACCGGGAAGCTCGCCTCGTCAAGGCTGCCATGCTCGCGCATGAGCACGACGCGATCCGCGAAGGGCAACCACCAACCGGCACGATGGTCGACCACCACGAGCGTCACGCCCTCCTGCTCGTTGAGACGGCGAAGCTCGACGGCGACCGAGGCGCACGACGACGGATCGAGATTGGCGAACGGCTCGTCAAGCACGAGCGTACGGGCACCGCACGCGAGCGCAGTGCACAGCGCGAGCTTCTGCTTGGTGCCGCCGGAGAGCTGGCCGATGCGGTCCTTCTCGCGCCCCTCGAGGCCCACGAGCGCGAGGAGTTCGCGACAGCGCTCGCGCATGTCGCCAGGCCAGGCGACGTTTTCGAGCACAAAGAGCACCTCGCGCTCGACCGTATCCATGCAGAACTGGTTGTCAGGATTCTGGAACAGTATCGAGACTTCGCGGCTTCGCTCGCGCGGACCCATCTTCCCCACCGGACGACCAGCCGCAAGGACCTCGCCCTCGAGCTCGCCTGCATAGGCCGGGTAAAGCCCGGCGAGGCAGAAGGCGAGCGTCGACTTGCCCGACCCGGAGGCCCCCATCACGAGGACGACCTCCCCCCGACGCACGGTCAGGGAGAGGTCGGAATAGACCGGGCCCGGGCCCTCGCCGTAGCGAAAGACCAGGCCACGAGCCTCGAGCGCGATGTCCGTCTCAGCGCTAGGCACGCGAGCGACCCAGGGCGTAGCCCTTAAGCAGACCGGTCTTGGCGAGGCCGTCGCCGATGGCCTTGGAGAGCAGGCCGGCGAAGAGCATGGAGCTCACGAGCCTTACGACGAAGAAGAGCACGAGCACCGGGACGGCGATGAGGCCGTAGCCAGAGCGGATGAAGCTCCAGACGAAGCTGATGACGGTGCAGAAGGCGCTCGCGAGCAGCATGTCCTTGGTCTCGAAGCTCTTGTAGTGGCCGAGGGCGAAGGCGAGCTCGGCGCCGGCACCCTGGACGAGGCCGGTCACAATGACCATCGGGCCATACATGTTGCCGAGAAGGACCTCGATGAGGGCGGCAACGACCTCAGAGACGAGGGCGACGCCCGGACGCTGGATGATGTAGGCCGCGAGCGTGGACACCATGAACCAGATGCCGAACACGATCTCGTTGCCCATGGGGCCGATGCCCATCGGGGTGAAGGCGGCGACCATTGCCGCGGCGGCGTAGACCGCCACGAGGTAGACGACGCCGAAGACGACGCAGAGCATCGCCACGAAGATGATTTCCTGGAGCTTCCAGGCGCCCTTGGCGCCACCGTTCTCGTTAGCCATTCCTTATTTCTCCTTTCATCTCCCCGCGACATCTGGCAAAGTTGACAAAGGGACTGTCCCTTTGTCAACTTCTTCGCGGGCTTGGACGTTGGTTCGCGAGCCCTACTCGACCGTGGGGCTGTTGACGTTGATCGTGAAGTGCAGCACGTAATGGTGGACGTTCTCGCTCGCTTCCATGAGCTCGCAGACCTCCTGCAGGTAGGCGAAGACGTCCTTGATGCTGCCCTCGATGCGCGTGGCGTAGTGAATCGTGGTGGGGTTGAGGCCACGCTTCTCGGCGAGGCGCCAGACCTCGGCGATGTCGTCGATGTAGTCGCCCACGCCCATGGGATAGAGGGCGAGCTTGCACAGGCACGGCTGTGTGGCGGCCTCGACGATGGCGTGGTTGGGAGCCTCGCCCGTAGCCTCGAGCACCGAGTCGCCGGAGACGTCACCCGGGCAACCCTTGGAAACCTGGCCCTCGATGGCCATGTGGACGCCCTCAGTCCAGGAACTGGCGAACAGCGCGGAGACCGCATCCATCACATAGGGAAGCTTGCCGCGGTAGACCGTCGAAAGGGCGTCGGTCTCGCTCCAGACGCAGGAGGTGTCGACGCGCCCGAGGGCACCGAGAATGATGTCGATGAAGTTGTCGCACATAGGGTAAAGCGTGAATCGGCAGCCGGAAATCGGCAGGTCAGTGCCCCTGCCAGCCCAAGGCAGATCGGGGCGGTTGCAGCCCTCACAGCAGTTTTCAGACATGTCTTCCTCTCGTTCGTGACGCAGGCGGGCTGCGCCGTGGCCGCACGGGCCACATCCGCGGCCGTAGGGACCGCATCTGGATGCAAGCAGGAACGAGAGGCTTGAACGAGCCGGCAAGACAACGTCGCCGCACGAGACGGCGGGTGCGGCAAAGCCGCGCGCCAGAAGAACGACGCCTCGAACGCGAGACGGGTAGCTTCCCTACGCTGGTCCTAACCAGGTCAGGTTCAAGGGGTTGGAAATCCTCTCAGCTCTTGCGAGCACCCCCAGCACGTATGCCGCGCGTGGCGGCAACGGTTTGGCATTGTACTAACCCCGACGATGCTGTCAAGAGGCGTTGCAATTGCAAGCTAGCGCGCCAACAGCCCGACGTAGCCAACGTCTTAGCTGCTCAGGGGCTCTGTCACTCGTCACGACAGCGCTTGAGGGGCCTTTGCGCCCTTTCACGCTCTGTCATGAAACTGTTACGTCTGCGTCCGGAACGCGTTCGGCGGGGAATACTTATGTAAGACTGTGCGGGTGAACCAAAAAACACGCCCTGCAGGGATCGCGACGCGCCTCGCCGTGGCGGATCAGAAGGGAGCTCCCATGCTCAGGATTGGCCTTCTTACCAGCGGCGGCGACTGCCAGGCGCTCAACGCCACCATGCGTGGCATCGTGAAGACCGTGCTCAGGAACTCGAAGGAAAAGGTCGAGATCTACGGCTTCGAAGACGGCTACCAGGGCCTCATCTACGGTCGCTATCGCAAGATGAGCTGGGCTGATTTCTCTGGCATCCTCATCAAGGGCGGCACGATCCTGGGCACCAGCCGCACGCCCTTCAAGCTCCTCGACACGCCCGAGGCAGACGGTGTCGAGAAGGTCCCCGCGATGGTCAAGAACTATCGCAAGCTCAATCTCAACTGCCTGTTCGTGCTGGGCGGCAACGGCTCCACGAAGACTGCCAACCGCCTTCGCGAGGAGGGCCTCAACGTAATCGCCCTGCCGAAGACCATCGACAACGACACCTATGGCACCGACATGACCTTCGGCTTCCCCAGCGCCATCGACATCGCGACGAAGTGCATCGACGATATCCACACCACGGCGGAGAGCCACCGTCGCGTCTTCGTGATCGAGATCATGGGTCACAAGGTTGGCTGGATCCCGCTCTACGCAGGCATTGCCGGCGGCGCCGACGTCATCCTCATCCCCGAAATTCCGTACGAGATGGACAACGTGATTGACGCCATTGAGCAGCGCGAACGCGATGGCGGGCGATTCTCGATCGTCGTCGTGGCCGAGGGCGCCATCACCAAGGAAGAGGCGGCGATGAAGAAGAAGGACTACAAACGCCTGGTCGCCCAGCGCGTGAAGCCCAGCGTCGCCTACGACATCGCCGAGGAAATCGCCGCTCGCACCGATCGCGAAGTTCGCGTCGCGGTACCTGGCCACACGCAGCGCGGCGGCGAGCCCAGCGCGCAGGACCGCATCTTCGCGACCCAGTGTGGTGTCGAGGCCGCAAAGAGCTGCCTCGCCGGCGAGTACGGCTGCATGATTGCCCTGTGCGATGGCCGCATGACGCGCGTCCCGCTCAAGGAGGTCGCCGGCAAGCTCAAGTACGTCGACCCCAACAGCGAGCTCGTCCGCGAGGCCAAGATGCTTGGCATTTCCTTCGGTGACGAATAGGACACGGACGGTTTATTCATCACCCGCCAGTAGACCCAGCTAGATTAATCAGAACCACCCTTAAAAAGGGTGGTTTGCTCTTAGGGTATAACCCACGGGCC
>UQWE01000105.1 GCA_900544655.1 uncultured Coriobacteriaceae bacterium
CCGAGCATGGGCCTCGCGGCAGCGAGGTCGCCTTCGAGCTCGCTGCCGGTGCCGCCTCAGGTGACCTTCTCCAGCTCCCGGGTTTTGCGGATGCGAGCCACGTCTGCGTGTGGCTTCCCGCCCTGAGGGGAGCCAGGCTTGGCCGTGTCCGCGGAAACGGCACCTTCCTGCGCCCGACGGGGCGTGACGTGCCCGCCCGCCGCCTCCTCGTCCTCGGCGACTCCGTGGCCCAGGGCTTCGTGTGTGACTCTCCCGCAGCCTCTTGGCCCTCCATCATCGCCCGTGAGCGTGGCCTTGAACTCGTGAACCAGAGCGTCGGCGGCCAAGTCTATCAGCCGAGCGCCCTCGTGGGCCTCGACCGTCTTGACGCCCCGGATGTCGTGATCGTGGCGCTGGGGGCAAACTACAGCTACGGCCGGGCCTCCGTCGCTGTCGTTTCTCGCGAGGTCACCGAGTATCTTTCGCGCGTTGACGCACTCTGGCCGGATGCCTCGCTTCTCGTCATGGTTCCACCTGCCGATGGAAAGACGTCCGTGCCTGGTAGCTGCTATCCTTTCATCGGCAAAATCATCGGTGATGCCGTCGCCCGCGTGAGCGCCCGTCGCGTCTCTGAAGGGCGCGCCGCGGTGTATGAGGTCATGCAGCCGGAGCTTGGCGAGGAGCTCCTCTCTGACGCGGATGGCCACCCAACGGCGGAGGGCGCACGTATTCTCGCGGGCTTCGTCGGCGCCCGTCTCGACGAGTTGCTCGAATGCACTTGCCTGCGCGACTTTGGCCAGTTCGGCCGTTGTGGCGCCTGCCTTGGTACGGCTGCAACCCCAGAAGATGCCATCGCGGGTGAGCAAGACGATGACCCCGCGGACACTATTGAAGACGAGGAATAACCCATGACCGAGAATGCCACCAGGAACCCCATCGCCTCTCTGGCCAGCGAGGCCTTTGCCCATGAATACGCTCGTCTCCTTCAGGATTCCGGGGGCGTCTCTCGCGACCTCGCCTGGGCCGAGAGCTATCTCGCGAGCACCCGCGCGGGCCTCGGGGACAAGCCCGTTGCCTGGTCGAGCGAGCCCGTCTTCGTCGGCGACGACGGCCTGGAGCGGCTCGAGACCTTCTCCAACATCGCCTATTCCGTCCTCGACAAGGCATCGCGCGCCTTTCGCAGCAACGGGGACTTTCGTGCCCTGTTTGGCATGGATGCCGCGACGGAGCGCCTGTGCTGCCTCGATACCGGCTATGAGTGCCAGGCGCCCATCGTGCGCTTCGACATCGCCTTTGACGACGGTGGCGCCGCCCATCTCTTCAACGTGGCGACTGCCGCGGCGAGGGGCGTCGTCGGCGCTGACGAGGTGGCGCGCGCCTGGAGGCGCTCCAGCATCTTCACCGAGTTTGAGCGTCGTCACCAGACCTTGTCCGCCTTCGACCTCACCGAGGCGTGCGTCGACTCCGTGCTCGACGTCTACCGCGCCTGGGCGGGTCCGGGTTTTCCGGACACCAATCCCGGCGACGACTACACCTACGGCGATGAGACGATGAGCCTCTCCATCGTGGGCGACCGCGCAAACACCGACATGAACGAGATCGAGCGCTTCATCACGCTCTTCCGTGACCGTGGCGTGCACGCGCGCTTCGCCGACGTCTCCGAGCTTTCGATTCGAGAGGTGCGTCCGGGCCGCGTCCGCCTCGTCGACGGTGACGGCCCCATCGCCTGCGTTTGGCGCCGCGTCGACCTCGGGAGGATTCTCGAGATCGGTGGAGCGGGCCTCGACGCGCTTGTCCAGGCGGCGGAGCGCAACGTCGCCTGCCTCGTGGGTGGCATGCGCACCTGGCCGCTGGCGTCTCCCCAGTTCGTCTCCGCTCTCACGAGCGAGGCCTTCTCCCGTGAGCTCTCCCCGAGCGAGCTCGAGCTCGTGAGGGGCTTTGCCTCCTGGAGCGAGGCGGCGGAGCATGGCTGCGACACGCTGAGCGTCTTCGTCTTCAATGGCCACTTTGCCGGCATAAGCGTCGAGACCGACGGGCTCCGTCGTCCCTGCTATCTCGTCTAGGATTAGTGCCCGCGGCGTGGTGTAGAGTGGGAAATGTCATCGACGACACCTCTGGAGGAGCCATGTCCAGTCGCATCAATCTCTGCGCGCCCACGCTGAGGGAGACCCTCTCGAGCGAGGTCGCCGCCGCCGTGCTCGAGCAGCGCTCGCACGGGGGCATGAGTCCCTATGCCACTCCCAACGAGGCGGCCGTGCGCCGTCGCGATGACGCGCGCGACCGCGATGGGGCGGAGCGCCCGGCTTTCATCCGTGATTCGGAGAAGATCATCCACCTGCCCGCCTATAACCGTCTGGCGGGCAAGACGCAGGTCTACTCGCTGCGCGCCAACGATGATATCTCGCGTCGTGGCCTCCACGTGCAGCTTGTGAGCCGCGTCGCGAGGGACATAGGCCTGTCCCTCGGCCTCAACCTCGACCTCATCGAGGCGATCGCCCTCGGCCACGATGTCGGTCACACGCCGTTCGGCCATGCAGGAGAGCGCTTCCTGAATGACGCCTACCATGCGCGCACGGGCCGCTGGTTCTTCCACAACGTCCAGAGCGTGCGCGTTCTCGACGTCCTCTCCGGGCGCAACCTCGCCCTCCAGACGCTCGATGGCGTGATCTGCCACAACGGCGAGTGCGAGCGCCAGGTGTTCGAGACGAGCGATCTTTCGAGCTTCGATGACCTTGATGCCGTGGTCTCCGGCTGCTGGAAGACGGGGGAGGGCGCCATCGGCCATCTCCGTCCCATGACGCTCGAGGGGTGCGTCGTCCGCGTGAGCGACATCATTGCCTATGTGGGCAAAGACCGCCAGGACGCCATCGCCGCTGGCTTCGTGACGGAGGATTCCTTCGATGATGGCCTTGGCGGTGCCTATAACTCGTGGGCCCTCGGTGCCTTCATCACGGACATCATCGAGCATAGCTTTGGCCGTGACCGCATCGAGATGAGCGAGGAGGCCTTCGCGGAGATGCGCCGCGCCAAGCGAGAGAACTTCGAGAAGATATACAACGCGAGCGAGCTTAACGGTGAGCGTGCGGAGGAAATCTCCGCGCTCTTCGCCCGCGTGTACGATCGCATGCTGGACGACCTGCGTGCCGGCGACGAGTCAAGCCCGATCTTCCGGCACCATATCGTCGACGTCGAGCGAGCCCTGTCATACTATGGCCAGTCCTATCGCTGGCAGGACGACCTCGACCTCACGGTGGTCGATTACATCTCCAGCATGACGGATGACTACTTCGTTGCCCTCGCGCAGAACCTCTTCCCCGAGTCCGAGGCCCTGCTCCGCCGTCGCGGCTACTTCTGCTAACTCACGCCACCGGCTACGTCATACAATCGGTCCCATGGATACTCTCTTTTCAGAAGTTGAGCGCTACAAGCGCAACATGAACGCGCCCCTGGCGGTTCGCATGCGTCCCCAGACCCTCGCGGATTACGTGGGCCAGGAGCAGGCTGTCGGCCCGGACTCATGGCTGCGCCGTGCCATCGAGCATGACGTCCTCTCGAGCGTCCTGCTCTACGGCCCCGCTGGCACCGGCAAGACGACGCTCGCGCGCATCATCGCCAACACCACTCATGCGGAGTTCGTCGAGGTCTCGGCGATCACGGGGACGGTCAAGGACCTCCGTCGCGAGATCGAGGCGGCGGAGTCCCGCCTCATGACGCGCGGCCTGCGCACGATACTCTTCGTGGACGAGATCCACCGCTTCAACCGCTCCCAGCAGGATGCCCTACTCCATGCGGTCGAGGATCGCATCGTCATCCTGGTGGGCGCCACCACGGAGAACCCCTACTTCGAGGTGAACTCCGCCCTCATCTCGCGCAGCCGCGTGGTCGAGCTGATTCCGCTCGATGACTCCGCGATTGGCCTTCTGGTGGACCGCGCCCTCGCGTCCGAACATGGCCTGCGCGGCCTGTTCTCCCTCGATGGCGACGCTCGCAACGAGATCGTTCAGCTTGCCGGTGGAGACGCGCGCTCCGCCCTGACCACGCTCGAGCTCGCGAGCCAGATGGCACTTCCCGCGGGAGCGAAGGTCACGCCCGAGGGGGACATCCTCCTCGGGGGTGGTTCCACGCTCGCGCGCGACGCCAGCGATTCCGAGGCGCCACTCCGCATTACCCGCGAGAACGTGACCGAGGCAAATCCTCGCCGCGGGCTTCCCTATGACAAGTCCGGCGACATGCACTATGACATCATCTCCGCCTTCATCAAGTCGATGCGAGGCAGCGACCCGGATGCCGTCCTCTACTGGCTCGCCCGCATGATCGACGCGGGGGAGGACCCGAAGTTCATCGCCCGTCGCATCATGATCCACGCGAGCGAGGACGTGGGCAACGCGGATCCGCAGGCGATTCTCGTGGCGGAGGCCGCCTTCAAGAGCGCCGAGGTCATTGGCTATCCGGAGTGCCGTATTAACCTCGCCCAGGCGGCGCTCTACGTGTGCCTCGCGCCCAAGAGCAACGCATGCGAGGCGGGTATCGACGCCGCGCTCGCCGAGGTCCGCCACGGGCCGCGCCGCGAGGTGCCCAATCACCTGCGCGACCGTCACCGTCCGGGCTCGGATTCCTATGGCCCCTACCTCT
>UQWE01000106.1 GCA_900544655.1 uncultured Coriobacteriaceae bacterium
GGCGCTCGTGTCCTGCGCGTCCATGACGTGGCGGGCACCTCGCAGGCACTCGACTCGTATTGGTCGATCGCTCATCCGGATCCGCGCCGCGCGTTCGTGGCGCTGGGCTCGAACGTTGGCGACCGCGTCGAGTACCTCGCCCGTGCCTGCGAGCTCATCAACGCCATCCCGCTCACGTGCGTCACCGGCGTGAGCCACGCCTATGAGACGGATCCCGCCTATGGCATCGCGCTCCCTGTCGCCAATGCCGTCGCTGAGATAAAGACTGAGCTCGCGCCACTCGTTCTGCTTGATGCGCTGATGGGCGTGGAGAAGCAGCTCGGCCGCAAGCGCGTCCCCGGACAGGAAGGCCACGGCCCCCGCACCATCGACTGCGATCTTCTCTGGATGGAGGGCGAGACCCACGCCGGCCGCAAGCTCACCCTGCCGCATCCGCTCCTAGGCGAGCGCGACTTCGTGCTTGTGCCGATGGAGGACCTCATGCACGACCCCGCCCGTTTCCTCACGCACGCGGGCATTTCGATCAAGCCGCGCGAGGAGCGAGTGGGCCTCGTCCGCGCTGACCTGGGAGAGATTTCATGGGAGTAACTGAGGCGGAGGGCGCCGATCGCGTCTCCGGGGCCCCTGAGCTGCAAATCGTTGCCAGCACGGGGTCGACGAACGACGATGTCATGGAGCTGGGCCGCGGCTCTGCCCCGCACGGCGCCTGCATTGCCGCCCACGAGCAGACAACCGGTCGCGGCCGCCGTGGCCACGGTTGGGGCTCTCCCTCGACGGGCCTCTACCTCTCCGTGCTTCTCCGCCCGGACGTCCCGATGAGCCACTACATGGGCATCTCGGCCGTGTGCGGCATGGGCGTGCTCGACGCGCTGCGCTCCCTTGGCGTCACCCGTGCGGCCCTCAAGTGGCCAAACGACGTCGTGGTTCCCGCCGCGGACGGTTCCAGCTCTGATCGAAAGCTCGCGGGAATCCTCGTCGAGGCGGGCACGGGCGAGTCCGGCATGTTCGCGGTCTGCGGCATCGGCGTGAACCTCGAGTGTCCGGTGCTCGAGGGTGACATGGGCAGCGTGAACCCGCTCGCCCCTGCCGGCATTGCGGACGCAATGGCCGAGGGCACCGAGGCTCCTGGCTTCGACGAACTCGCGCAGGCCATCCGCGACGCCGTGGTGGCTCGCGCGGACACCTGGGCTGCAGCCGTGAACTCGGGCCACGCCGTGGCTGGCCCGCTGGCACCCGTGCTCTCGGAGTATTTCGATGCGCTACCGCTCATGGGTTCGCGCGTTGACGTGGTCTACCCCAACGGTAACGTCGCCGCGACGGGTGACTTCGTGGCTGTCGACGTTTGGGGGCGCGCGACCGTTCGTCTGGGGGATGGCCGCGAGGTCGTCGTCTCGAGCGAACAGGCGAGCCTGCGCCGCGCCGCGAAGTAGGCGCTCGCGTGTACCGTTCGCGCTTACGCCTGGTGCATGCTCCAGATGCGCCAGACTCCGCGCAGTGTGAGGTCCATGTCGACCGAGTCAAAGACGTCCGTTGCGCGCTCGATGACGCGCGAGAGGCCGCCCGTGGCGATAACCGGGCAGTTGAGGACCTCCTTGCGCGCCGCCCGAACTGCGTGCGCGCGCCTCTCGTCGCTTCCCGCGAAGGAGGCCAGCGCCTCCCGCTCCGCCTCGTCGGCAAGTTGGTTCTTTATGCGGCGGACGAGGCCTTCCGCCTGGGCGGCCACGCCCAGCACGAGGCCAGACTGCAGCGCGTGCTCCGTCGTGTCGCCGATGGGTGCGGGCGGGACCTCGATGGGGATGGTCGCGAGCTTGGCGGCACGGTCGAACAACGCGGTCGCGGAGAGCATGAGGCCCGGCGCGATGCATCCGCCGCGATAGCGACCGTGGAAATCCACCACGTCGATGTTCGTCGCGGTGCCAAAGTCCACGACGATCGCGGGCGAGCCATAGGTGGCGTGCGCCTCGACGGCATTGGCGATGCGGTCCGCACCCACCTGCGTGGGGTAGGGCATGGCGATCTCCACGCAGCAGTCCGTACTGCCGTGGATGAGGTAAGGCCTGGCGCCGAAGGCGTCCGTGAGCGCCGCGTCCCACATCTTGGTGAGAATGGGCACGACGCTAGAGACGGCCGCCGCCTCGATGTCGCTGGCCTCGTAGTCGCGCAGCGCAAGGAAGCTGCGGAGATGCGCGTGAAGCTCGTCAGAAGTGTCTGCGCGGTCCGTCTTGAGGCGCCAGCGCTGGCAGACGCTGCCATTCTCGAGCAGGCCGATGGTGGTCTGGGTGTTGCCTACGTCAATCGCGAGGAACATGGTTGCCCCTTTGCCGTGGCCGCGTGAAGTGGCGGCATCGTGGAGCCTGGCGTGTTTGGACACTCAAACTCCAACAAATTCGTGACATGAAACAAAGCCCATGCTACCATTCAAAAGCTTGAAGCCTTGGTCGGAAACCAAGGCATCTCCGGACCATCCCCGGGGAGTTCCATTGCCTGGTCGGTAACCAGGCGCGAAGCAAGAAGGAGTCCTGCAATGAAGAAGGGTATCCACCCGGATTACGTCGAGTGCACCGTCCGCTGCAGCTGCGGCAACACTTGGACCACCCGCTCCACCGTCTCTTCCCTGACCGTCGACCTCTGCGACAAGTGCCACCCGTTCTACACCGGCCAGCAGAAGCTCGTTGACACCGGTGGACGCGTCCAGCGCTTCGCCGACAAGTTCGGTGGCGCCGCTGCCGCCCAGCTCGAGAAGGCCGCTGCCGCCAAGGCCGCTCGTGAGGCCAAGGCCGCCGAGGTCGAGGCTGCTCGCAAGGCCGCTCGTGAGGCCAAGGCCGCCGAGAAGGCCAAGCGTGCTGCTGAGTACGCCAAGAAGGCCGCTGCCGAGGTCGCCAAGGCTGAGGCCGAGGCTCCCGCCGAGGCCACCGAGACCGAGGCTGCCGCCGAGTAGCATTTCGCTCTCATAGCACGAATAAGCCCCGCATGGCATTGAGCCGTGCGGGGCTTTTTGTGTGCCCGGGGCGCTTGCTTCGCGCGGGGTGCCCGCGCTCTTGGCAAGATGCACGCAAAAAGCGGGGCGTCCATGTGGAGCGCCCCGCCTCGTTCGATTCTCTATGCAGGTTTGACCCAGAAGCGCCCCGCCTCCACGTCAGTCGGGCCCTAGACCAGCTTCAGGTGCGGGCGATTGTCGCCCTCGCCGTGGTCGCAGCAATCGTCGCCGTGGCCTTCGCAGCAGCAGTCGCCCTCGCCATGGCCGTGGCCTCCGCAGCAGCAGTCGCCCTCGTCGTGGGCGTGGCCGTGCTCGCCGCAACAGCACTCGCCCTCGCCATGGCCGTGACCGCCGCAACAACCGCCGCAGCATCCGTCGTCCTCGGGGAAGGTCCAGTTCGCGCGCTCGGCGAGCATCTGCTCGACGCGCTTCTCGGCGTCCTTCGCGCTCTCGTACTCGTAGGTGACCTCGGCCTCCGCCGCGAGGATGTTCCTCACCTTCGTGCGAACGGCGGCGCGCAAGAGGTCATCGAGCGCGTTGTGGGCGCGTGCGTCCTCGATGATCTGCTTCGCCATTGTAGGCGAAACCTCGAGCACGCCGGGCAGCTCGGACTCGTCGGCGACGATGGCATACTCGTCTGCGAAGGCGTCAAGCGCGGCCTCCTGGGTGGCGAGCTCGATTGCCTGGTTGGCAAGCATGGCCTGGAAGTCCTCCGGGCTCATTCCCATGCCGGAGAGGACGGCCTCGAGGGGTAGGCCCTGCTGCTGGGTGTACTGCTGGTAGCCCTGGATGAGGCTGTCCGACGCCGTCTGGACAAGCTGGGCGGGTACGCTCTGCTCGAGGCGCTTGGCAAGCTCGGTGGCGCAGAGCGAGGCCTTGGAGAACTCCGAGTACGCCTGGTTCATGCGCTCCTGCTCGCTGCGGATCGCATCGCGCAGGGCGGAGAGAGACTCGATGCCCTCGAAGTGCTCGGCGACCCACTCGTCCGACGGTGCGTCCTCGCCTGCGTGACCGCGAGAGTGCAGTGCGCCGTTGAGCTCGGCCTCAACTTCGCGCTCGCTGACGTGGGGGATGGTGATGGCGATCTGGACGGGGTCGTACGAGGAGAGCGTGAAGTGATAGTGGCCCTCGATGAATAGGGGCTCGGGCTTGTTGGCCATGGGTCCTCCGGTGCGTGTGCTTGCAGACTGTAGTAGCGTACCCCTAACAAACGTAGCCAACCACGCCGAGATGGGCGCGAGGGGAAAACCGTGGCAAAAGACGAGAAAATCGCTGAGGAGGGCGAGCTGTTCCGCACGCACATCGGCGGTTCGGCGTTGACCGAGGGAGTGATGATGCGAGGCAAGCTCTCGTGGGCCGTCGCTGTTCGCGAGGGAGCCGAGCGGGCGCGTCTACGTCGAGGAGCATGAGCTGCCGGATCCGGCGTCACGCCCCGCCTGGCGCCATTGGCCCCTTGTGCGCGGCTGCGTTTCGTTCGTCGAGTCGATGGCGCTCTCGTTCAAGGCGATGAACCTCGCGGCTGATCATGCCTATGACGCGGAGGGCGAGACCTTCGCATCGCTTCTCGCCGCCGGGCGCGTCCCCGAC
>UQWE01000107.1 GCA_900544655.1 uncultured Coriobacteriaceae bacterium
GAGGTTGCCGCCGCCGCGCCCGAGGACGCCGCGCCCGCTCCCGCCGAGGTCGCCCGCTTCGACCACGTGAGCCTGTGCTTCTCCGATGCGGACGAGGACACCCTCCACGACCTGACGTTCAGCATCCGCCGCGGCGAGGTCACGGCCATCATCGGCAACACCGGCTCCGGCAAGTCGACGATCGCCAAGATGCTCCTGCGCTTCAACGACGTCACCAGCGGCAAGCTCCTCTTCGAGGGCGTCGACGTCCGCGATGTCGCCCAGGCGGAGCTCAGAAATCGCATCGCCTATGTCCCGCAGAAGGCGTGGCTCTTCAGCGGCACCATCGCCGAGAACCTCCGTCATGGCCGCGCCGACGCGACGGACGAGGAGCTCTGGCACGCGCTCGACGTCGCGCAGGCGAGCTTCGTCCGTGAGCTGCCCGGTGGCCTCAATGCCCCCGTGACCCAGGGCGGCACGAACTTCTCCGGCGGCCAGCGCCAGCGCCTCGCCATCGCGCGCGCCCTCGTGCGCCACGCGGACCTCTACGTCTTTGACGACTCGTTCTCCGCGCTCGACTTCAAGACCGACGCGGCGCTTCGCCATGCCCTCACGACCGAGCTCGCGCACGCGGCGCAGCTCGTGATCGCCCAGCGTGTAAGCACCATTCACGATGCCAGCCAGATTGTGGTTCTGAAGGACGGCTCGATCGTGGGCCTTGGCCGCCACGACGAGCTCATGCAGACCTGTGATAACTACCGCGCCATCGCGGAATCCCAGCTCAGGAAGGAGGCCAGCCATGAGTAACGAAGGGGAGCGCGAGTGCCAGGCACCCGAGCCCGAGGGGGAGCCCGAGTACCAGGCGCCCGAGCCCGAGGAGGAGCGCGAGTGTCAGGCACCCGAGCCCGAGGAGGAGCCCGAGTACCAGGCACCCGAGCCCGAGGAGGAGCCCGAGTACCAGGCACCCGAGCCCGAAGAGGAGCTCGAGGTGCCCGCAAACGCCGTCGCCACGGCCGCTCGCATTTGGAACGCCGCCGCCGGTCAGCGCTGGAGGTTCGTCCTCATGAGCGTCTTCGCCGTGGCCTACGTGACGCTGCAGCTTGGCGCCGTGTCCTACAGCGCCGGCCTCATCGACCTTTTGTGGGGCAACATCCAGGAGTGCTTCGCGCGCGGCGAGAGTTATGTCGTCGCCTTCGAGAACGGCGGCACCGAGATCCTGACGTTCTTCGGTCTCTGGACGCTCTCCTGGGCCTTCTACACCGTCAACTCCTTCATCATGGCGAGCTTCGCGGAGCGCCTGAACCTCAAGCTCCGCGAGCAGATCGCGGCCAAGCTCGAGCGTCTGCCGCTCGCGTACTTCGACCGCCACCAGCCGGGCGAGACGATCAGTCGCGCCACGAACGACCTCGACAAGGTCAGCGAGGTGCTGCAGCGCGGCCTCATGCAGGTCGTGAACTCGGGCCTCACGTTCCTCCTCGCCGTCATCCTCATGTTTTCCGTGAGCGTCAAGCTCGCCCTCGTCTTCACGGCGTTCGCCTCGGTGGCGCTGCTCGTGACGAGGTTCTTCGCGATGCACACCCTCACGGCGACGGCCTCGAGGCAGGCGTCTCTCGGCAAGCTCACCGGCTGCGTGGAACAGGCGTACTCCGGCCGCGCCGTCATCAAGGCGTTCGGTCGCGACGAGGCTAGCGTGGCGGAGATCGGCAAGGCGGCACAGGAGCTTGCGACGGCGTCCGCGTTCTCGGACTTCCTGACGCAATCCGTCGGCCCCGCCATCCGCTTCGTCATGCGCCTGTCGCAGGTCGTGATCGCGTTCCTCGGGGGCCAGATGCTGCTTACTGGTGGCTTTACCGTGGGCGTCTTCCAGGCCTTTTTCCAGTACCTCAACCACGCGTCCGAGCCGCTCACGCAGGTTTCGCTCACCGTGAACATGCTGCAGGGTGCCCTCGCCGCCGCGGAGCGTGTCTTCCGCCTGCTCGACGAGGACGAGGTCGAGGCGGATCCCGCGAGTCCCATCGAGCCCGTCCAGCCGGTCGAGGGCCGTATCGCCTTCGAGCACGTGCGCTTTGGCTACACGCCGGAGAACCCCCTCATGCGCGACGTCTCGCTCGTGGCGGAGCCCGGCCAGAAGATCGCCATCGTGGGCGCGACGGGCGCCGGCAAGACGACGCTCGTAAACCTCCTCATGCGCTTCTACGAGGTCGACGGCGGTCACATCACGCTCGACGGCCGAGACACGCGCAAGATGCGCGCCCGCGACCTGCGCCAGCAGTTTGGCATGGTGCTCCAGGATGCGTGGCTCTTCGAGGGGACTGTGGCAGACAACATCGCCTACGGCTGCCCCGGCGCCACGCGTGAGGAGGTCATCGCCGCGGCCAAGGCGGCCCATGTCGACTTCTTCATCCGCACGCTGCCGGATGGCTACGACACCGTGCTCGCCGGTGACGCGGAGGCCGTGAGCGCTGGCCAGCGCCAGCTCTTCACCATCGCCCGCGCGATGCTGCGCGACCCGGCGATCCTCATCCTGGACGAGGCGACCTCGAGCGTCGATACGCGTACCGAGCAGACGATCGTCCACGCGATGGAGAACCTCATGGCCGGTCGCACGAGCTTCGTCATCGCGCACCGCCTCTCGACCATCGTCGACGCGGACCTCATCCTCGTGATGGACCACGGCAACATTATCGAGCAGGGTTCGCACGAGGAGCTTCTCGCCCGCGGCGGCGCGTACGCCGATTTGTACCAGTCGCAGTTCGCGTAGGGGGCCGATTCGACCTGGCAGACTGTACGCGGGAGGCCTCGCCATGCTTCATTCGGGTGTCCTTCGGAAAAACCCTCATTTCGCATGGCGAGGCCTCCCGCTGCTTGCTGTGGAGGGGCGATGCCCATGCGGACGGTAGGTGCTCGTCGGCTGCGTGCGGCGGGCAATCGTTGCGTGGCGAGGAGAATCTTTTTCTCGCTCGCGTGGTAGGCTGGGCTGGTTAGTTGCGATTCCCGCGCGGGTGGCGGGGGAGGGAGAAGGCCATGGGCTGCACGACTATTCTGATTGGCAAAAAGGCGAGCTACGATGGGTCAACCATTATTGCGCGCAATGAGGATTCCTCTAACGGTACGTTTGATCCCAAGCGCACCGTCGTGGTGACGCCGGAGGAGCAACCGCGCCACTATCGCTCGGTGCTCTCCCACGTCGAGATCGAGCTGCCGGATAACCCGCAGCGCTACACCGCCGTGCCCAACGCGCTTCTCGACGAGGGCATCTGGGGCGAGGCTGGCTTCAACGAGGCCCAGGTCGCCATGAGCGCGACAGAGACCATCACCACCAACGAGCGCGTGCTCGGCGCTGATCCCCTCGTCACGCTCGTGCCCGCGAAGGGCAAGCCCGGCGAGGAGGGCTATGAGCCGGAAGTTCCCGGTGGCATCGGCGAGGAGGACTTCCTCACGATCGTCCTCCCGTACGTCAGCAGCGCGCGCGAGGGTGTCAAGCGCCTGGGCGAGCTGCTCGAGACCTACGGCACGTACGAGATGAACGGCACCGCCTTCTCTGACGCGGACGAGGTCTGGTGGATCGAGTCCGTCGGCGGCCACCACTGGATCGCCCGCCGCGTGCCGGACGAGGCCTATGTCACGATGCCCAACCAGCTTGGCATCGACGACTTCGACCTCGATGACGCCATGGGTGCCCAGCACGACTTCATGTGCAGCGCGGACCTCCGCGAGTGGATGGCCGCGAACCACCTCGACCTCACGCTCTCTGACGCCGACCTCGGCCTTGCCGGAAGCGACGAGGGCGCGGTCTGCGCGGACGGCGTCCACACGCGCTTCAACCCGCGCGAGGCCTTTGGTTCCCACACCGGCCGCGACCACGTCTACAACACCTGCCGTGCGTGGATGATGCAGCGCACGCTCAACCCCAGCGACGCCT
Organism: uncultured Coriobacteriaceae bacterium; assembly: GCA_900544655.1. Lineage (GTDB taxonomy): Bacteria > Actinomycetota > Coriobacteriia > Coriobacteriales > Atopobiaceae > Parolsenella. The sequence goes on from UQWE01000107.1 coordinate 3,902, forward strand.
GGGACGGCCCGGACGCCGAATGGGGCCCGGAGAGCGATGACATCCCCTGGTGCCGCGTGCCGGAGCGCAAGCTCACCATCGAGGACGTGAAGGACGTACTCTCGAGCCATTACGACGGAACGCCGTTCGACCCCTACGGCAACCTCGGTAACGAGGCCGAGCGTCGGCGCTATCGTTCCATCGGCATCAACCGCAACAACCACCTCGCCGTGCTGCAGCTGCGCCCCTATGCGCCCGCGGCCACGCGCTGCGTGCAGTGGATGGCCTACGGCTCGAACGCCTTCAACACCCTGGCACCGTTCTTCGCCCAGGTTGGCGACATGCCGGCGTACCTGCGCGAAACCACGGGCCACGTGACCACGGAGAACTTCTACTGGGCGAACCGCATCATCGCCGCGATCGCCGATCCGCACTTCAACGACAACGTGAACACCATCGACAACTACCGCGAGCGTACGATGGCGTTTGGCCAGCGCGTCCTGTGCGAGACCGACGCCCGGGTCACCGCGCTCGCGGAGGCCGGCGCTGACGTCGCCGAGGTCGAGGGGGTGCTCGAGGAGGCCAACCAGCGCGTTGCCG
>UQWE01000108.1 GCA_900544655.1 uncultured Coriobacteriaceae bacterium
TCAAACGAGTTCGGACCGACGGCGCCCCCCCTGCCGCCGTGACAGGCGCGTCTGCAGGCGACAAGCATGGCACGCCGGCAGATCCGGCGGCGTCTTCTGGCCAATTCCACACGAGCGGTGGCATGGGCCTCGCATCCATGCGCGAGCGCGTCGAGGCGCTCGGCGGGTCCTTCTCGGCAGGACCGAGACGTGACTCGGCCGGTTGGCACGTGTTCGCATCGATTCCCAAGGAGAGGGCTGGCGCAGCATGAAGATCATCATCGTCGACGACGACAAGCTGGTCTGCGATTCGCTCAAAATCATCCTGGGCGCGCAGCCCGGCATCGAAGTGGTGGGCCTCGGGTCATCCGGCGATGACGCCGTGAGGCTTTCCCGCGAGCTTGCGCCCGATGTGGCTCTGCTCGACATCCAGATGCCAGGACGCGACGGGCTCTCCGCCGCTCGCGAAATCCTTGCCGAGAACCCGTCGGCGCGCGTCGTGTTCCTCACGACTTTCTCGGATGACGAGTATATCGTCGCGGCATTGAAGCTCGGCGCGCGCGGATACCTCATCAAGACGGACGTGCAGACCATCCCACCGGCACTCGCCCAGGTCATGAAGGGCAAGCGCGTACTCGAGGGAAAGCCCGCAGGCAGCGTGGATTTCTCCACTGGCGTCGAGGAGGCGGGATCGCACGAACGGACCGAGATTTCGACTCCCCCGCCCATCGACGGGGACGTTTTCGGAAGCCGAAACGTGGATTTTTTCCCCGGATTTTCCCCTGCTTTTCCCCAACAAGAAAACAGGCCGGAAGCTTATGGCCTCCGACCTGCATCTATTCTGGTGGCGGGGAAGGGAATCGAACCCCTGACACGGGGATTTTCAGTCCCCTGCTCTACCAACTGAGCTACCCAGCCGAATATGTTGCTCTCCGCTCGCGCTTCGAGCTCGTTAACTATATCAAATTGCAAATCTCGGTCAAGCGACTTTTTTGAAAAAGTTTGAAATTGCTCAGGCCACCGGCGAACGCCCCGTCTCAGCTGCACGCCTTCGGTCGCCTCTCGCCACCCCCAAGAGGCTCTTGCCTGATAGTGACGTTGTTTCCGTCAACCTCTACGACGACCGTCGACACCGGGGTCTGGATCCTCACGCAAGGCACCCCACGGACAAACGCGACGGGCTTCTGGTCGGCGTCGGAAATCGACGGCACCACAACGTGCGAAGGAGCCGGGGAGGCGGGGGCGACGGATGACGAAAATGCCGGAGAGGCGAAGGCCTCGGACACCGGGGAGGTGGCACCCGCAGACGACGCGGCGCGAGGCGAAACCGGACGAGCAAAAGGGGTGGCGGAAGCGACGCCAGACGGCGATTGATCCCCCGAGGACTCGGAAACCCCAGCTCGAGGCTCTCCCTCGGCACCCTCCTCGACGTCCGGCGCGACATCCGGCATACCCACGGATTCCTCAAGCGCCGCATCGCGCATTTCAGCACTCGGCGGCGCCCCACCACCGGCGGCCTCACCCTCAGCCCAAAGCCCGTCAAGCGACCCCCAAGGCTCGTCAACGTTCTCCCAAGGTTCGTCGAGAGCCGTGGGATTCGCTTCAGAAACCTGCTCTGGGAAGTCATAGAGACATCCGTAGCACCTGTTCATGTCCGAGAAGAGCACGGCCCCGCATCGTGGGCACGTCTTCGTGGCACCCGCCTCATCGTGCGCGCTAAATCGCCCGACCGCACTCCCACGCCCTCTCCCCTCGTCCATCCCCGTCATCTGCATCCCAGACATCGCTTCTCCCCTCAAGTCTCTTCATCAATGATTCGAATCCCCAGCTGCTGCCCCACGCAGGGCCAGGACCCCGGCACACTAGGTCTCTCGAGCGCATGGCACGCGCCACGGGCTCGCACGAGCCTCCCCGGCCGGAGTCCTCGCCAGGAGCCGAGAACCTCGCCGGATTCACCCACCAACGCCACGTCGATCGCGTAACGCATCCCAAAGGTATGGACAGACGCGCACGGAGTGAGCAGCACGCATCTGGCGCCCGAGTCCAGACGCGTCCCCAACAGACCCCGAGCACGTCTCCACCAGCTCCGGAGCACCTCTGCCCGAGCGACCACGGCCTCGCACCCACCTTCCTCGAGAGTCACCTCGACTAGTTCGCCTTTCACATCCGCCCTCCTCACGTGATGATCGCCGCACGGTACCTATCGACGACGATCTCCCGTTCGTGCGCGATCGAAGCGGGAACCTGATATCCCACGCCCGCAATAGAGACGGACGAGGGCCACGGCCGGAACACGAGCGTGCAGGTAAAGCGCGTCGTTCCCGCGGAAAGATCGAGAAACGCGCCGGAGGCGCCTTCCATCAGGTCCTCGACGGAAACCTCCACCTCGCACACCATGGGACTCATGCCGCGCTCGATGGCGCTCCTCACCTCGTCAACGCCCGCAAACGAGCTCGTAGCCCCCGAAGGCGACACTCCATGGGCAAGCACCGCATCCGGCGCAACCCTATCGAAGCGTGCGCAGAGCTCGGCATAGCGCATGACGTTCACCACCACGAGCGCGCAGGCGACAATGACGGGGATGAGAACGGCCAGCTCGACGGCCATCTGCCCGCTCGACTCGCGAAACACGGCGTTTCCGCGCCATCCAACGCCCTCATGCCCCCTCATGACGAACCAGCTCCCAGAAGAGCACCGACATCGATCGTGAGCGGCACCGTGATATCCGTCCCAGGTATTGGCAGCTCCGCAATCGCATAGGGACCACCACCAAGCTCGTTGACGATTACCTGACCGAGCGCCCTCGCAATCGAGGCAGGATCGCCTGCATCTGGCAGACGCTCGATGAGCTCTCGTGCGTTCGCGACCTGTCCAAAGCCCGCTCGGTCAAACACGTTTTGGGAGTTCGTAAGAACCGGCTTGCGAAGCCGCAGGTCAGCAGGCTCAAAACCCACGGCTCTCACGATTTCCGCCAGCTTATCGTTCAACCAGGAGGCAACCGGCCCAAGCAGCGTGCCGCTCAGGCCCGAGAGGGCCTCGTTCGCCGCGTCTGATAAGCCATCCGCACTCGAACCATAGCCTCGCAAGAGTCCCGCCCACAACTCGCCAATCCCACCGAGCACGCCAGCGCATCCCCAGCCGATGTCGTCGCCCAAAGCCTCGAGGAACCGGGTAAGGACATCATTGCCGGCGGCGTCAGAATCCGGTGCGAGCGTGGCTGCGGATATGGCAGCGCCAGTTGAAACGGCGAGGGGCGAGCCGAAGCCGTTCGTGAGGGAATCCGGCAGGTCTCCCTCGCCCCTCCCTACCACGGCGACGCAGCCCCATGCTCCCGGCGGGCAGATCTTGAGACGCGGCGACGCGAGGGTCTCGAGCGCTTCCTCGAAGGCAGACGCCCCCTCATCCGCATAGTCCCTCATCTCCGCCTCGGCAGCAGCAAGGTCATCGGCGGCGGCCTCGTAATCGAGCGAAGCCGCGACCACGCGAGCCCAGTAGTACTCGTAGCCGTTGTCGATGCTCGTCGACGCGGCGGCAACCTTGCCCATATCCGCCGAACTCATCTGACAGGTGGGACATCGCGCGACGGCACCCGCATCAAGCTGCGAGAGAGACGCCTCGCCGGCGGGCGTGCCCTGAGCACCCGGACACCGCAGCGTTGAGTGAAGCGTGGCGCGTCCTCCCTCCTGCGTGCAGGGCCAACGGGCATCCGTGTAAAGACGCGTTCCTTGCATCTCGCCGGTGTTCTTGGGGAGGCTCGGGAGATCGATATCGACCGATCCGTCCGGAAGCTCCAGATAGTAGCCTGCCTCCATCTCAGACAGCGCGTACTCATAGAACGCCAGCCTGCACTCGGAGTCAGTGAGGTATCTGATCCCCTGTCCAGTGGGCGCTTCGATGGCGGCACGCCTCGCGTAGTAACTGCGCGAACGCAGCAGCGGGACGCCAAACGTCCAGCTCTCCGGCGAGGGGTAGTGCGGGTTCTCCGTCACCAAGAGGCCAGCGAGACCATCTGCCCGCTCGCGCATGTTCATGGGCTCTCCGCCACAATCGGCAAGCCAGCCCTCACGCAGGGCCTCGTCAAGACGGTCCTGGGCATCCTTGGCTCGGTCTGACGCATCCTGCAGATGATCTGCCACCTCGGCCATCTCGTCCCCCGTGACGTCAGTTTCGAGCGCGGAGAAGTCGCTCAGGGATTCTTGGGGAAAGGGAATCGCGCAACCAACGTAAGAGGAACCCCCGCCCTCGTTCGCCTCCACGACGGCGGCAGAGCGAGCGGCGATCGCCAAGGGCAGCGTCTTCTCGACCGCCTCGAGGCCACGTGCCGCCGACATGGCGAACTCCCTGCGCGCATCGAGCATTTTCACGCCCGCCGCAACGGTCTCGGCGCCCACCGCGGAGAGGCCGGGGACGGCGGAGACC
>UQWE01000109.1 GCA_900544655.1 uncultured Coriobacteriaceae bacterium
CGCAATCGGCTCGCCAGGCCTCGGCTCGCGAGCGACGCCATCGAGCGAGACGAGACCCATGGGAATGTGACGCCCGCAGGTGATATCCGCAATCTCGGCGACCTCGACCGCGCGCGTGGCGATGCCGAGGCAGGCAACCGGGTCAAGCGCGCGGTCCACCATCAAGTCGCGGCCACGCTCGGCGAGCTCGTCGAGCGACACGCAGTCGGCGATTCCCACCATGCCCGCACTTGTGCGCCTAAGGCCGCAGAGGTGAGCGTGGGTCCCGAGCGCAAGACCCAGGTCACGCGCAATGCTCCTAATGTAGGTACCCTTCGACACGTCGAAGTCGCACTCCCAGACGAGAGGCGACTCTACCGTACCCTCGCCGACGACGGAAAGCAGGCCCGCCTCGTGGATGGTCACATGGCGAGGCGAAAGCTTAACCTCCTTGCCCTCGCGCGCGAGCGCATAGGCACGCTTGCCGCCCACGCTGATGGCACTGAAGGCGGGAGGCATCTGATCGAGCTCGCCCACAAGGCCTGCCACCGCGCGCGCGGCGACGCCGGTGTCGAAAAGCTCGGGGGGCACCACAGAAGATGCGATGACCTCGCCCTCGGCATCATCGGTCGTGGTCTGCGAGCCAAACTCGATGCGCGCGCGATAGCTCTTTCGGTCGAGCGTGAGCATGCCAAGGAGCTTGGTCGCCTGCCCCACGCCAACCACGAGCACGCCGGACGCGTCTGGGTCGAGCGTGCCGGCATGCCCCACGCGACGCTCGCCGAGCGCTCGCCTCACGCGGGAGACCACATCATGCGAGGTCATGCCACACGGCTTGTCAACCGCGAGAAGGGCGTTGATTCCAGATGTGCCACGTCGCATAGGTGTCGTTATGCCTCTCGGTCGATGTTCAACGATAGCTGTCGGGCAATGGGGGCTGGGCTCTCACCGGGGCCCGCGGCGAGGACGGCTCGCATGAGCGGCAGCACCGCGGCAAGCGTGGCGTCGATGCCCATGTCCGTCGTGAAGCCGGACGCGGCCTTGTGGCCACCTCCCCCGAAGGCGCGGGCGACGACGGAGATGTCGTGGTCCCCCTTGGAGCGGAGGTTGCCACGAATGAGGCCATCGGGCGTTTCCTTGAGGAAGAGCGCGAGCTCGGAGCCCTCGACGCTGCGAACGACGTCGATGAGGCCATCGCACTCGTCGGGCAAGGCACCCGTGCGCTCGAGGTCCTTCCTCGTGGCGTAGCTATAGGCAATGCGTCCGTGCTCGAACGTCACGATCCTGCCCATGACCACGCTCTCGAGGTGCAGGTAGGCGAGTCTGAAGCTCTGGTACACGTTGAGCGAGATGAGCGAGGGCGACGCGCCCGCATCCACAAGCATGCTGGCACACTCGAACGCCTCGGAATCAGCGTTCTGGTACTGGAAGCGGCCCGTATCCGTCACAATCGCGCAGAACAGGCAGTTGGCGATATCGGAAGTGATCGTGGCTCCCATCGCAAGCGCGAACTCCGCGATGATCACGCCGGTAGCGGCCGCATCGGGACGAATGAGCGCGACGTCGCCGAAGGGCGTCGTGGAGGGGTGGTGATCGAGAATCGCGACGTGCGCGCTGCGCTCGAGCACCGCCTGGGCTTGGTTCAACCGGGAGGCCACGGAGAGGTCGACGATGATGAACAGGTCGGGATCGCCCTGATACGCGCTTGCACAAACGAAGGAATCCGCTCCGGGAAGGAAGCGGTACAGGCGCGGCACGGGATCGTTGTCTGCGAGCAGGTTCGTGACGTGCTTGCCCTCCCAATGCTGGGAGATGAGCTGCGCGAGCGCGAGGCCAGAACCCAGGGCGTCGCCGTCCGGGTTGGTGTGCGCGCAGATGACAATCTCGGTCGCGGCATCAATGAGTGCGGCGACCTTCGCGAACTTCTCTCGTTGTTCCGAGAAGACCTTCTCGTCCCCTACGTTCATGGTTTAAGCCTCAGCGTCCTCTTCGAGAGCGTCGACATCATCAGCGCCATCGGCGTCCTCATCGTCCCTGTCGCCATCGACGATGGGATAGCCGAACTCGTCCTTCTCGACGTCTATCGTGGGAGGACGGTTCTCGAGGGCGACGGCGATTCGCTCGGCCTCGTCGGTTGTCGTGTCGAGAGAGAAGGCGAGCTCTGGCGTCACGCGCCAGCCGAGGGCACGGCCAAGCAGCGAGCGGAGGCGACCCTTGGCGCGATTCAGCGCCGCCATGACGGACTCGTAGCGCTCGGGCTCGCAGGAGACGTAGGCGCGAACGAAGGAGCGGTCGACGGACACCTCGCAACCGGTGAGGGTCACAAGCTCGAGATCGGGATCGGAAATCTCGAACAGGAGGATGCTGGCGAGCTTCTCACGCGCGATCTCGCCGTTCCTACGCGAAGAGGAGTTCTGCTTCATCGTTTCCACCTTCTTTGGTCAAGTAGGGGCGACCCGCGTTGGGCCGCCCCAGGTACGTTACTAGCGTTATACCCGCCCGAGGCTACTCGGTGCGCGCGACCTGGTCGATGCGGTAGGCCTCGATCTGGTCGCCAGGCTTGATGTCCTGGAAGTTCTCGAGGCCGATGCCGCCCTCGAGGCCGCTGCGGAGGGTCTTGACATCCTCCTTGTAGTGGCGCAGGGACGCGATCTTGCCGTTGTAGACGACGATGCCGTCGCGGACGAGGCGTACGGAGTTGGTAGCGGCGATCTCGCCCTCCTCGACGCGGACACCGGCGGCAATGCCGACCTTCGGCACCTTGAAGGTGTCGAGGACGAGCGCCATGCCCGTGGAGACCTCGACCTCCGTGGGCTTGAGCATGCCGATACGGGCGGCATCGAGGTCCTCGAGGGCCTTGTAGATGACGTCGTAGCAGCGAATCTCGACGCCCTGATGTTCAGCGGCGGAGCGGGCCTTGGCATCCGGACGCACGCCGAAGCCGATGATGATGGCATTGGAGGCGTCGGCAAGGGTGACATCCGTCTCGGTGATGGCGCCGACGGCGGAGTGGATCGTGTTGATGCGAACCTCGGACTGGTCCATCTTGTCGAGAGAGTCCTGGAGGGCCTCGATCGAACCCTGGACGTCGGCCTTGATGACGAGGTTGAGCTCCTTGACCTCAGCGTCCTCCATCGTGGAGAAGAGCGTCTCGAGCGTGACGTGCTTGGCGCGGTTCTGCTCCTCGATGCGGGCCTTAAGGGCGCGCTGCTCGGCGAGGGCGCGGGCCTCGCGGGCCTCGGTGAAGACGCGGAACTCGTCGCCAGCGGCGGGGACGCTCTGGAGACCGAGGATCTCGACCGGGTCAGAGGGGCCAGCCTCGGTGACCGGACGGCCCTTCGGGTCGAGCATGGCGCGGACCGATCCGTAGGCCATGCCGGCAACCAGGGAATCGCCGACGTGGAGCGTGCCGCGGGTCACGAGGACCGTTGCGACGGAGCCGCGACCGCGATCGAGCTTGGCCTCGAGGACGTTGCCGGACGCGAAGGTGTTCGGGTTGGCCTTAAGCTCGAGGACATCGGCCTGGAGAAGGACGGTCTCGAGGAGCTCGTCGATGCCGATCTTCTTCTTCGCGGAGATGTTGACGAACATGTTCTGCCCGCCCCACTCCTCCGGGATGATGCCGTACTCGGTGAGCTCCTGGCGGACCCTGTCGGGGTTGGCGCCGGGCTTGTCGATCTTGTTGACGGCAACGATGATGGGCACGCCGGCTGCCTTCGCGTGGTTGATCGACTCGACGGTCTGGGGCATGACGCCGTCGTCCGCGGCGACGATAAGGATGACGATGTCCGTCACCTTGGCGCCACGGGCACGCATGGCGGTGAAGGTCTCGTGACCAGGGGTGTCGATGAAGGTGATCGTGCGGTCGCCGATCTTGACCTGGGACGCGCCGATGGCCTGCGTGATGCCGCCGGCCTCGCCGCTGGCAACGCCGGTGTGGCGGATGGCGTCGAGCAGGGACGTCTTGCCGTGGTCGACGTGGCCCATGACGGTCACGACGGGAGCGCGCGGGAGAAGGTCAGACGGATCGTCGTAGAACGTGAAGGAGTTCTCCTCCTCCTTGCTCATGACCTTGACCTCGCGGCCGAGGTCATCGGCGACGAGCTCGATGAGGTCGTCGGACATGGATTGCGTCATCGTAAGCGGGCTGCCCAGGAGGAACAGGCGCTTAACGATGTCAGAGGCGGGAACGCCAAGCAGCTCGGCGAGCTCTGCGACGGTGGAGCCGGTCGGGACCTTGACCATGCCAATCTCGGCGACGTTCTGGTCGTTCGCGATGGCCTCCTCGATCGCCTGCTCCTTGGCGGCCTGCTCGGCCTGCTTCTGGCGGCGCTCCTTGCGCTTCTTGCGGCGGCCGGTCGACTCGCGGGACGCCTCCTCGACGCTGGCGCGGGCCTCCTCGAGCACGCG
>UQWE01000110.1 GCA_900544655.1 uncultured Coriobacteriaceae bacterium
ACCGGCTTCGGCCCCCCCCGGGCCCGCCGGTCAGCCGGAAGCCGATATCCTTCCAGTGTCCGTAGCGTCGCTCGAGGTTGATGTAGCAATCCGCGAGGTTAACACCGCCGCTATAGGCAATCTCGTTGTCAACGATCAACATCTTGCGATGGTCGCGGTAGTTGGCAGTGCCCTTCAGGGCGAGGAGTGGGTTGAACGGCACGCAGGGAATGCCCCTCTCCTGCAGCTCGCGCGCGTTGCCAAAATCGAAGGTCGAGAAGCACCCGAGGTCGTCATACATCACGCGAACGTCCACGCCCTGCTTCAGCTTGGCCTCGAGAACCTCCACAATGGAGTTCCACATGTGGCCCGGCTCGACGATGAAGTATTCGACGAAGATCGTGCGCTTGGCGCCCCTCAGGTCCGCCAGCATGTCGGGAAACATATCATCACCCAGCGGATAGTAGCGCACGTCCTCGACCCTATAGAGGGGATACTGTGTCTTCTCCTCCAGCCAGCGAAGCGTCTGCTCCATGCGCCTCTCGCCGTCGAAGGGCGTCTCGCCAATTGGAAGAGGCTGGGGGTCATTGCTCTCCCTGACACTCTCAAGCTGACGCCTGAGCGGCTTGGCCGTACGCTTGTTGCCGAAGCAGAGGTAGAGCAGCGTGCCAACCAAGGGAATCGTTAGGATGACCAGCAGCCAAAGCAGCTTGTAGGTGCTCTCATCGCGCTTGATGACAATAAAGAGAACGAGAAAGACCGCCACGATGGAGAGAAGCGACGCGATAAGCGCGGAGTATGGCGCGAGCCACTTCGTGAACAACAGCAGCCAGAGCGCCTGCAGGGCAACCGCGGGAATAACGATCAAAATGCGATTGATGATCTTTCTCATGCCAAGCTCTATTCCGTCACGCCATCCTGGAGGCTTCTCTCGTATCTGTTGATGACAACTATGCCATAGGTGGCTGACGCGGCGGCGCCGGCAACGGCGGGTGCGGATCGTCGACAAGAAAGGACTTGCCGCAAGCGCGGAGGCGACGCGCGCCCGCGTCTTCTCCGCCATGCCATCGATATTCGCAGAAGCGTCTCGTTCGGCGCATCATCGACACACTTGCCGTCCGTGCCCCGGTACCGCGCAACGCGAGTCTCGGATTGGCAGCGGTGCCCTACTTCCCGAAGATCGCCCCAAACAGGCCGCCGCGTTTGGTCTTCTCCTCGCGACGTGACCCCTCGCGAGCCCCCGCCACCACCCGGGGCCCCGCCCATCGATCGTCCGCGCCGCCGCTACCTGCGGCGCCGCGCCCTCGCCGCCCCTGCGGGCAATCTCGTACAAAAACGGCGACTTGACGTACTTGACCTCGATGGGCATCGCATGCACGGTGCTCTCACTCGAAAGGGCCAGACCCGACGCAAGCGGAGCCACAATGTGCGTCTCACGCTTCTCGCTGAACACGACCGCTGCCGCCCGCCCGGTCTGCCCGTTGACGGCAATGCGCACCTGCTCGCCGTCGCACCCATCCGTCGCCGGACGATCGACGTAGTACACCGGCACCATCACAAGGCCATCCTTGTGCTTGTGAACTTTTCGGGACCACGCGCGAAGGTTTTTCTTGTTGAAGCCCAGCGCGGATTCTGCGTCGTTGCCCGCGATATAGAGCGCCAGCTTGTCGACGACGACGTCGTCCTTGGTCGACGCGTCGACGGCGATCACGCGGAAGTCACCCTCCTGCATGGCGGGATCGAACGGCGCCACCCTCGAGAAATCCCATGGCTCGAGGATGCCCATAAGGGAAACATCGAGGTAATTTGCCCTGGGATACGCCCAGTCGAGCACCTCGTAGTAGACCAGGGCCTCCTTGCCCAGGCACCTGCCCGGGAAGGACGCCATCATGCGCAGGTCCGCGAGCGCCATGGGAAAACAGAAGAGCATCATGTCATTCTGGATGGCGCTCTCCACGTCATGGCCCGCGAAGGCATCCGGGTGCTGGTGAACGAGTTGGAACGCAGCAGCGCGCGCCTGCTGCTCGCTGACCGCACACGGAATTCCCTGTTCAGGCACGTATTCCGCACCAAAGCCCATGGTCAAGCGCTTGCTGAAGGTGCCCGGCTTGAGCAGGTCCGCGACACCGATCTTGTTTCCGCACGACGGGCACTCGAACACGCGCTGGGTCAACGTGCCCTCGAATGACGCGCCGCAGAACGGGCACGGGATGCTCACATGCTCGGCCTCCTGGTACTCGGACGCAGTGCCGCGGTCCTCCCACAGCAGGCGTTCGAGCACCGACTGGTTGCGCCAATGGGGCTTGAAGAAGTACCAGTCTGGATCCACCGGCGGCGAGCTGCGAGACGTGCGTGAGCTTGAGCAGACCATCGACGACCTGGAGCGGCTGATGGCGAATGCCCAGCGCGCTCGTGGGGTCACCGGCACCGGGCGCCCACGGCAGGACCGTGCCGCAATAGGCGCACTCGAAGCTTCGCTTCGCCTGATGCGAGTACATGGGTCCGCCGCAGTTCTGGCATTTGATGGCAAAGAACTCGTCCATGGGATGGGCCTCCTTGTCGTCATGGCGGCACGTTGCCGAACTAGTCTTGCGCGCCCTGCGGGCGCGACAGATTCGCTCGATCCCCTGCTCTGCTTCTCTCGCGCGGCATCCGCTCGAGCTCGCACCGCGCCAGCGCCGGTCGCTCGCACCCGCTTACATCGTTCGCATCGCAGCGCCGGCAAACAACCGCGGACTACAGAATCCAGTCGAAGCCCGACTCGCCGAGTCGATAATGCATATTGCCCGTCTGAACCTCGGTGTGCACGCCGCTGTTATCGAAGGTCATGTTCGTGTTGGACCCGACGGGATAGACGGTCTTGCTCTCGCCCGTGGTGAGGTCGTAGCGGATATTCCCGACCTGATTCTCGAGGTGAAATTTGCCGTCCGAGCCAAAAACGTTCTTGAACATGGCAAACCTCCTTGACGTGTTATTGGAAGAGTATATCCGGTCAAGGAGCTGGTGAGTCACAGGTACGGCTGCGGCGGAGGCATGGCGGCATGCTTCGTTCTGCCCCACGCGCTTAATCCCGTCTATGCGATATGCGGTGGGGCAAACGCCGGCAGTGACACCAGGCGCCTCTGGCCATTACCATTCATGAACGCGCCAACGCCGCCCACAGTCAAGAATCGCCGCTCTATGAATTAGTGGAGTCGAAATTGCTAGGCAAAAAAGCGAGACCGCCAAGTAGACCACTTCAAGCGACTTACAAAATCGCAGGTAATAAACTTGCAAGCAATTGGCCTACTCTGATTCGTCGGAATTTGCCTAACAATATCGGCTCCACTATTATTCAGAGGCCAATCTGACAACTCTCGCACCACGAAACGGGCGACGACTTACTCTTTCGCAGGCGTTATGGCTAGCAAATCTTGCCGTAAAGCTCAATCTGCTCGTCCGAGAACGAATTCACCAGCTTCTGAATTGCCTCGATCATGCTGCACTTGCCTTCAATGGAGTCAAATAAGTACAAGTCGAGCAAGACGTAGTATTAATCAGAATCCAGGCTGCTGATAAAAGCCCTAAACTCATCCGAGAGGATATCCTCGGGGAATTCGCCCGCTTCAATATGCGAGATGCTCTCCGCCAATTCGCAGAGAGAAACGACTTCTGAAATAGCGGTCTTAATGTCCATTCTCTTCCCTACCTCGTGACCTATATTCTCCGCCTTCGTCCTAAACGAGACAAAACGAAGAGGGAAATGCCGTGCGTTGACCTCCACGGGACATAACGATTCATGTCGCGACTCTCATGTCGCACGCAGCAAAGGCGACTGTCGCGTTCAGAGGAACGAACAAAGAGAGTCAGCACCCCACGACAAGCCATAAGCCTGACTACAGAAATAGTGGACACGAAATTCGATGGCTAAAAGCGTGCGGCCCAAGTAGCGCAAATGGCAGCAAGTCTAGTACCTGCAGTTTTACAAATGCCTACGCTACAGCTACTCGACGAGTCCTTATTTGGCCACAGTATTTCGACTCCACTATTTTAAAGATTCGGCAAATACGAGTCGGTGTCCATGGAAGCAAGAACGAGAGCGAACGCCGGCGGGGCACGTAAAACGTGGCTGTCGGCGATCTCGACACGTAGAACGTGGTGCCCGAGGCGTGCCGGCGGGGCACGTAGGACGTGGCCGTCGCTGAGCGGCGCGCCTACAGTCGCAACACCCGCCAAAATGAAAGGGCTCCGTACAAAGCGGGGCCCCACAGTAACGATACCGCGACGAACAACAACGAAGCCCTACGGCCTCTGGCCCGTACCGCCCTCGAGGGTGGCGCTCTCGCCGTTCATGAACTTGAAGTCCGGGCCGCAGAGCTAAACGACAACGCGGCCAATCTCGGTCTCGACGTCG
>UQWE01000111.1 GCA_900544655.1 uncultured Coriobacteriaceae bacterium
TGCTAATGCAGCGGCTTCTCTTCGGCCGCAAAATGCGGCCGAAGATGGTGGTATGGAACCGTCTCTTAATTGAAGCGCCAACAAATACACGTTAAGTAGGGGGCTGTTTCGGGTTTGGCCGAGTAGACGACCGATATGGATCTTTGCCAACTGGGGTTTTGCGGCGAAAAGACGGGGGCTACTTGGGTCATCGGGGATTAGCCCCCTACTTAGCGACTTTTTTCGTTTGGGCGTCTGGACGCGAGGGCCTAGGCGTTGCCTATCGGCATGTGTGACCACTTGAGAAACGACTCAGCTGAGGAGCATTGGCCCGATTCTCGTGCTGTCGAGCAGGCCCGTGCTTCGCCCCTAGTCCTATATTCCGGGTAATGCCCTCTACAACTCGAGCTCCCTGATGATCTTCTTCATCTCGAGCGCCCAGCCGAGCTGCTCTTTGATGAAGTCGTCCCACTTGTCCTGCTGTGTCCTGACCGCGCGCCCGGTCTTGTAGAGACGAATGCCCGACGCCTTGGTCGCGTCGAACACCTTGGCCTTGAGTCCGAGCCTCTGCTCGAAGGCGCTTCAAGTCCAAGACGTCATCGTGTTTTAATGGCTAAGCTGTGTCGCCTGTTTCAGGGCAACTTGCAATTCGGGGTCGACCGCAAATAGGTAGAGGCCGTGGACTCCGCGCTTGAGCAGGACATTCAGCTCGTTATGGAGATTGTGGTTCGAGTAGTCGACTTTACCTCCTCTCCTGTTTGTTGCTCGTGCGCTTTTGCTGGCGCTGGAGTCGAAGAGCAGCTTCCCGTTGCGCATCTTGACCGATGGGCCAATGATGACGCCGGCATAGTTCAGGTCGAAGCCTTGGATGGTGTAGGTCGAACCAATTTCGTCAATTGTCTCAGGACGCTCAGCCCAGGACGAACCTTCGATTCCCTTTGTTTTCTTGGATGGTTCTAGCTGGTAGTTCCACGGGTGGCAAAAGCGTTTGGAGCCGAGGGAGTCACCATCTTTTATAAATCCAGCCTTATCGTCAGCGGCTAGGCCCATTACCCACGTTCCGGCTTCGGTTTTGTGGAGCTCAACATTCCACTTGCCATCCATGCTGTGAGAGTTGGCTTTGCCGCTTTTATATTCCCAGTCATAGGTCGCAAGAAGACGCGAAAGGCCGTGGGCTTCGTCGTCTACTGATTTTTCTCGAATGGCGAGGTATAGGTCAACGGGCGAGTCAAAGACCTTAATCTCGTAGGGTTCGGGGATATAGGATCCGTTCCTGTAGTAACCAGGGCTATCGGGAATCATGCCAATGCCTTCGCCATCGATGAAGCTGTCGATCCATTTGACAGTATCTGTATTTGCGGCGATGCGGAACTGCTGCGTGAGGGTAATGGATGCTCGTTCAATCGTTGCGCCTTCATCTAGCGTTATTCGTGAGAAGCGTACTGATCTGCCTTGCGAAGCAGCGCCGGTTAATAGGTGTAGGTCATGTTTTGACCACTGCTGACGGCTTTCCAAGATTTGACTCGGATCAAACACGGCTACCGTCACTCGAGCTCGCCTCATTACATCTAGCAGCATATTGCTGCCAGAATAGCTCTGGGCACCTTGCGTGAGGAGGAGGTGCGCTTCGTCTACAAGGGCAATGTCAATCTTTTCGAGAGGCCGGCTGGTATCGGGTACTTGCTTTCCGGACGGGAGCGTCTTTCTTTCGCTGCGCCTGTAAATGAATTGGGATGGCTTCAGAACTATTTCATCGTCCTTTTGCTGAAGGCCAAGTTTCTTTGCAATTTCGTTATATACGCGCTTCTGCTCGTCGTGGTTGATGAGGATAACCGCCCGGGGAAGTGGGGCCTCCATTGCGCTTTCTTGCTCAAGCGGCTCCTCTTCGTCCATTGCGTCCGTCATGAGCGTGTTGAAGAGGTGGCTAATTAAAACTGTTTTACCGGTTCCCGCTGCGCCCTGCACGAGGACAAGCCTGCCAAATTCTGTATCGATTTCGCCCCCTGTTTCGATTGCCTCCGATGCAGCATCAAGTATTCGCCGTTCTGCTTGATGCTGCTCATCCGTGAGCTCGTGGAACGGCGAAGCCTTAAAAAGTGCGGAATCACGAACGACTCTCTCTGCTGGGAAGAGCTTGGGATTTAGTTTATGAAGCTTGCGCCACGCTTTGGTAAAGATGCCCTCAAGCTCATCGCGTGTGTAGTAGTCACCCTGAGGGTTTGTTCTGAGATTATTGAGGCTTTTAATTGAATCAACGCCAAGGAGGAACTGCATCATGCGGTTCTCGAGATCAAGTGTTAGCGACTTGTTGAAGTGAGAATGGCCGATGACGTACTGATGAACAATGCTGGGGTCGGTGTCTGAGAGTCGGCGAAGCTCGCCCCAGTCATCACGCGTTTTTGCGTCGGCCTTAAGGTGCTGAGATGTTCTGTTCCTAATGTTGTTTGTCTCGCCGACATACGCAATGAAGGCGGATTTGTCGCCCTTGTTGTTAGGGGATTCGGCGGAGACGACATAGACGGTTGGGAAATTGAAGATGAGATATTGCGATTTGTCGTTGTCTGGAAGCAGCGTGTCAAACTCCCCGCGTTCATACTTCACGAGAATCGATTCGGCAACAGCGGGGCTCTCAATACTTGTATTATTCATCACAAGTCCGTTAGTTTCGATCGCGGCTAGTGAGCTCGGTGTATTTCTTTGAAATGCCGCGAGATGTTTCGACGGGATACTTTGCGGCATTCTTTTCAAGTTTCTGTGAGATCGCATCCGGGATATCGATTTCCATGGTATCGGCAATGTAAATGGCGTAGATAAGGACGTCTGCAAGCTCCGCCCTGATGTCAGCCTTCTTTTTAGAGCCGCTGAGATCTGTGCCGGACCATTGGAAACACTCTAGAAGTTCGGATGCCTCCAGAGAGAGCGAAATCGCGAGGTCTTTGGGGTTGTGAAACTGCTTCCAATCCCGTAAATCGCGAAAGGCGAGCGCCTGACGTTGTGCCTCGTCGAATTCCATGTGGTCTCCTATGCGATGCGAATAGTTATCCAAATTGTAAGGCGAAACTGCGAGTGGCTTGCGCGGGTATATCAGGTGCGTTAGAGGGCTGCGAGGATTTGTGCCAATGCTGAAATTGCGTTTTCCATATTCAAGAACGGCAACCGCTATCTCCCACCTACCGGACACTAATTCCAAACCGACCGCTCACGGAACACGTCGCGGAGAGTTGCCCGGGGGATGGCGCAATCGGAGGGACAATCCGTTGAAAGGTTGCCCCCATGATGTCCTTCAACATTGACCAGGTGAACTTCCGCGACCTCTATCGTCAGGTCCTCTTCGTCGACTACTCCCTGCGCGAGCCCCTCGCCGCCGCCGGCGTCGCGGACCTGCCGGAGGACGCGGACGGCATGCTCGCCTATGGCTACATCGACCCGGATGCCGGCCTCAGCTTCGAGGCGCTTGCCCCGGCGCGCATGTCTGACCTCACGATCTACACGGAGTTCGACCTCATGCGCAAGCTCAAGTGCACTATGAAGGTACGCGGCGCGGAGATGTCCGTCCACACGAACGTCGCCTACTCCAAGAACCCCGCCGAGTACTGGGAGACCTACGCGGACCACATCGCCTCGATCGACGAGTTCTACGCCGTCAGCCCCGACCGCGAGGTGACCCGCAAGGACACCGCCATCGACCACCTGCGTCACCCGTGCTACCCGGACGACATCCGCATCAGCATCGTCGACGAGGACTACGGCGAGGAGCGCCTCTGGGCGACCCTCCAGGGCTGCACCGAGGACGGCCTCTACTACGTTGGCAAGCTGCTCAACGAGCCTGCCCAGAACTTCGGTGTCCATGCCGGCGACCTCGTCACCCTCGTTCCGGACCGCGGTGCGGACGGCATGGGCGAGCTCGCCTTCCTCACCACGCCCAAGCTCAAGCTCGAGCCCGAGGACGACGAGGAGGACCCCGATGACGAGGCCTTCGAGGTGAAGTTCGCCGTCGCGTGCGAGGTCATGCGCCGCGCTCGAGTGCGAGGAGGTAGCCGAGGAGCTTCTGGCCGCCTGGGACGAGGCGGGCGTCGAGCGCGATGACGTCGACTATGACCCAATGCCCCTCGTGGACGAGCACTTCTCGCGCTGGGACGAGGAGAAGGCCCGCTGGGACGAGGAGGCTTCTGCGGCGGCTGATGAAGATGGCGAGCCGGGCGACGCCGGCGTGACGTACCACTTCATCGTCCGCACCTGCTCGCAGGACTGGGACGACGAGGACGACGGCGAGTACGAGGACGCTGACGAGTACGAAGGCGCCGGCGAAGGCGGCGCTGCCGCCGAGGGCGAGGAGTAGCGCTCGCGGTGCGGGGGTCGCGGCAAAACCGCTCCCCGCGCGCTGATTCTC
>UQWE01000112.1 GCA_900544655.1 uncultured Coriobacteriaceae bacterium
TACCACCAAAGAGGCTGCCGAGCAGACCGGATACGCCTCTGCCACCAAGCAGGCCAGAAGCGGCCCCCGCGAGGCTGGTGAAGCTGATGCCGAGGGACTGCGCCATGCCGGCGATCTCGCCGAGGTCGAGCCTCGAGAGGTCGATAGCGGTCAGGTCGAGCCTCGTCAGGTCGAGGCCGGAGAGGTCGATGCCCACCTTCGAGAGGTTCGAGAGCACGAGCTGGAAGATCTCCGTGAGGTCCACCTCGCTCTGGCCGGTTATGCGCTCGACGGTCTGCGCGGGCGAGTCGACGAGCTCCTGCGCGAGCTCCGGGGCGTTCGTGATGGCCTCAGTGATCTGTGCGGCAAGGCTCTTGATGTCGACGGGCATGGGTTCCTCCTCTGTTCGGCGCGGACGCGGGGCGATGCGGAGCGGCGGCTCTCCGGCTTCCCGCAGCACGCCAAAAACGTGCGGTTTTATGTTCGTGCGCGCGGGCGCCTTATCCAGCAGACACCGGCGCGCCGTAGCCGGGTATAGTTAGCTGAGATAGGCAAATTATAATGGCGCGCGGACGCGCGAACCACGCGAAGGACGACGTCTCGGTGCTGGGAGAGGAGCTCATGGGCGACAGCGCGAACATGGTATTGGTTGGCTTCGCCATCGGATCCATCTTGGGCCTGGTCAGCGTCGCGTGCTTCCTGCTTGGCAGGCTCTCGCGCGATGGCGTCATCAGCTTCCCGCCTCGCAAGGCGAGTGGCCAGCCAGCCACGGCGGCACAAGACGCCGCGAGCGGCACCCTTGCTAGCACGACGGCAAAGAATTCAGAGGATGGCGCCGCTGCTGGCACCGCGACGGATGACGCCGCTGCTGGCGTCGCAGCGAATGACGCCACGCAGGCAAGCGATGCCCACGCCGCAACGGTCGCGTCTGGCAGCGCGCTTGGCAGCTCACCTGACGCCACCGACGCCGACATCCCCACAGCTCCGCTCTACGACGAGCCCCGCGACATCGAGGAACTCTCCCGCCGCCTCGCCGAGGCGGACAACCCCCTGAGGGAGCTCCACACGCTCACGCGCGACACCCTCGCCCAGGAGCGCGCGGCAGATGACGACCCCACGACCCCACACCCGGATGCCTTCTCCCTCTACCTCGCGCGCGGCCTCCAGGAAGCCGGAATCGATGACCCCGGCGCCCGCATCCCGGATTTCGAGGTCGTCCTCCCCTACCGCACGAAGACCTTCTTCCTCCGTACGACGAAGCGCCGCATCCCAGAGCGCGAGGCCCTGCGCGTGGTCGCCCTCGAAGGTGCCCTCAATCGCGCGCTCTTCGCCTGGAAGGGACTCGGCCACACCGCCACGCTCGAGGAGTGCTACGCCTTCAACCAGGGCCTTGCGAGCACCATCACCGCGCAGCTCGGCACCAAGCCAATCAAGCAGGCGAGCATGCTCGACGTCGCCGGCGAGTGGGGCGTTCGCCAGACCTTCTCCGCGGGCATCGAGAGCCTGCGCCTGCCGCTCCGCCTCTCCGTACGTTTCCGCGTGAACCTCATGGGCGGCGACATCGCGATCGAGACGCCCTATAGGGACGCCCTCTGCCAGCCCCGTTCCGTCTACTCCGAGGGACTCGAGCGCATTATCCCGGCGACCTCCCAGATGCGCGACCAAATGGCGACGGACTACGCCCTGCGCCTGACACTGTTGCTCGCCGCGCACGCCTTCCGCAGTTCGAGGCGTCTCTGCCATGCGTTCGTCGCCGTGGTCGACAAGAGCCCGCGCGGCCGCCGGTGCCTCGTCAGCGCGGACATCTCGCGAGAGGCCCTACGCGAGCATGACCTCTCGAAGCCCTTCGACGCACGCGAGCTCTGCCGCGAGTTAGGCGTTGATTTTCACATCGAGGAAGACCGCCTCTGCGCGGTCGAGCAGGGCTTCGTGCCGGAGGCGGAGCGCTTCTGCCCCGCGAGTCGCTATGACAACGTCGACCTCTCGAGCCGCATCCTGCCGGATTTCGAGGCCGGCCTCCTCGGCACGAAGTACGTGCATGACCTCGGCATCAACGAGGACGCGCATCGCTCCCAGGTGGCCGAGGCCGTCGCACGCCAGCTGGGCGGCACCACGTTGGGGGATGTCCGCCGCATCATCGACCTCACTCAGAATGACCGTGACGCCACGGTGCGCGAGGCCGGCGAGCGCTGCGTCCAGGCGATTATCGACGGCCGTCTCGACGACAAGGACTCCCTCGCCTTCGTGGACGAGTTCGTCAACGGCGGCGCCCTCTCCCGCGCGACGGCGATCGCGCTCGACCAAATATCGAGCGGCAAGTCCGCAGACGCCATCGAGACGCTCACGGACGTCCTCGCCCCGGTCGACGCCCTCGACACCTACGCGGACGGCAACGGCGTTGTCTGGCGCGAGTTCACGAGCTATGTCTCCCGCGCGCTCTACAACAGGCTTCTCGCCAAGGAGGGCGAGAAGGTCCGCCTCGTGCCGGACGCCTACTTCGCGGCACAGCTCCTCATGGCGAGCGCCCTAATCGACTCCGGCCGCCAGGAGGAAGCCCTCGGCTTCGCCCGCCGCGCTCAGGACCTCTGCCCCTTCGATGTCTCTGGCACGCTCCGCGCCGCCCGCTGCTTCGAGCTCGACCATGACTTCGAGGCCGCGGCGAACGAGCTCATCCAGCAGCTCGAGTACGCGTTCGACCCGCAGAGCGTGGGCGTGTGCTACTACCGCCTCGCGTTCCTCGAGTGGAAGCTCGGCGAGGCTGGTGTCGCGGACGCATGCTATCAGAAGGCGGTCATGAGCCACTCCGCCTGCAGTATGGCGGCTCATATCGAGCTCATGAGCCTGCGTGTCGAGAGCGGCTCTGATGGCGTGGCGGCAGAGGACGTCGAGGAGACGCTCCGCCGTGCCAACATCCCGCTCGCACCCACCGAGCGCGTGGTCGAGGTTCTGGTGGAGGCTGCCCAGGGTGCCACGGACGCCGAGGTCTTCCCCGTCGCCCGCGGCTTCGCGACGCTCCTCAGCGCACTCTCCGGCGACGACGTCATGCACGGTGTCGCCAACTCCATGGAAAACGAGCCCGACCGCTAGAAAGTTGACAAAGGGACAGTCCCTTTGTCAACTTTTCCGCCGCAACCTGCAAAAGGGACTATCCCTTTTGCAGGTCCCTTTTGCAGGTTCGCAACTGCGTTCTATGTCAGCCGCAGCTAGTCCTCGCTGCCCTCGCGGTCAACGAACATCACGGAGAAGGCCAGCGCGAGCAAGATGGAAGCCACGGCGATGGCGCGCAGGCCAAACCAGCCGATGCACGCGTTGCCCAACACCGCGCCAGTCATGAACGTGGCGATGACGCCAAAGTAAAGTAGGCCGTTAAGCAGGAAGCCACGGTTGTGCGTGATGATGAAGTCGTCGACGTTCTGTAGCGCCGAGCGCAGGTTGCCGATGCACATCGTCGTCGCGATGCCATGCCCGTGGATCTTGCGGAAGCTCTCGACCTGCATGCCGCACGCGAGCGACGTGAGGCAGTTCGCCAGGAGGTTCTGGCTCTCCGGCAGGTAGCTCACGACAAACAGGATCGCCGCTTCGACAAGGACCGTCTCCTGGCGCCAGTGCAGCACGCTCACAAAGCGCTCGTGCACGAGGTCCGCCATCATGATGCCAAGCGCGAAGGCGATGACCGGGAACAGGTGCCTGAGAGACGAGCTCGGGTCACCGCTCGATAGGTTCACAGCCGCAAGCAGCATATTTCCCGTCTGAGCGTTGGCGAAGACACCTCCCCTACCGATATAGGAATAGGCGTCCATAAAGCCGCCGGCGAGCGCCATGATGACACCCATCTCGATGGACTCGGAAATCTGCTTCGCGCGCTCCACGCGGTGTACCTCCTCAGGGCCAGGTTCCTAAAGCTCGAGCTTCATGAGCTCGGCTATGGCATAGATGTAGATCTTCAGCGCATCGCGCAGCTGCTCCTCGCTCGCACCCTCATCGAGGCCGTGCATGGAGCCCACCCACTCCGGCGTCTTGAGCGCAGGGTCCTCCGGACCAAAGCTCGCGGCGTTCTTGAAATGACGGGCGTAGGTGCCGCCGCCGATGGTGAAGGGCTTGGTGTCCTTACCGGTGTACTCGTTGTAGCAGCGAACGAGCGTCTGGATCTCGGGGGAATCCGGCGAGACGTAGAACGGCACGACGGCACGGCCGGGCTCGAACTCGCAGCCGTGGGCGGCAGCGATCTTCTCGAGCTTCGCGTCGATCGCCTCGGACGTCGTGGACTTGGGATAGCGGGAGTCAACCGTCTGCTCGAGACGGCCGTCGACGGTCTGGCGCAGGGTGCCGCCGATGCAGGTGAGCGGCTCGAAGATGTCGTCCGTGGCGGCGATGCCGAGGCTCGA
>UQWE01000113.1 GCA_900544655.1 uncultured Coriobacteriaceae bacterium
GTGTCCCTGGGAGGTCTACCACCACCAGTCGTTGCACTTGCTCTGAGGATTCGCCGGTTATAAAACGACCAGATGCGAACTGGCTTGCCATGGCGTTGTTTAGCATCTACATTGCCGTAGTTTAGACACTAACTTGCGTTGTTTTACGCTTAAACTATGAACGGTAGTTTATCGACCACGAACGGTATCGCCATTCCCCTATTAATACTGCATGTTATAGTAATAAATTTGTACGGTTACCTCGAATGAAGGGAGGTTGCATATGACGCAGCCAGTACCCAATGACGGCATTCACCACCCCATTGACGACGTCACGGCATGTGACATCCTCCATCAGGTGTCTTCTTTCTATTCCGGAACGAAGAAGCCCCATGACTACGGCACCGGCGAGGCATACACCGCCTGGGAGACCCACGTCATCAAGTACATCGCCGATCACCCCTGTGTCACGCTCACCGACATGGCGCTCGCGTTTGGCAAGACCAAGGGCGCGTTCTCCCAAATCGTGAACAGGCTCGTCGCGCGCGGCCTTATCCTCAAGAACAAAGCGGAGGGTATGGACAACCGCCAGTTCCTCGAGCTGAGCGAGAAGGGCCTCGAGCTCAACGCCGCGCATGAGCACTACGATGCGATTCACTTTGGCGAGTCGATGTCCATCGTGAGGTCTCAGTACACGGACGAGGAGGTTGACCAGGCCTTTACGGTTCTGCTGTGTTGGCTCAACGCGCGTCGCGCTATCCACAAGAAGCGCCTCGAGCAGCAGAAGGCTTCTGGCAACGGCTCTTTCTAGGGATTTCGGAGCGGCAGGCCGCACAAGAGGCACGACCTGGCTGGCGCGGGGGCGTGCGGCTGATGCTTGCGCACGTCAACCGACGTGAAGCGCGGACGGCCGGCGCCAAGCGCAAGATGCGTGTCAATTCCAACGCCAGCCCCTTCACGCACATATCTTCGCGCACATATATTGTTTGCGCGCGCCAACATGTGGCCGGCAGGGGACGCTCCCCTGCCGGCCACATGTTGGCCCTCCGTTTCTCGTTGGCGTTCAGGCGTTGACCCAGCGGGGTACACACGGCGTTCGCACGCAGCGCAGCGTACCAAGATGCCGTTCGGCGCCCCGTCAGGGCTCACTTTTTAATAACGGATAGCCACAGTGAGCAGCCAAATGGAGTATTGTCAAGTAGTCCCCCTCTTAAAACCTTGCAAAACCGCAGGTCAGAAAGAGTTGAAACGGAGGGACTACTCGACAGGGTCTGATTTGGCTGCTCACAGTCGCTATCCGCTAGTTTCTCAGCGCTTCGCATAGCGCACAACATGGCTCTTGGTCATCAAGCGACGTCGTTTCAGGGCGTCAAACCCGGTTAAAAACAGACGGGGCGCGGCTTTGCCGCGCCCCGTCTGGCACACGCTCAGTTTCCTGGCCCTACTTCGCCAGCCAACTCGCCATCGGACGGCAAATCTGGCGCACATTGTTATATGCCATATCGAGCGTAAGACACGTTCGCGCAGAATAGAACCCGTCCTCACGGCGGATAGTCAACGCGAGCTCCGGCTGGCCACCCGTAAGGCGAAGTGGCAGAAGCAGCTGGATGCGACCGTTGTAATACTGCGTCACCGCAATGGTGTAGTTCGCAGCCGCGCGACGCTCGGCCTCCGCAACGGCGCCCTCAAAGGCCCGACGCAGCAAGCACTTGTTTCCCTTGCCGCGAAGTTGCTCCGGGATGCGAGTCAAGTTGTTCTCATCGCCCAGAATATGATCGGTATTCGAACGAACCCGCAGGTGGAAATTATAGATTAGGTCCGCGGGGTTATCGGTGTAATGAACGCGGGTAGGGAGCTCGTCAACCTCTGACAGCGCCAAGATCCTGTCAGGGTAGACCATGCATCCTCCGTTTCTCGGGCGTAAGGCTACTATACGCGCCACCCATACCGCACGCATCGCAAGAATCGAGGCGCGAGCGAAGATGCCGCTTGTCGGCCGTCTGTATACTAAAGGACCGCAAACCAGTTAAGGAGCCACATGCCCGGTCTCGGCACCCTCATCAACGTTGTCCTCATCATTGTCGGCGGACTCATCGGCCTCGCCGCAAGCTCGCTCGTCACGGAGCGCCTGCAAGACGCGCTTCTCCGCGCATGCGGCGCCTGCATCGTATTCGTTGGCATCGCAGGCACGCTCCAGCACATGCTCGTCGCCACCGTTACGGAAGACGGGACCGTTCGCCTCTCCACGACGGGCACGATGATGCTTGTCGTCTCGATGGCGCTCGGTACGGTCATCGGCGAGGTCATCAACATCGACGCACGCTTCGATGACCTTGGAAAATGGTTGCACGATCACACTGGCAGCTCCGGCGATCCCCGCTTCGTCGACGGCTTCGTCACCGCATCGCTCACCCTCTCGATTGGCGCGATGGCCATTGTGGGCTCCATCCAAGACGGCCTTGCCGGCGACTGGTCCACCCTCGCGCTCAAAGGCTCCATCGACGCGATCATCGTCTGCGCGATGACGACGTCCATGGGCAAGGGCTGCATCTTCTCCGCGCTCTCGGTTGGCGTTTTCCAGGGACTCGTCACGGCACTCGCCACGCTCATCGCCCCAGCCCTGTCTGATGCGGCGCTCGCCAACCTCACCCTCGTAGGCTCAGCCCTCATCTTCTGCGTGGGAATCAACGTCATCTGGCCTCGCACCTTCAAGCCGGCAAACATGCTGCCTGCCGTGCTTATCGCCGCCGCATGCGCGGGGCTCCCCTGGTTCTAGGCTCAAGTGGCCCAAGGCCTGGCTCCGGCTCGAGGCGTGGTTCAAGCGATCCCAAGGCTCGACTCCGGCCCGAGGCCTAGCTCTCATCGCGCCGCCTGGGTGAAGCAAGTCAAACAGATGTTCGCAATCAGTGCTATCATAAGCCTCCCTAAGACGGCTCGGGAGGGAGGCATGATGATATCTACCGCTCAAGAAGTGCTTGACATGCTCCTCCAGAGCCCCAACCTCCGCCGCAGCAACTTCGTGGACCGCGTCTTCACGGATGAGCCCATCCTCATGCGCGGCTCCCAAATGGCCAGCTACGTCCCCCCGCGCATACAAGAGATGCGCGAGATGGCGCTCTCGCCCGAAGGTCGTGGGATGATTGGCGCCCAGCTCTTCACCAAGCAAGCGCTCTTCATGGAGGATTACGAGGACGACGTCGAGTATCACGGCTCGTTCGAGCGCTATTTCCCCACTTACGTGGATATGAATGACCGCCAGCTCAGAGGCTATTTCTCATGGAGAAGCGCCATCCGCCGCGGAGAAGAGACCCCCAAGGCGCCCCTCTCCTTTGTGTTCGTTCACCTCTATGAGCTAATCGGCAGCATTGGCATCGAACACGAGCCCATCGGGCGCAGCCGCGAAGGCCTCACTAGGGCTGAGCAGGGTTTCCTTGCCATCGAGCATTTCTGGAAGACTCACGAGGACACCTACCCCGAGCTGCAACGTTACGTAACGCGTTGGCTCCGCGATTACGCGGTCTGGCACGGGCTTGACGCGTCCTACCTCGCTCCGTACGTAAATACCGCCTTTGACGAAGCGCTCGTCAGCCTCACGGAGTCCCTCGGCTCTTGGATGACGGCGACGCCCCAGAAAAAGCCTCGCAAACAAGATGTGCGGGCAATGGCTCTCGCTGGCGCAGACAGGCCGGAGGAGGAGCATCTCTTCGCCGCACTCGATACGCTGGCCACCTACCGGCCACGCGTAAGCCGCCTCTATCGCGACCGTCCGGAGACGCTCCGCCATGTAACCTGCTCCGTTATCGCCGAGCTTGCCCTCTATTACGAGAAGCACCGCAAATCCAGCCTTGTCGAAGATCTTTTCGGCAGCTCACAGGCCTTCCCCTACGTCATGTTCATGAACGCCGTCTTCTGGACAGGTAGCCCCCACGAAGACACGATCTACGAGATAAGCCCTTGCAATCGCTACGGTTGCGCCAAGGGGCGCTGGTATCACGAGGGATTCCTGACCACCGCCAGACGCAGCTCCAAGCTCGGAGCCATTCTCCGCTTGATCGACCAGCGCCTGCGCGTCGCGATTGACTATCCCCATCCGCTCACCAAGAAGGACGCGCCCAAGTACCTCGACAAGATCGTCGCGGAGCAGATAGAGAACCGCCTCGCCTGGGAGGCGGATCGCGAGGCAAGGGCCGTTCGGGTCGACCTCTCCCAGCTCGCCGGCATTCGCGCCGCGGCAAACGCAACGTGCGATTCACTCCTCATCGACGAAGAGCGAGAGGATGAGGCTGTGTCGGACGCGGCAGTGACATCGGCGGCAGCGGCGGCGGTGTCGCCCGTGGCAGCGGCGGCAGCAGTGGCCGCGTCGCCCG
>UQWE01000114.1 GCA_900544655.1 uncultured Coriobacteriaceae bacterium
TCCGTATGCCCTGCCTGTGTTTTTAGGGCGGCGTGACGGCCCGAAGGCATACTAGTGCTGGGCCACGACCACGCCGAGGCCATCAGGAATGACGGCGACCTTGGCGTCAGCGCCCTTCATCTCGAACGCCAGCGCAAGCGCCTCGTCCACGGTGTTGACCGGCGTCATGTGCATGTCGCGGATCATCTGGTGGTCGCACAGGTCGGTGACGAGAATGACAGGGTGATGCGCCAGGATGCGAGCAAAGATCTGGCTCGTCCACTGGTCAGGCAGGGTCTCGTCCTTCGGGCGGTCGATGCAGGCACGCTCGAACTCGGCCGGATCGTTGTCGGCGATGTTGTGGTACAGGCCCTCGCCGCCGTGACCGTCCGCGCAGCCGGCCACGTCGATGATCACGCCACCCTCGGGAAGCGTGGCCTCGGCGGCGCACATGCCCTTGACCGCCTGGTAGATGTTCTGGTCAAGCGGGTAGCCGCCGTTCGTGGTCACGGCGATGTCGCACGCCACGGGCTCCACGCCGGCGAGCTTCTTCACAAAGTCGCAGCCGGCATCGTGAGCCTCGTGGATGTCGCCGGCAAACGAGCCGATGACCTCATGCTTGCCGTTAAGCACCACGTTGAGCACGAAGGCGAGGTGCGCCATCTCGGCGGCGGCGAACATATCCTCGCTGATGTGGTTATGGCACAGGTTGCCGGCGCGGGAGTGAGAGTCGTTCACGAACTGACCGTTGTGGTTGTACATGATCGTCTTATAGCTGGCCACGCCCGGCAGCACGGACTTGCGGCTGCCCGAGAAGCCCGCGAAGAAGTGGGGCTCGATGAAGCCCTCCGCAAGCAGCAGGTCGGCATCGGCCGCGACCTTGTTGATGATGCACTCGCCGCCGGAGGGCAGCGTGCCGATCTTCTCCATCATGCTGTCGTCGGTGGCGACATGCATGACGATCTCCTCGTTGGCGACGATGTCCTCGCCGTACTTGATGACGAGCTCCTCGTGCGTGGAGGGACGGTGCATGCCCGTGGCCACGAGGATGCGCACGCGCGCCCCAGGCGCCGCGGCGTGGATGCGGCGGAGCAGGATGGGCATCGTCACGCGCGAGGGCACGGGACGCGTGTGGTCGGAGCTGATGATGACGATGTTACGCTTGCCCGCGCAAAGCTCCTCGAGCTTGGGAGAGCCGTAGGGGTTGTCGAGGGAGTCCTCGACGAGCTGCTCCTGGCTCTCGGACGGCTTGAAGTCGTTCTGGTGGCCCTGCATGAGGCCGGCGAAGTTCTTGTCCTCGAGACGAATGGTCATCGTCTTGTGGTCATACGGCAGTTCGGTCTCGAACATGGTTCGATTCGCTTCCCTTTTCCTTGCAGACGCGCCCTATGTAAGGCGCGCCCTGTGGTGTTGATACCGCGTTGCAACGAGGTGCCGCTTGGGCGCTGCCTAGGGTACACCGCGCAAGAACTACCGTCCACGACAAATTTGCTACCGTTTACCAAGTTCAGAAAAAAAGAAAACCGCTGCCCGAGAAGCCCGAGCAGCGGTCTCATCTCACGCCAGAAACCTGGCACGAGAATGATTCTGTAAGGTTGTCCTTACGCGTTCAGCGCGGCGTTCACGGCGACGGCGCAGGCGACGGTGGCACCGACCATGGGGTTGTTGCCCATGCCGATGAGACCCATCATGTCGACGTGCGCAGGCACGGAGGAAGAGCCGGCGAACTGGGCGTCGGAGTGCATGCGGCCCATGGTGTCGGTCATGCCGTAGGAGGCGGGGCCGGCGCCCATGTTGTCCGGGTGCAGGGTACGACCAGTGCCACCACCAGAAGCGACGGAGAAGTACTTCTTGCCAGCCTCGAGGCGCTCCTTCTTGTAGGTGCCAGCGGTGGGGTGCTGGAAGCGCGTGGGGTTGGTGGAGTTACCGGTGATCGAGATGTCGACGTTCTCGTGCCACATGATGGCAACGCCCTCGCGGACGTCATCGGCGCCGTAGCAGTTGACGGCGGCACGCGGACCATCGGAGTACGGGATGGTCTCGACAACCTTGAGCTCGCCCGTGTAGTAGTCGAACTGCGTCTTCACGTAGGTGAAGCCGTTGATGCGGGCGATGATCTGGGCGGCGTCCTTGCCAAGGCCGTTCAGGATGACGCGGAGCGGCTTCTGACGGGCCTTGTTGGCGTTGAGGGCCAGGCCGATGGCGCCCTCAGCGGCGGCGAAGGACTCGTGGCCGGCGAGGAACGCGAAGCACTCGGTGTCGTCGGAGAGCAGCATGGCGCCGAGGTTGCCGTGGCCGAGACCGACCTTGCGGTCCTCAGCGACGGAGCCGGGGACGGTGAAGGCCTGGATGCCCTCGCCAATCACGGAAGCGGCCTCGGAAGCGGACTTGACGCCACGCTTGACAGCCAGGGCGCAGCCCAGGGTGTAGGCCCACTCGGCGTTCTGGAAGGCGATGGACTGCGTGTTGTGGACGATCTCACGCGGGTTGAAGCCCTTGTCAGTGCAGATCTGCAGGGCCTCCTCGAGGGAGGCGATGCCGTTGTCGGCGAGGCACTTGTTGATCTTCTCAACGCGGCGCTCGTAACCTTCGAACGTAACAGCCATGGTTATATCCCTCCCTTTCTACTCGTGAACCGGGAACGTGCTGGCGACGGAGTGGGTCTCCTCGTCAGTACGCGGATCGATGTACTTGGCGGCGTTGTCCCACTGGCCGTAGTGGCCCATGGCACCCTGGATGGCGTCCTCAGCGGACTTGCCAGCCTTGAGGGCGTCGGTGAACTTGCCGAGGTTCAGGAACTCGAACGCGATGATCTCGTTCTTGTCGTTGAGCGCCATGCGGGTGACGTAGCCCTGGGCGAGCTCGAGGTAACGAGCGCCCTTGGCCTTGGTGCCGAACATGGTGCCGACCTGGGAGCGAAGGCCCTTGCCGAGGTCGTCGAGGGAGGCGCCGACGGGCAGGCCGCCCTCGGAGAACGCGGTCTGGCTGCGACCGTAGACGATCTGCAGGAAGATCTCGCGCATGGCGACGTTGATGGCATCGCAGACGAGGTCGGTGTTGAGGGCCTCGAGAATGGTCTTGCCGGGAAGGATCTCGGAAGCCATGGCGGCGGAGTGGGTCATGCCGGAGCAGCCGATGGTCTCGACCAGGGCCTCCTCGATGATGCCCTCCTTGACGTTCAGCGTGAGCTTGCAGGCGCCCTGCTGGGGAGCGCACCAACCCACACCGTGCGTGAGGCCAGAGATGTCAGAGATCTCCTTGGCCTGAACCCACTTGCCCTCCTCGGGGATGGGCGCGGGGCCGTGGTAAGCACCCTTGGCGACGGGGCACATGTTCTCCACTTCCTGTGAATACTGCATGCCTCTCCTTTCTTTGCGCGAGCCGGCACGCCAAGACGGCGAATCCGGCGCATACGGACCACGACACTCCCCGGTGCCGTGGCGTCCATCGTGTTGCGCGCTCGCAAGCGAACGCGGCTTCCACAGACGTTGCAATCATAGCGCAGACGAGCCCGCGCGCGAACGTCGCGAGTTGCCCATTTATAACGTTTCCGCACGTAGAATGCGAGTTGTACAGAGTTGGGCGGTCAACTTCGCGTCCTGCGAGCTAACCTGAACAGCCCTGAGCGGCCTATAGATAGAACCCTAGCGAATCCCGCCCGAACGTCTCCATCCATCGCTCACAGATGAAGCCATGGTTGAACTTGATGACCTTGGCGAGATTACGTAAATCCTTCTCGGGGATGTTGCTGTTGTTGTTGGCAAGGATGCATCCACCGGAAGACGTGAGCCAGAACTTCGTTGAATTCTTCTCTGGATGCCTCACCGCAACGTGCACGTGGACGGGTTCTCCGTTCTCTGAGACCCAAAAGAACAGCACATATCTACCGACCACGAGAACCTTAGGCATTAGGCAGTCAGCCTCTCGCTTGGGTCCGCTTGAGCGAATTCGAAGATAAGCGGCGCGTTGTTTTTTACAAGGGCGTCAAGCTTCTTCATCTCGTCATCCGTGAAGCCCTCAACATCGCTCCAGGTAAAAGCAGGGAGCATGCAGCGCGCAGAATTGAAGCCCATGTCGACTGGACGCTCAATACGAACCTCAACGGTACCGTCCTCGTGCATATCCGAATAGGCAACCTGAGTTTCATCAGGAAGCTGGATGTAATCCCAAAACATGATGCCCTCCTCTCGCTCGTCGCCCACTCACTCAATTCTACCCCGCGAACGCCGAGATCACGGCATCGGCGACGCGGAGGCCGTCGGTCGCGGCGCTCATGATACCGCCCGCGTAGCCCGCGCCCTCGCCCGCCGGGAAGAGGCCGGCGTGGCTCACGCTCTGGAAGCCCTCACCACGCGTGACGC
>UQWE01000115.1 GCA_900544655.1 uncultured Coriobacteriaceae bacterium
CGCGGGCGGCCCAACCCGTTACAACGATGCGCGCCACCAGCGCGGTTGCGAAGCACGCCGCAAACCCCATGGGGATGATGAAGGCGATGAAGCAGACGGGCTGAAACACGCACGCGCCCCACACCACGGCGAGCAGCACCGCCGCCACCGCAACCTGCACGCCACGAGCCAGGCGTCCTCCCGTAGAAGCGACCTCCGGCGCGCGCTCGGCAGCGATCAGCTCGATCAAGGGGCGCCTACCTATGTTGCGCGCGCCGTCATATGCGTTAAGCGCAAACACCGCAGCAAAGCACCAGCTTGTCCACACGGCGGATTGGGACGAGAACACCACCATGGGCCGCCAGGGCACATCGAACACAAACGCGGTGATAGCCCCAAAGGCGGGTGACAGGGCCACGCCCAGCAGCACGCCCAGCGCCAGCGCGAGCACGCCCACGCAAGCGGTCTCCATCACCAAAACGCAGGAAACGGCACCGCGATCCATGCCCACCAGTTTGTACAATGCGAACTCGCGGCTGCGACGACGCAGCAAAAAGCGGTTGGCATAGCGCACCAAGAACAAGAACACCAACACGGTGAAGATCGAAAACGCCTGCAGGATATCGCCGGAGCTCGCCACCACGCCCATCTGGTCGGGCGAGAGGTCGAGCCGGTTGAGGTAGTCAGAAGACGCTACAAAGGAATAGAGCAGGCACGCGGCAAAGCCAAGCGTGGCGAAATAGACCGAGTAGTCGCGCGCGCTTCGCCGCACGTTACCAAACGCGAGTTTGAGATACAGACCCATGGCGGCCATCCTTTACCTATCGATACGCTTGCATCGTTGTTTACCTGGCAACCATTGTCTGAAATACCGCCCGCCGCAGCCATCGATTCACCTTACAGAGGACTAACGAAAATGTAAGGAGCCCGGCTGGAATCGATCCAAACCGAGCTCCTTAAAGAATCATCTACGAAATACCGATTACAACACGCCGTCCAGCATGAGATTAACCTTTAGGACGTTAACGGTAGGCTCACCGAAAACGCCCAGGAAACGACCCTTGGAGCATTTTGCGATGATATCGCGCACCTCGTCCTCGCTCTTGCCGGTGGCCTTCGCCAGGCGCGGAACCTGGTACTCGGCAGCATCCGGGGAGATTTCGGGGTCAAGACCGGATCCGGAGCAGGTCACCAGGTCCACCGGGACTGCATCCATGTCGGCATCGGGGTTCGCGGCGCGAATCTTCTCGACGCGCGCATCCACGAGCTCCTGATACTCCTCACTTGCCGGAGACAGGTTGGACGGAGCGGAGTAGGCCATGAGCTCACCGTTCTCGTCCTCGACCACCGACACGTTCTGGATGCGGCCCCACATGTGGTCCTCATCCTCGAAGTTCTGGCCGATGAGCTCGGAGCCCACGATCTTGTCGTCGACCTTGATGAGCGAACCGTTCGCCTGATACGGGAACGCAACCTGGGCGATGCCGGTCACGACGAGCGTATAGCCCAGGCCGCAGACAACGGTAAACAGCGCGAACACGCCCAGTGCGCGCGATGCAACACGTTTGAACATACAAACCTCCACTTACATGATGCCGCAGAACGAGAGCAGCATGTCGATGAGCTTGATGAATACGAACGGGGCAACGATGCCGCCCAGGCCCCACACGAGCAGGTTGTGGGTCAGCAGCTGTCCGGACGGGACCTCGCGGTACTTAACGCCCTTCAGCGCGGCCGGGATCAGCGCGATGATAACGAGCGCGTTATAGATGATGGCCGAAAGAACCGCGGACAGCGGGCTTGCCAGACCGAGGATGTTGAGCGCGCCAAGGCCTGGGTAGATCGGCGAGAACAGGGCCGGGATGATAGCGAAGTACTTCGCCACGTCGTTGGCCACCGAGAAGGTCGTGAGCGAACCGCGGGTCATGAGCAGCTGCTTGCCAATACGCACGATA
Source organism: uncultured Coriobacteriaceae bacterium (assembly GCA_900544655.1). GTDB lineage: Bacteria > Actinomycetota > Coriobacteriia > Coriobacteriales > Atopobiaceae > Parolsenella. Next base: position 1,935 of record UQWE01000115.1, read on the forward strand.
TCGATGAGCTTGGTGGGGCTGGAGTCGAGGTCGACCATGTTGCCGGCCTCCTTGGCAGCCTGGGTGCCCGTGTTCATGGCCACGGCCACGTCGGCCTGGGCCAGAGCGGGCGCGTCGTTGGTGCCGTCGCCGGTCATGGCGACCAGATGGCCCTCGCGCTGGAACTCGCGAATCTTCTCGAGCTTGCCCTCGGGGGTGGCCTCTGCCAGGAAGTCGTCCACGCCCGCCTCGGCCGCGATTGCCGCGGCGGTGAGCGGGTTGTCGCCCGTCACCATGATGGTCTTGATGCCCATCTTGCGCAGGTCGGCGAACTTCTCCTTAACACCGGACTTGATGATGTCCTTGAGGTACACAACGCCCAGCACGCGGCAGTTCTTGGCCACGACCAGCGGGGTGCCGCCGGCCTTGGCGATGCGCTCGACGACCTCGTTGCACTCCTGGGAGAACACGCCGCCGGCTGCCTCCACATAGGCGCGCACGGAATCGGCAGCGCCCTTGCGAATCTCATTGCCCTCGTAGTTCACGCCGGACATACGCGTTGCCGCGGTGAACGGGATGAACTCCATACCCTTATCCTCGAGCGTGCGGCCGCGCAGACCGAACTGCTCCTTGGCGAGCACGACGATGGAACGGCCCTCGGGCGTCTCGTCGGCCAGCGAGGAGAGCTGGGCGGCATCGGCCAGCTCCGCGGGATCGACGCCGTCGACCGGGATGAACTCGGAAGCCTGGCGGTTGCCCAGAGTGATGGTGCCGGTCTTGTCGAGCATGAGGATGTCGACGTCGCCGGCGGCCTCGATGGCGCGGCCGGACATGGCCAGCACGTTGGCCTCGTTCAGACGGCTCATGCCGGCGATGCCGATGGCGGACAGAAGGGCGCCGATGGTAGTGGGAGCCAGGCACACGAGCAGCGCTACGAGCGTGGTCACGGACGTGGGGTTGACCATGTCGTTAAGGCCGGCCGAGAAGCAGGAGTAACAATAGAGGGCCAGCGTGACCAAGATAAAGACGATGGAGAGGGCCACCAGGAAGATTTCCAGGGCAATCTCGTTAGGGGTCTTCTTGCGCGCGGCGCCCTCGACCATCGCGATCATCTTGTCCAGGAAGCTCTGGCCGGGCTCGCTGGAGATCTTGACAATGATCCAGTCGGACAGCACCGTGGTACCGCCGGTAACGGCAGAACGGTCGCCGCCAGCCTCGCGGACCACGGGGGCGGACTCGCCGGTGATGGCGGACTCGTCAACGGAGGCAGCTCCCTCGATGACGTCGCCGTCGCCGGGAATCTGCTCGCCGGCGCGCACGACCACCAGGTCGCCGCGCATGAGCTCGGTGCCGGGCACGACGGTGAAGTGCTCCTTGTCCTCAACGGACTCGATGCGATGGGCCTCGACATCCTTCTTGGCCGCACGCAGGGAATCGGCCTGAGCCTTACCGCGGCCCTCGGCAAGCGCCTCGGCGAAGTTCGAGAACAGATCGGTGAGCCACAGGATGACCGCGATGGCGACCACATAGTAGGTGGGCACACCCGCGTCCTGCACACCGAAGACGGAAGCGACGGCCAGGACGGAGGTCATGACGGCGGAAAGCCACACCAGGAACATGACCGGGTTTTGAATCTGGACGCGAGGATCCAGCTTGGCAAACGAGTCGCGGATCGCGCGGCCCATCATGTCTTTTTGCATAGCCATAAATCTGTGCCTCCTTTACGCAATCATCTGGAAGAACTCGGCAACGGGGCCAAGCGCCAGGGCCGGGAAGAAGCTCAGGGCACCGATCAGCAGAACGATGAACACGAGCAGGAATACGAACATGCCGTTGGTGGTAGACAGGGTACCGGCGCTCTCGGCGACCTTACCCTTCTTGGCCAGCGAGCCGGCGATAGCCAGCGTACCGACGATGGGCATGAAGCGGGCGAACAGCATCTCGAGGCCGAGCATGACGTTGATCCAGGGAATGTTGCAGTTCATGCCTGCAAACGCCGAGCCGTTGTTGCCGCCGCATGAGATGAAGGCATACAGCACCTCGGAGAAGCCGTGCGCACCACCATTGTTGAGCTGGTCGGCAAGACCGGGCACCATGCAGGCGATGGCCGAGCACACCAGAATGGCGAACGGAGTTGCCAGGCACAGGACAACTGCCCAGCGCATCTCGCCCGGTTCGATCTTCTTGCCCAGGAACTCAGGCGTGCGTCCGACCATGAGGCCGGCGATGAACACTGTGAGGATGGCGAAGCCGATCATGCCGTACAGGCCGCAGCCCACGCCGCCGAAGACGACCTCGCCCAGGGCCATCTGGAGCATCTGGACAAAACCGCCCAGTGGGGTGTAGGAATCGTGCATGGAGTTAACCGAGCCGTTGGAAGCGGCGGTGGTGTAAGCCGACCACGTGGAGGAGGTGGACCAGCCTG
>UQWE01000116.1 GCA_900544655.1 uncultured Coriobacteriaceae bacterium
TCGAGGGTACCGTCCGCCACTCGATCATCTCCACGGACGCGAAGGTTGGCCCGCGCGCGGTCGTCGAGGACTCGGTGCTGTTCCCGGGTGCCGTCGTTAAGGAGGGCGCGCGCGTGGTCCGCGCGATTCTAGGCGAGAAGGCCGTCGTTGAGGCGGGCGTCGAGCTCGGCAGCGTTGATGTGACGAAGGACACGGCAGTTATCGGCGACGAGGTCGTCGTGGGGAAGGGGGAGGAGTAGGCCATGGAGACCGCGGTCGGACTCATCACCACAAACTATTCCGTCAAGCACCCGAGCGTCCTCACGAAGCCGCGTCCGGCAGCAGCCGTGCCGTTCCTCGGCCGTTACCGCCTTGTCGACTTCCCGCTCTCGAACATGGTCAACTCCGGCATCGAGACCGTCGGCGTGATCATGCCCTACAACTATCGTTCGGTCGTTGACCACCTCTACACCGGTAAGGAGTGGGGCCTCGATCGCAAGAAGGGCGGCCTCTTCCTCATGCCGGGCTCCGCGTTCGGTACGAGCCGCAAGGGCCCGCGCTTCCTGTTGCGCGACCTCATCGCCAACCGCGTGTTCCTCGATCGCGACAAGGCCAGCAATGTGGTCGTCTCCGCGGCGAACATCATCTATAACTACGACTACCGCGAGCTCATCCGCGCCCACAACGAGAGTGGCGCAGACATCACGCTACTCACGAAGACCTACAGCTGCGAGGCCGAGGACGTCTCGAGCGTCTACACCGAGGACGGCCATGTCCGTGGGTTCACCTATGGCACCCGTTATGGCGACGAGGGCTTCCTTGACTGCTTCGTGGTTAAGCGCGAGAAGCTCATCGAGCTCATCGAGCGCTATGCCAACGTCGACTATCTCGACCTGTTCGAGGCCATCGAGCCGGATCTTCCGCAGCTTGACGTCCGTGCGCACAGGGTCGACATGTACACGGGCTCGATTTTCGACGCGCGTATGTATGCCAAGCGTAGCCACGAGATGCTCGACTCCAACGTCACTGCCAAGCTCTTCCCGCCTGATCGTCCGATCATGACGAAGACTCACGATAACCCGCCTGCGAAGTATGAGAGCGGCGCCCGCGTCACCAACTCCATTGTCTCGGGAGGTTGCCGCATCCAGGGCACCGTCGCGGACTCGATTCTGTCTCGCCACGTCGTCATCGAGCCCGGCGCCTCCGTGCGTGACTGCGTCATCATGAATGACTGCGTCATCAAGCGCGGCGCCCGCCTGGAGCACGCGATCATCGACCGCGGTAACGTCATCACGGCTGGCACTGAGCTTCGCGGCACGCCTGAGGCCGTTCTCGTGAAGGAGAAGGGCGGCGAGAGGTAGTGAGTGGCCGAACCCGCAGGAAGCTTCGCGTGGTCTTCTGTGCCTCCGAGGCCGCCCCGTTCGTGAAGACGGGTGGCCTGGGCGACGTCGCCGGCTCGCTTCCCCACGAGCTCCGTCGCTGCGGTAGCAAGGTCAGCGTGATCTTGCCCAAGTACCGCCGTATCCCGGCGGAGTACCGCGACAAGATGAACCACGTGGCTGATTTCTGGATGAACCTGGGCTGGCGCAACGTCTGGTGCGGCGTCGACCACCTCAACTATCACAGCATTGACTACTACTTCATCGATAACGAGGACTACTTCGGCCGCGACACCATCTACGGCGACTTCGACGATGGCGAGCGCTTCGCGTTCTTCTCGAAGGCCATTACGGAGTGCCTGGGTCGCGTGCCGGAGCTTGCCGGGACCGACATCCTCCACTGCAACGACTGGCAGACGGCGCTCTCGTGCGTGTTCCTCCGCGAGTTCTACAAGGGCCTTCCCGGATACGACAACGTCAAGACGGTGTTCTCTATCCATAACGTGAAGTTCCAGGGCCAGTACGGCGACGAGGTCATGAGCGACATCTGCGGCCTTGCGGACACCGCTGCCGCCGGCCAGATGTACACGGCCCCGAAGACCATCAACTTCATGAAGGGGGCGCTCCTCTACGCGGACACCATCACCACGGTGAGCCCGACTTACGCCGAGGAGCTCAAGACCCCGTTCTATGGCGAGGGCCTCGACGACATCTTCCGCGATCGTGCCTGGAAGCTCCATGGCATCCTAAACGGTATCGACACGCAGGAGTACGACCCCAGGACTGACTCTGGCATTGCCAGCCACTACTCCATAGACGACCTCTCCGGCAAGGCCGCTTGCAAGGCGGCGCTGCAGGAGGAGCTCGGCCTCGAGGTCGATCCGAGCCGCCCGCTCGCCGTCATGGTGAGCCGCCTCACCAAGCAGAAGGGCTGCGACCTGGTCCAGTACGCACTGGGCCAGCTGCTTGACCGCTCGGTCCAGGTTGCGGTGCTCGGCACCGGCGAGAGCCAGTACGAGGATTCCCTCCGCTACTTCGACTGGAAGTACAAGGGGCAGATGTGCGCTCGCATCGACTTCGACTCGAAGCTGTCGCATCGTATGTATGCGGGTGCGGACCTGTTCCTGATGCCCAGCCAGTTCGAGCCGTGCGGCCTGTCGCAGATGATCTCGATGCGCTACGGCACCCTGCCGGTGGTTCGCGAGACCGGCGGCCTCAAGGATTCCGTCGTGCCGTATAACAAGTTCACGGGCGAGGGGACCGGTTTCTCGTTCGCGAACTTCAATGGTGACGAGTTCGCTGCGACGGTTTTGAACGCCTGTGAGGTATTCTGGACTGATAAGGATGCCTGGGAGGGCCTCATGCGCAATGCCATGGGGGCCGATTTCGGCTGGCGCCGAGCCGCCAACCAGTATCTGGATGCCTACCATGATCTCCATCCCGAGGTGATTCCTTACAACAAGAAGCGGAACCGGTAGAGCCCGTCGCCTGCGGAGCTCCCGGTGACCGCAGGACGGATGGGATAGAGACATGTGGGCATATCACGACAGTCGTGACAGCCGCTATAGGATTCCGTTCGGTGCCGCCCCCACGGGCGGCACCGTCACGCTTGGCCTCTCCATCGGCGGAGACTCTGGCGCGCATGTGGCACTGCGCACGTGGGTTGACGGCGAGGGTGAGGCCTTCGTTCCCATGACGGGCGAACCCGAGGGCGACCACCTGCGCTTTTCGTGCGAGTTCACGCGCGAGGATCCTGCGATCGTGTGGTACTCCTTCGTGATCGAGCGCTCTGACGGCAGGGTGCTGCGCTATGGCGCGCGCGATGGCCACACCGGCGGCGAGGGTATGCTCTGCGAATGGCAGCCCTCCTCCTTCCAGCTCACGGTCTATCGCCCGCGCGAGGTCAAGCCGGAGTGGTTCACCTCCGGCATCGTCTACCAAATCTTTCCGGACCGTTATCGCCGCGGAAACGACTGGCGTGAGCGGGCCCGGGCGGCAGGCCACCTCCACGGGAACGACTCCGCGGATGGCATCCCCGGTCCCAGGCGTCGCGTGGTCGGGAACTGGGGCACGGACCCGTCCTACGAGAAGGACGCCGATGGCCGCGTCGTGGCGTGGGACTTCTACGGTGGCACGCTCGAGGGCATCAGGGGAGACCTACGCCGTCTCGCCGACATGGGCGTGACCGTCATCTATCTGAACCCGATCTTCGAGGCCCGCAGCAGCCATCGCTACGACACGGCTGACTTCATGCGCGTCGACGCGATGCTTGGCGACGAAGAGGGATTCTCCCGGCTCTGTCGCGAGGCAGGGGAGCTTGGCATCTCGATCGTCCTTGACGGCGTCTTCAACCATGTGGGCGCGGACAGTCGCTACTTCAACCGCTACGAGACATATTCCGAGCCTGGCGCCTGGCAGGCCCACGAGGCGGAGGTTGCCACTGGCAGCCCGGAGGCGGGCGAAGCCGTCTCCCCCTATGCGGACTGGTTCACCTTCAACGACGACGGTACCTACGAGGCTTGGTGGGGCGTCGACGACCTGCCTGCCGTGAACGAGACGAATCCTGGCTACCAGAACTTCATCACGGGGCCCGATGGTGTCGTGCGCCACTGGCTCGCCGCTGGCGCGCGCGGCTGGCGCCTCGACGTGGCGGACGAGCTGTCGGACGAGTTCATCGAGGACATCAAGACGGCTGCCCTCGCGGAGCGCCCGGATGCACTCGTCCTGGGCGAGGTCTGGGAGGACGCGTCGAACAAGATCAGCTATGGCAAGCTGCGTCGCTACCTGTTGGGTTCCGAGCTCGACAGCGCGATGAACTATCCGTTCCGCACGGCGGTGCTCGACTTCCTTCTCGGCAACGTCAGCGCCGCGGACGCGGCGGAGAGCCTCATGCAGATTGCGGAGAATTATCCGCCCGAGGCTATGGCTAGCGGGCCGGACCCGCCCTCGCGCCGTCCCACGG
>UQWE01000117.1 GCA_900544655.1 uncultured Coriobacteriaceae bacterium
TTGGAGATGGCCCGGGGGGGAGGGAAGCCCCCCCCCTCCCCGCCGTTGACGCGGCGGACGCCGTCGAGACGTGCCTCGAGCGAGGCGTCATCTTTGCCCGCGACCACATCAACGGGGCCGGCAAGCCGGGCAGCAGGTAGCGCACGGCCGCTGAGCCGTGAACGGTAGGTATTCGCCCGCGAGCGGCATGACGCTGCTCGCGGGCTTTTTTCTCCCCCGGCGCAACGCCCGGGCGCCGTCGCAGGTCAGCGCGCCACCGGCCAAAAAGTTGACCTCTGACGCATGGACATTTAGCTAAATACCCACAGGTCACAGGCATTATTGTCAAGACAATTCCGATATCCGAACGCACGCAGCGCGATAGAATTACGTCGTGTGTGCAAACACGCGCCAACGCACGTCGACTCGGGGCAAAAGGTCGGCGCTCAGGCGCACGAAGCAAGACAGGAGAGGAGATCTGCATGTACAAGATCCTCAAAAAGACGCAGTTCTCGGAGAAGGTGTTCGAGTTTCGCGTAGAGGCGCCGCAGATGGCGAAGAAGGCTCACGCCGGCCAGTTTCTCATGGTCCGTGCGAACGAGCAGGGCGAGCGCGTCCCGTTCACCCTCGCCGGCTGGAACGCCGAGGAGGGTTGGGTCGAGTTCATCTTCATGGTGATCGGCAAGACCACCGAGATGCTTTCCGCCTACAACGAGGGTGACGAGCTTCAGGACGTCACCGGCCCCCTGGGCAACCCCACCGAGATCGAGGGCGATCGCGTCGTCGTGCTCGGCGGCGGCGTCGGCCTGGCCATCGCCTACCCCGTTGCCCGCACCTTCTGCGAGGAGGGCAAGAAGGTCTCCGTCATCATGGGCGCGCGCACCAAGGACCTGCTCATCCTAACCGACCAGTTCAAGGCGCTCCCGCTTGAGGGTCTCTACATCACCACAGACGACGGCTCTGAGGGCGAGAAGGGCGTTGTCACCGCTCCGCTCGAGCGCCTCTGCCAGGAGGGTGCCGTCGACGGCGCCTTCTGCGTTGGCCCCGTCCCGATGATGAAGTTCTCCGCCCTTACGGCCCAGAAGTACAACCTCCCGATCATCGCCAGCCTGAACCCGATCATGGTCGACGGCACCGGCATGTGCGGCTGCTGCCGCGTCGAGGTTGGCGGCAAGACCCGCTTCGCCTGCGTCGACGGCCCGGATTTCGACGCCACCCAGGTCGACTGGGATGACCTTCGCGCCCGTCAGGGTTCGTACCGCGCCGAAGAGGGCGAGTCCCTCGAGGCTTATAAGGAGGAGAGCTGCGCATGCCACAGGTAAACGGTAAGTACAAGCCCAACATGAAGGCTCCCCGCACCCCTTACGTCGAGGAGCTTCCTGAGGAGCGTGCGCAGGACTTCCGTCCGGTCGACCGCGGCTACTCCATGGCCGACGCCGTGGCCGAGGCCAACCGCTGCCTCGACTGCAAGAACCCCAAGTGCGTCCAGGGCTGCCCGGTCAACATCAACATCCCCGGCTTCATCGAGAAGATCCGCGAGGGAGACTTCGGTGGCGGCCTCGACATCATTCGCGAGGCGAGCCTTCTTCCCTCCGTCTGCGGCCGCGTCTGCCCGCAGGAGAACCAGTGCGAGGGCAACTGCGTCCTTAACAACAAGGACCGCGCCATCGCCATCGGCCAGCTCGAGCGCTTCCTTGGCGACAACGCCACCGAGCTCGCCCATGACCCCGAGATCAAGCCGTCCAACGGCAAGAAGGTCGCCGTCGTGGGCTCCGGCCCCTCCGGCATCGCCTGCGCCGGCGAGCTCGCCCGCAACGGCTATGAGGTCACGGTCTTCGAGGCCTTCTTCACCGGCGGCGGCGTCCTGACCTACGGCATCCCCGAGTTCCGTCTCCCCAAGGCGATCGTCAAGCGCGAGATCGACGGCCTGGAGAAGCTCGGCGTCAAGTTCGAGTACAACAGCGTCGTGGGCCGCATCACCGACGCCAAGGAGCTCTTCGAGGAGCAGGGCTTTGACGCCATGTACCTCGCCGTGGGCGCTGGCCTGCCCAAGTTCCTTAACGTCCCGGGCGAGAACCTCCCCGGCGTCTTCTGCGCCAACGAGTACCTCACCCGCGTGAACCTCATGAAGGCTGAGAAGTTCCCGGTGTACGACACCCCGACCAAGCACGGCAAGAACGTCGTCGTGTTCGGCGGCGGCAACGTCGCCATGGACGCCGCGCGCACCGCGCTCCGTCTCGGCGCCGACACCGTCACCCTCGCCTATCGCCGCACCGAGGAAGAGATGCCTGCCCGTAAGGCCGAGCTCCACCACGCCAAGCAGGAGGGCGTCAAGATCCTCCCGCTCGTCTCACCGCTGGAGTTCGAGGCTGACGAGAACGGCTTCGTGACCAAGGTCAAGCTCGAGAGGATGGAGCTTGGCGAGCCCGACGAGAGCGGCCGTCGTCGTCCGCACCCGGTCGAGGGCTCCGAGTTCGAGATTCCGTGCGACGTCGCTGTCACGGCCATCGGCACGAACGCCAACCCCTTCCCGAAGCTCGCCGCCGAGGAAGTCGCCCTCAACAAGTGGGGCTACATCGAGGCAGACGAGAACGGTCGCACGTCTGACCCGCGCATCTGGGCCGGCGGTGACATCGTCACCGGTGCTGCCACGGTCATTCTGGCCATGGGTGCCGGCAAGAAGGCCGCGCACTCCATGATGGAGGTCCTGGAGGGCTAAGCGCCCCTCACGACATCACTAGTACGCCAGCGACCCCGAAGCCTCACGGCTCCGGGGTCGCTTTTTGTACGTCACGATAAAGCGCGGCGAGAATTAGAGAAGGAAACAGAATCAGGCAGAGTCACGAAGCGAGCCGCACAAAAAGCCAGACTACGCTTCGAGCTGGGCAATGAGCTCCTCGACGACGGCGTGGCAGTCCCCGATCACCTTGTACTGCGCGGCACCGAAGATCGGAGCGTCGGGGTCATCGTTCACGGCAACGATAGCCTGCGCGCCCGAGATGCCCGCGAGGTGTTGGATGGCACCGCTCACACCCAGGCTCAGCAAGAGCTTCGGCGCCACGGAGACGCCCGTCTGGCCGACCTGATGCGAGTAGTCGAGCCAGCCGGCCTCGACGACCGGACGCGTGCAGCCAATCTCGACCTTGCAGCTAAGCCGCTCGCCCAGAAGCTCGACAAGCCGGCGCGCGGGCGCAAGCGCCTTCTTGCTGCCGATGCCACGCCCGACCACGACGAGGACGTCAGCATCGGTGATCGAGCCATCGGTACCCGCCGCCTCGCGAGAGAGCACGCGCACGCGGCGCTCGACCCCCTCCGCCAAGGGAACATCCTCGACGACAACGCTCCGCACCTCGCGGGGCTCAGGAGCCGGGAAGATCCCCGGACGCACGGTCGCCATCTGCGGGCGGTGACTTGGGCAGACTATGGTCGCCATCAGGTTGCCGCCAAACGCCGGACGCGTCTGTTGGAGGAGACCCTTCTCAGTATCCATCTCGAGGATCGTGCAATCTGCGGTAAGCCCGGTCTGGAGGAGAACCGCGACGCGTGGCGCAAGCTCGCGGCCAAAGTTGGTCGCGCCGTAGAGGATGACCTCGGGCTTGCGCTCGAGGGCAAGGTCGCAGAGCCACGCGGCGTAGACCTCGGCGTCATTCTCTGCGAGGCGCTCGTCACGCGTGCGGATGACTTCGTCCGCGCCGGCGGAGAGGAGGGTGACAACGTTTGCGTCCGCCTCGGCGGCGTCGTCGGCAGTAGCCTCGTCATCGCCAGCGACACCCGCGCCGAGAGGCTCCCCGAGCACGGCAACGAGCTCGCCGCCCCGCGGGTATCGAAGCTCGCACGCCTTACCCAGCAGCTCGCATGCTACGGGCAGCACCGCGCCCTCAGAATCCACCTGCGCGAACACCCAAATGTTCTCGTATTCAGAGAGGTCGACGCCCGCAGCGTCCTTCTCGATCGAAAGGGCGCCAACAGGACACGCGTCGACGCACGTGCCGCAGCTCACGCACTCGTCCAGGACATGTGCCTTGCGGTCGACGACTTCGATACCCGCGTTCGCGCACACGCGCTCGCAGCGACGGCACCCCACGCACTTCTCGGCAGTAACGACCAGACCGCTCATCGCGCGACCTCCTCGATGACGCGCAGCAAGCCCGTGGCCTGCTCGCAGACGGACCCCTCGAGCTCGACGGCCTCGTTCGAGCGCTCCGGCACGAAGGACCGGACCACCTGCGTGGGCGACCCGTCAAGGCCACAACGGGCGCGATCGGCTCCC
>UQWE01000118.1 GCA_900544655.1 uncultured Coriobacteriaceae bacterium
CGCTAGCTGCGCTGCTCGCGGCGGGCTGCTAGCTGTGCGGCCCAAACGCTTACCGTGTGCCGCACTGGGCGGATGCTTACGGACGGGTTCCGCGGCCAGGGCGTTTCCGAGCCGACTCGTTGCAGAGACGCGCGCCTGCTGAGCGGCGCGGGCTGCGCAACCAACAATTGCTTGGCAGCCCATCCGGCGGCGCTCATACTTGAGTCAGCAATCGAAACCGCAGGAAGGACCCACCATGGCATTCGCAGACAGGCTCGTGGCAGTTCGCCGTTCGCATGGCCTCACGCAGGAGGAACTTGCATCCAAGCTCTATGTTACGCGCCAGGCCGTGAGTCGTTGGGAGCGCGGCGAGGTGACACCAGGCATCGACATGATGAAGCTCGTGGCTGCTGTTACGGGCGAGCCCCTTTCGCACCTGCTCGAGATGCCGGAGCACTATTGCGAGAGCTGCGGCATGTATCTCACGCCGGCCGACCTCGGCACGGACGCCGACGGCAAGAAGAACGACCACTACTGCAAGTGGTGCTATGACGGTGGCCACTACACCTATGAGACCACGATGGAGGCCATGATTGAGGATTGTGCTCCGCGACTGGCGGAGAACGAGGGCATGACGCTCGACGAGGCGGTGTCGCTCATGGGCGCGGTGCTGCCGCAGCTCGAGCGCTGGCGCGCGGTTCGCGAGAACGAGGAGCGTTATGGTGCTGAGGTCCGCGAGCGCTACGGAGACGAGGCGGTTGACGCTGCTAACGAGCGGATTCTCGACATGGACGCGGCTGCGTGGAATGACCTGAAGGAGCTCGAGCGCGCGGTCCTGGGGCAGCTTTCGATTGCCATGGCGGACGGTGACGTTCGTGGGCCCGAGGCGGAGAAGCTTGTGGCGATGCACCGTCGCTGGGTGGGCCTGCACTGGGGCGCCGAACCCGAAGATGCCGCGTATCTGGGCCTTTGTCAGGGATATCTCGCCGATCTGAGGTTTGTTGCCTACTACGATGAGCCTTGTGGCGAGGGTGCGACGGAGTTTCTCGTGCAGGCTGTTGCCGCGTCGTGCGGTTTGAGGACGAAGCGCGGCTAGTTTGTGGCTTGGGTGACCTACGGTCGGCGTTTTTGACGGCAGGTGGTCAAAATACCCATCCTGGCGTACGCACGGGGTGTGTGTTGAGGCTCGTTCGTAAAGCGCGTTAAACAAGACATTTGTAAACATGCGGGTAGATTAATTGGATGGCTTTGAGAGCCAAAGGAGTCAATCCTCCGGATCTTTCAAGATGGTGCAGACATTCCTCAAATCGGCCGTTTTGGATGGTGGGGCGTACGCCAAGATGGTGTTTTTGACCACCGCTCGCGAAATTACTATTAACGGACACTCTGGATTGCCCTTCCGCGAGCAAATGGCAGGATGGTGGCGCGCTCGAAGGGGTCGCTGCGAACCTATTTGGCGCCACGGACAGCTAGCCGGGCCTTCTTGCGCCTGAAGCGATTCCGTGGGACGGGAAGCATCGCGGGCCGTGGGCCCGCGAATGGGGTGCGGGGCGCTGCCCCGCACCCCATTCGTTACAGGCGCGAGAACATCTCGGGAACTCTTATCTGCGTTTGTTAGTATTTCCAAACCAAAAACGGCAGATAGGGGGACCTAATGGCACAACCAGGTGATGACAAGGAGATGACCGCAGCGGTCACCGCCGAGGCGTCCGGGCCCAAGTTAAGGGTGCAGCGCCTTCCGGGCGACATCATGATCTATCCGATGATCGTCGGCCTCATCCTTAACACGTTCTGTCCGCGGGTCTTCGAGATTGGCGGCTTCTTCACGGCCGCTACGCGCGGCGGATCGAACGCCGTCGTCGCCGCGATTCTGCTGTTCGTCGGCGCCGGCATCTCCTTCAAGTCGACTCCGGGCGCCATCAAGACCGGCATCGTGATCCTCATCCCGAAACTCGTACTCGCCGCCGCTCTCGGCCTGGGCATCGCCTACTTCTTCAACGACAACTTCCTTGTCCTGTCCTCGGTTTCCGTCATCGGGGGCATCTCGTTCTGCAACATGGCACTCTACACGGGCATCATGGGCGAGTTCGGCGACGAGTCCGAGCGCGGCGCGTCCATGAGCCTCTCGAGTTTCATCTCCGGCGGCATCTCGGGCGTCCTGCTTGGTCTCATCACGCTGTTCGTCGTCGGCCCGGTGACGTTCGCCTTCGAGCGCCTATGTGGCGGCAACGGCAAGGCGGCCATCGCGTGCTCCACGGTCGCCGGCACCGCGATGACGACGCCGGTCGCCCTTGCCGAGGTCGCGCCGCGTTACGCCGAGCTCGCGCCGACGGCCTACGCCCAGATCGCCACGGCTGTCATCATCACGGCAATCCTCGCGCCGATCCTCACCGGTTGGGTCGACAAGAAGTTCTGCCAGGGCGGGGAGGACCTCTCCGCCGCGGGCGTCGAGGTGCTCGAGGAGGTCGTCGCGAAGGATGTCGACGGCGGGTAGGATTCAGACACTGGCAGATGTGCGCCTTCGAACTTCCCTTCGGCTGAGCTGGCTGAGGGGAGGTTTTATTTGTGGGGAAGGCGCGTGTGGTGGCCGCATTGTTTCGTGGGGGATGTAGGGTACTTTTTGCCTAAGTGCGCTGCGCTGGGGCGAGGAGGTGCTCTTTTGCCTATGCGCGTTGCGCGCCTGATTGCGTCGTACCTGTGCGTGTTGTTCCTGTCAGGTCATGTTCTTTCGCGTGTTGTGAAGGCCGCGAAATGCGTGTGTCGCTGGCATTGTCTGAAGCTTGCCGAGCCTCGCGTGCAACGAATTTGAGATTCTGCGGCTGAAAAATGCTGTCAGAGTCCATTTCCGTGAAATGGCATTCGAACGGTGGCAAATAAAACCCCTGTTGGGATTTGTCCGAATCAGGCCATGAGGCGAAATCGAGCCGCAGAATCTCAATTTTGTTGCACGGGTGTCGTTGTTTTGTTGCAAGGACGTCATGCTTTTGTCGCATGGGCACCGTACTTTTTTGCACGGGCTTGCAGCGTCGGGCCGCGAGCTCCGCTCCATGCTCGCCGGATTCGGCCCCACGGTACAATGCATGTAAAACGTTCGACGGGGTGGCGCGCCTTTGGTGCTCGCCGTTCCGCTGGCATGCCGAGCCGATAACGAGGTACCACCATAGCAAACTTCGCGCTTACCTGCTGCTCCACCGCGGACAGGGACAAGAGCTTCTTCGATTCCCGTGAGATTCCCTACGCCTGCTTCCACTGGAACGAAAATGGCGTCGACCACCTCGATGACCTCTACCAGTCGATCTCCCCGGAGGACTTCTACTCCGCCATCAAGGCCGGCACCACCCCCACCACCTCGCAGGTGAGCGTGGGCGAGTTCGCCGAGCTGTGGGAGCCCATCGTGGAGGCGGGCTCGGACATCCTGCATGTCTCCCTCTCGAGCGGCCTCTCCGGCGCCTACGGCAGCGCCCGCCTTGCCGCGACGCAAGTCATGGAGGCGCATCCCGGCCGCCGTGTACTCGTTGTTGATTCCCTGGGCGCGAGCTCGGGCTACGGCATGCTCGTGGACTATCTCGCCGATAAGCGCGATGAGGGCGCCACGCTCGACGAGGCCTTCGAGTGGGCGATGGAGAACCGCCTCCACGTGCACCACTGGTTTTTCTCGACCGACCTTTCGAGCTACGTTCGTGGCGGCCGCGTCTCCCGCGTGAGCGGTTTCGTGGGCACCGCGCTCAAGATCTGCCCCGTGCTCAACATGGACAACGAGGGCAAGCTCATCCCGCGCGACAAGATCCGCACCAAGGCCAAGGCGGAGAAGGACATGGTCGCCCGCATGGAGGAGCATGTCCAGAACGGGCATGATTACGCCGGCAAGTGCTCGCTCTCGATGAGCGCGTGCTGCGAGGACGCCGAGGCCGTCCGCGACATGGTCGAGGCCAGGTTCCCGGCGCTTGCGGGCAAGGTCGTGATCAACAATATCGGCACGGTCATCGGCTCGCACACGGGCCCCGGCACCGTTGCCCTCTTCTTCATGGGAGACGAGCGCGAGGAGTAGGACCCTGAGGCGTGGGCGCTGACATGCCAAACGAAAACGGCCGGAGCGAGGCTGACTCGTCCCGGCCGTTTACCTATCTAGCTGCGGTTCATTGAGGATATGCGGGTAATCGCGAGCGCGTCGTGCGTTCGCGGGCTGGTCACGGGGTGGCGCCGGCGTGGCGGGCAATCGCGAAGCGCCC
>UQWE01000119.1 GCA_900544655.1 uncultured Coriobacteriaceae bacterium
CACCCGGCACGCGGAGGGGCGGGTGCCGCGCCGCTGGCCGCAAAGAGCCACGACGACGGTCACTAAGACATTTTTCATAGCGGCGCAAAAAGGCCGTTTCGTCCACCTCGGTGGTGCGGAACGGCCTCTCTATATTGACTTGTTGGTGGTTGAGGCATTCGCATAGAGCGGAGTGCTCGATTGTGGGGACGCTTGCGGGTTCCAAACCGTGCTTAAGCGCGTCACTCCGAGATGTCCCCCCACGGCGGCGGGCCTGCGAGGCACGCAGTGGCTACGCTACGTCGGCGGCCCGTGGGGCTGCGGGTCGCGCCCATACCGCATCTCGGAGCTCGCCGTGGGCGCCAGGGACTTGCCGCGTCAGCGAGTTTGCCGCCGCGGACGGTATCGTCCCGTGGTCGCGAGCTACTTCGTGTCGCGGACGGCGCGCTTGCGGTAGCTCCTTTGCGTCTCCGGGAACGCCGCGTGGACATGATCGCGGTAGCTCTTGAGCGTCTCGGAGAGCTCGGCGTGGATCGAGAGGTACTCGGTCACCAGCAGCACGAGAAGGATGCACATGACGATGAGGTATCCGAGAACCGCGCCGGGAAGGCCCGTGAAGCCGATGAGCAGCGGCGGCACGAATAGCGAGAAGCCGAGCGTCAGCAGGTAGACGCGCGTGACGGCCTTCTGGCGACGCAGCACCGTGATGATCTGGTAGAGGAAGTCGATCGCGGCGCAGACGCCTCCCGTCGCGATCATGACATAGCACAGACCACGGAACTGCTCGAAGTCAACGCCATACATGAAGCTCATGATGGGAATGCCAGCGGTTGCCATGAAGACGCCGACGCCACCCGTGAGCGCGATGATCAGCAGAAGCACGGCGAGCACGATGATGTCGAAGCGGCCGCGGCGCTCGGGATCAGCCCAAATCTCGGCAAGACGCATGAGCTGTGGCTTATAGACGAAGCCAATCACCATGATGATCATGTGCGCGGGCGAGAAGAGCGCGTTGAAGTAGAGCTGGTTGTCATACGACAGCACGCCCTCCATGGCAAACTTAGGCATGTTGTCGATGAGGTTATAGAGGAACAGCGCCACGAACAACGGGAAGCATTGAACGAAGAGGTCCTTCACGCTCCCCAGGCTGAGTCTCTTGCTCTTGGGCGTTTCGAAGAACGTGAGCGGGAGCGTGAGCAGGACGAACGATGCGGCGGCGGCGACGCCCATGGCGATGCCGGCGGCAGAGATGCTCCTCGTGATGAAAACCAGCACGCAGTAGGCGACGATGGCGGCGGCCGAACGGACTGCCTGCGAGATGCCGGCGAGGTAGAGCTTGTCCATTTGCTGGAGACGACCCTCGTAGACATCCGCGAGGCCATCGACGGCACGATAGACGAACATGCCCATGCAGAGGCCGAACATCTCCGGATCATAGCCGCGGATCTGGCAGTAGAGCACGCCGATGAGCAGCATCGCGGCGACGGTGACGACACGGCAGGCCTGGTAATCCGCGAAGGAGTGGCTCTCTGAGATGTCAGATGCCTGGTAGGTGCGGACGCCGAAGTTGGCGATGAAGAGGAGCAGCGTACCCGTGACGAACGCCATCGAGAAGCGACCGCCTTGCTCGACGTTCAAGAGCTGCGTCGTGACGACGGAGAGGACGGGGAAGACCACACCCCAGGCGCCAAGGCCCACGGAGTTCCAAATGTAGTCCTGCGTGGTGTTGTGGGCGGTATACTGCTCGGTCTGGCTCGAGAGGGAGCCGGAGTACACGGCACCGATGAGGCGGTTCCACCAACCGCCAACGATCATGCCGAGGCGGCTAGGCTTGCGAGGACGCCTGGGACGCTGGGCGCGGTTGCCACGACCACCACGACCACGCATCCTGCTGCGTCGGCGACCAGCCTCCTCGTCCATTGTCTCGTCCTTGCCGGTGTCAGAGGAGAAACGGGCGCCCCTTGGGCGGACGGCAACCTCGCCGTTATTGCGGAGCCTTCGCCTGCGCGTTGCGTTTTGCTCGGACCCCGACCTATTAGCTAGCGGATTGATCATGTGTGTCCTTCGTCGTGTGAATCGGGGTTCATTCTACCCAAGCCCCGGAACGACGATCACGCCTTTGCCATGGCTTGACAATGCTGATGTACGGACTCACCGATGCGAATCCGCTGACTATGCCTGCTAGATCTGGCCGAAGTGCTAAGTGCTTATATCCCTAGTCGCATCGTGGCGCGACGCTACTCAGCGGACTTGAGCGCTCCGACCATGTCGATGCGGTCGATCGAGGGCCTCGTGATGAGACAGACGATGACGGCAAACGCGAGCGATAGCGCGCAGGAGATGATGACGCCCGCAGGTGCAACCTCAACGGCAAAGTACAAGGAAGGCATGTTGAGGACATGGGTGAGCGACTGCGATAGCGCAAGACCAAGCGGAACGCCGAGAACCGTACCGATAAACGTGAGGATGAGCATCTCCTTGTTGATGTAGGTGCGCACCTCGCCACGACGGAAGCCGAGCACCTTAATCGTTGCGAGCTCGCGCTCGCGCTCGGACACGTTGGTGGTCGAGAGCGTGAACAGCACGACAAAGGAAAGACCTGCGGCAAGCACGATGAGCAGGGCCGTCACGCAGCGGATGAGGATGAAGACGTCTGAGAAGTCGCGCACGCCCTGGCGGACGTTGGTGATGTTAAGGTAGCGCGTGTCATTGGCGAGCTTGTTGCAGAAGTCAATCTTCTCGTCATCCGTTCCGAGTAGGTTGGCGATGAGGGCATTGGCCTCGAGCTTCTCGCCAAAGAGCTTCTCGTAGGTGGACTGCGTCATGTAGACGGTGTTGCCGAGGTAGCTCATGACGACGCCGGACGCCTTCACGCTCGCCTGGTTGAGCTTGGTGTCCTTGAGCGTAACTTCGTCTCCGGTGCCAAAGCCGAGGACGTTGGCGGCGCTCTTGGTGAAGAGCGCACCGCCATCGCGCGTGGCGTCGTCGAGGGAGACGCTGGTGCCATCCTCGCCGCGCAGGTTGATGAAGCCGTCGAGGGGGAAACCGTCTGGCACGACGATGAGCTGGGCGGTGTCCTGGCTGCCGTTGCGCTCGACGGTGACGTTGTCAGTGTAGACGCAGGTGTAGGTCGCGACCTCGGGTGTCTGAGTGAGCTCGCGTGCCGCCTCCTCGAGGTCATCCGCCCGGGTGACGGCAAGTAGGTCATAGGAGTAGACGCCGGCGCGGTCGTTGCCACCGTACTGGTTGGCGGAGAGGCCCTCGACGGTGTCATTGATGGCGAAGCCGGCAATCATGAGCGCGCAGCAACCGGCGACGCCGAAGACCGTCATCGCGAGGCGGCCCTTGTAACGGAAGAGGTTACGGGCCGTGACCTTGTTGAGGAAGCCGAGGTGGTTCCAAATTACGGGCATGCGCTCGAGCAGGATGCGCTTGCCCGCCTTGGGCGCGCGCGGGCGCATGAGCTGGGCGGGCTGTTCCGTGAGCTCGCGGCTAACAGTGAGCGCCGTGGTGGCACCGATGCCGAGAACGAAGATGCCCATGGCAAGCGCGCAGAGCGCCGGCGAGAACGAGAGCTCGAAGGCAGGCAGCGTATACATGAGCGCGAAGAACTTGAAAAGGAACAGCGGCAGTGCGACGAAGCCGAGAATGGCGCCGACGATGCCGCCTGCGAGGGCGGCGCCCGCGGTATAGAGGACGTATTTTGCCATGATGCTGCCGCGGTGGTAGCCAAGCGCCTTGTAAAGGCCGATGAGTCCACGCTCCTCCTCGACCATGCGCATTGCCGTCGTGAGGGCAACGAGAATGGCGACCACGAGGAAGATGACCGGGAAGACGAAGCCCAGCGTCTCGATGCAACTGGCGTCCGTGTCGATGGAGGAGAAGCACGAGATGGAGCCTCGGTCCTGGACATACCAGGTGGCATGCCTTATAGCTTCGACCTTGGCACGGGCGTCGGCGATCTTCCGGAGGGTCTCAGCTTTCTGACGCTCGAACTCGGCGCGATTCTCCTCGAGCTCGGCCGTGCCCCCGTCAACCTCGCTTTGGGCGTCGTCGAGCTTTGCCTGGGCGGCGGCAAGTTGGGCATCGAGCTCGGCGCGGGAGGAGTCGAGCTCGGCCTGGCCCTGGTCGAGCTGCGCGCGGCTCTCGGCGATACTGCGCTCGACCTCGGCCACGGCGGCGTCTTCCGCCTGCTGCCTTGCGG
>UQWE01000120.1 GCA_900544655.1 uncultured Coriobacteriaceae bacterium
CCGCGGCCTGGCTGCTGCCGGTCGCAACGCCCTCGCGGACGCCCACGAGCCCGGCAACGAGGGCCTCGGCCTCGGTCACGTTCAGGCAGGGCTCGCCCGCCGTAATGAAGCCATCCCTGACGAGACAGTTCGAGATGCGGGCGACGCGCGGGCTGTCGACGCCAATCGCGCGGAGCTCCTCGGAGTGGCAGAACACCTCGTGCGGCGTGCCGCAGAAGGCGATGTGGCCGCGGGCCATAACGACGATGCGGCCGCAGTACTCGGAGAGCAGGGCGACCTTCTGCTCGATGACGACGACGGTCACGCCCAGGCGTTCGTTCGCCTCGCGCAGCGTCTCGAAGACGAGGCGCGAGCTAGCGGGGTCGAGTGCGGCGGTGGGCTCGTCGAGGACGAGGACGCGCGGCTCGAGCGCCAGGATGGCGGCGATGGCGACCTTCTGCTTCTGGCCGCCGGACAGCGTCGCGATCTCGCGATCGCGGAGATCGGAGATACCCACGGTCTCGAGCGTGGTCGTGATACGTCCCTCGATCTGGTCGTGCGGCACGCCGAAGTTTTCGAGGCCGAACAGCATCTCGTCCTCCACGACGGACGCGACCATCTGTGCGTCGATGTCCTGGAGCACGCTGCCGACGACGCTCGAAATGTCCGTCAGGGTGACGTCGCAGGTATCCCTGCCGTCGACGAACGTCGCGCCGAAGAGCTGGCCGGTGAAGTGATGCGGGATGGCGCCGCTCATGACGGCAGCGAGGGTGGACTTGCCGGCGCCTGACGGGCCGATGACGCCCACGAAGTCTCCCTCGCCGATGGAGAGGGACACCCGGTCGAGCGCCTTCTCCCTCGCAGACTCGCCGGAGCCGTCGTAAGAGAAGCTGACGTCCTTGAGCTCGATGATTGGTTTGCCCGTGGTCATGGTGGATGGGGCCTTTCGAAGCGGTCGGGTTTTGAATGGACATGCGCGGCGCGGAACGTGGGTGGTGCAAACACGCACGAGGCGCGGGCGCGCGATGCGGGACGAGCGGTCGTACGAGAACAGCAGACATGGCCGTGGCGCACGAAAAGGCGCCGGCCCGCATGAGAGCCGGCGCCAACATGGTATCTAAGTTACTTACCGAGAACCTTGACGAGCGGGATGTAGAGCGCCTGGACGACAGCAGCGTTGAAGACGGCGGTGCCGAGGACGAGCGGGACCTTGACCATGGCACTGGCAATCGGCGCGCCCATCATCACGGTGCCGATGACGGCGAAGAGGGCGCCGGAGACGAGCGTCGTCAGGAAGGTGGCGACGAGCGGGGTCAGGGCAAAGCCGCCGGGCTTGCGGTCGAGGCTGCAGAGGCAAAACATCGCGACGGCGGCAACGGTCTCGGTGAGGAAGTTCAGGCCGGGGATGGACGTCGTGATCTGGATGACGCAGGCGGAAACGACGGCGTAGATGACGAACTGGACGAGGTTGGCGCGGGTGAGGATGATCGCGAGCGCGTAGGCAGCGATGATGAACTGCGGCTTGATGCCAACGGTGGCCAGGGCGTTACCCACGGTCATGTTGAGGATGAAGCCGGCGGCGAGCAGAATCGCCAGCAGGACGAGGGATTTGATGTCGACGAGGCCGTTGGACTTGGCAGAGGCGGAGACGGCGCGGGCTTCGGTGCTGGCCATGGTGGAATCCCTTCGGATGAGCTTTGCGTGAGGTGGTACCGGCGTGCCGAGTCGAGGTGGCGCCGGCGGGGTGACGCTTTCCGAGTCGTGCCTGGCGGCGGGCGCAAGCGGCGCCCAAAGCCGGGAAGCTAGTCGTTGAGCTTGAGGGCCTTCTTGATGGGGACGTAGAGCGCGGCGACGAGGATCGCGTTGAAGACGGCGGTGAGCATGATGACGGGGAGCATCGCGGCGGCGAGCTGCTCGGCGGCGCCGACCATCGCGATCTTGATGACCATGAAGATGACACCGGAGACCGCGGTGGTCGCGAAGGTGGCGACAGCGGCGGCAACCGGGCTGACGGAGCCCTTCTTGGCGGCGGCGGACACGATGCCGGCCATGAGCATGGCGGAGACACCCTCGGCGGCGAAGTCAATGAAGGGCGAGGTCGTAGTGAGCTGGATCACGGCGGCGGAGATGAGGCCGATGACGAGCGCCTGGGGGATGTTCGGGCGGACGACGAGGATCGTGATGCAGAAGGCCGAGATGATGAACTCGGGGGAGATCATGCCGCCCGACATCGTGGAGATAGCCTTGCCGAGAGTGAAGTTCAGGATGAAGCCGGCGGCGAGCAGGATGGCGAGCAGGACGAGGGCCTTGAGGTCGAGAGCGTCGGTGGACTTGGCGGAGACGGTGCGGGCCTGCTGGGTGTTCTCGGACATTTTTGGATTCCTTCCTTTGTTCCCGGCTGGTCGTCGGGATTGTTTGACTTGCTAGGGCTTGTGTTTTGCGGACTGTTGCCGCGATACGAAAAAAGGGCCCCCGGTCGCCCGGGAGCCCTTCTAATCGCGAAAAATATGGCGCGATAAGACTCACCATCGACCGAGAGAGATCGAGTTGCGCCACCACCAGTTGTTGTTCTGGGACTTGAACATGTTGGCACTCCTCTCTGCTCTCTCGACTTCGATTCGATGCGCTCTTGCGCGTTGCCGGAGACTATACGCGCATCCTCCGCGCAGAAGCAAGAGCTTTTTCTGTAAACGATACGTTACGTTGCGCATGCGCAGGTAGATGCCCCGTTTTTGCAAATCGGCGAATGGACGAGCGCCTCCCGACAACGCATAACGCCCAGCCCTCCGCGAGCCACCCAGGGCACGCGCCGCCCGCCATCCTCGCACGCCTCCTACTTCGCCATCTTCTCGCGCCAGCCGTCGAGACGATCGAGGGCGGCCTTCAGCACCTCGTCAGACTTGGCGAAGTGGAAGCGCACGAAGCGGTTCTCCGGCGTGTCATAGAAGCAACTCGCAGGCACCGTGCCCACGCCCACCTTCTTGATGAGGTCCACCGCGCAATCATAGTCGCTCTCGTAGCCCAGGCTCGAGACGTCGGCCATGACGTAGTAGGCGCCCTGCGGCTCGATGAAGTCGAAGCCGAGGCTGCGCAAGCCGTCACAGAACAGGTCGCGCTTGTGGGTGTAGAGCGCCGTGAGCTCGTCATAGTAGGACTGCGGCAGCTCGAGGCCTGCAACGGCCGCCTCCATGAGAGGAGCCGCGGCGCCCACGGTAAGGAAGTCATGCACCTTGCGCGCGCGGTCGATGACATCTGCCGGCGCGATGACATAGCCCAGGCGCCAACCGGTCATGCTGTAGGTCTTCGAGAGCGAGCTGCAGGAAAGCGTGCGCTTCTCCATGCCCGGCAGACTCGCGAAGTAGATGTGCTCGTACGGCGCGTACACGATGTGCTCGTAGACCTCGTCGGTGATGACCCACAGGTCATACTTCTCGGCCATCTTGGCAATAAACTCGAGCTCAGGGCGCGAGAAAACATGGCCGCAGGGGTTAGACGGGTTGCACAGGATCAACGCCTTCGTGCCCGGCACGGCGCACGCCGCCTCGAGCTCGGCCTCGTCAAAGGTGAAGGTGGGCGCGTGAAGCTCCACGTACGTGGGGTCGGCGCCGCACAGGATCGTGTCCGCTCCGTAGTTCTCATAGAACGGCGAGAAGATCACGACGCGGTCGCCAGGGTTGGTGACCGTCATGACGGAGCACATCATTGCTTCGGTTGACCCGCAGGTGACGACGATCTGGGTCTCGGGGTCGATATCGATGCCCATGCGGGGGCTCTGCTTGACAGCAAGCGCCGCGCGGAAGTTGGGCGCTCCCCAGGTGATGGCGTACTGGTGCGGTCCCTTATGGGCGACCTCGGCAAGGCGGTCGGTGATTTCCGCAGGGGGATCGAAGTCAGGGAAGCCCTGTGACAGGTTGATCGCGTCGTACTTCATGGAAACGCGCGTCATGCGACGAATCACGGAATCCGTGAACTGCGACGTGCGCTGGCTGAGCTCTTGCATGCTTGCCTCCCGTAGTGGCGAATAGTCCTCGAGCCACGCTACCACCGCAACGTTGCGCTTCGATAACGGGAGGAGATTGGTTTTTGCCTTGCTGGCGTGGCGGCACGCTTGGCGGCCAACCCCGCCCGGATACATGGTTCGCTT
>UQWE01000121.1 GCA_900544655.1 uncultured Coriobacteriaceae bacterium
GGCCGCGGGGGTCTGCGCCCCGGCCGCGGCACCGCCGCCTCGAGCCAGCCGGGCCCCGTCGTCTCGTAGCCCCACGAGAACATAGTCGCGGGGGCGTGCGGCGCGGAGAGCTCGCGCGCGAGAAGCTGTGGCCGGTATACAAGCACGAGTGCGCCGCAGCTCCTGCGGGCGAGTACGCGCACGTGAACGCTCGTGCCTGCAAGTTGGCGATTTGCACGTGCGATGAGCGCGTCGAGCCGGGCGTTGCGCAGCTGCGACGCGCGCTGCTCGTGGGCGGTCTCTTGTCCCTCATGCGGCGCGAAGTCGCCGGGCACGTTAAACAGGCACGCTGGCTTGATGCCCACAAGTGCGGGCGAGCAATGTTTGACGATGGCGCGCTCGAATCCATTTCCATCCAACGTCATGTCTGCTCCCTCAATATAGTCAGCCACGGTTAACTATTGTGCAAAGAGTAGCCATAAAGTTAGACAAGGTCAACTATCGAGCATTTGACGAGTGGTGAGCAAGTGGCGAGCGCGCCGTCTCGTCGCAGCGGGACGCATCGATGCATGTCCTGCCTTTGGGATGCCGCCTTGTCACGAGCTGGAAATCCGGGTGCGTTACAATTGCGAGCTACATCGGCCATCAGAATGTGAGGGACACCATGAGTGACGAGACCACGAACGCTAACACCACGTCCAACCGCGCCATTGTCTCCGTTCTTGGCGCAGACCAGTCCGGCATCGTTGCCGCAGTCGCAGGTCTGCTCGCAGAGCGTAATGTCAACATTCTCGACATCTCCCAGACGATTCTCCAGGGTCTGTTTACGATGACGACTCTCGTCGACCTAGGTGATGCCGACTTCGCGGAAATCCACGTCGGTCTCGATGAGCTTGCCAAGCAGCTTGGCGTGCAGATCACGATTCAGCGCGAGGATGTCTTCAAGTTCATGTATCGCCTGTAAGGAAGTGCCATGGCGATTTTCTCATCGCATCTGACGCCCCGCAGCGCTCGCGAGCGCGTTGCGCGTCGCATCCTGTCGACGGACGATACCTCGGCTCTCCTGAGCGTCACGGACGTCACTCCCATGCCCTCGGACGAGGCTGCGCTCGGCCGTCCCGCGGAAAGCGAAGGCCTTTACGAGGGCTATGCCAAGGTCGACAAGCTGCCGGAGGAGATGTTTCGCGAGTACGACGTCAAACGCGGCCTGCGCAACGCCGACGGATCGGGCGTGCTCGTGGGCCTCACGACCATCTCGGACGTTCACGGCTACAACAAGGTCGATGGCAAGGTCGTGCCTGACGAGGGCGACCTCATCATCCGCGGCTATCACCTCGATGACCTCGTCTCGAAAACGCATGGTGTCGGTCGCTTCGGCTACGAGGAGATGGCGTACCTGCTCATCTCCGGTCGCCTGCCTAGCGCGAGTGAGCTTGCGGACTTCAACGCCCGCATCGACTCCCGCCGCGAGCTGCCCACTGGCTATCTGAGCTTGTTCCCGCGCACGACGGAGTCGAGTTCCGTCATGAACGTGCTCGCGCGTTCGACGCTGCTGCTCTACGCCTTCGATGAGTGCCCTGACAACACGGGGCACCAGCATGAGGTCGATGTGGCCCTGTCGCTTCTCGCCCGCTTGCCGCGCATCGCGGCTATCGCCCACGAGGCCTCCGTCTCCGCGCACGCCGGCGAGAAGCTGCTCGTTCCCCCCGTCCGCGAGGGCTATTCCATGGCGGAGACGGTCCTGGACGTCCTGCGTGGCGCCGATGGTTTCACACGCGAGGAAGCCATGATGCTCGATGTCATGCTCATGCTCCATGCGGAGCACGGCGGCGGCAACAACTCGACGTTCACTTGCCGCGTGCTTTCGAGCTCGGGCACGGATGCCTACTCGACCTACGCCGCCGCCATGGGCTCGCTCAAAGGCCCCAAGCACGGTGGCGCCAACTCAAAGGTCGGCGCCATGATCGAGGATGTGGCTGCCCACGTCGAGCGCTGGGACGATGACGACGAGCTTGCGAGCTATCTCGAGAAGCTCGCGACAAAGCAGGCGTTCGATCAGACGGGGCTCATCTATGGCATGGGTCACGCGGTATATACCAAGAGCGACCCGCGTGCTCGCCTCGTGAAGCGCTACGCGCGTAATCTGGCTGCCACGAAGGGTTGCGAGGACAAGCTCGCCCTCATCGAGGGCATCGAGCGTCTGGCTCCCGAGGTCATCCATGCCGTGCGTGGGACGAACAAGCCCATCTGCGCCAACATCGACCTGTACACGGGCTTTGTCCACTCGATGCTGGGCGTGCCGGCCGATCTCTACACGCCCATCTTCGCCATGGCGCGTCTTGCCGGCTGGACTGCTCACCGCATGGAGGAGCTTTACGGCTGCGGCCGCATCATCCGCCCGGCGTATAACTCCGTCGTTGGCCGCAAGGAGTATGCGCCCATCGAGGAGCGCGGGGAGTAGGGATTCCCACATACAACGATAAGCGGCGGCACCCTCGCTCGGGATGCCGCCGCTTTGCTTGAGGCGGGTTAGACGGAGTCGCTAGTCCTCGTTCTCCTCGGTGTCATCGTCCTCTTCGTCATCGGCTGAGACGGGGCGGAAGACTGCGGTGTCGCCACCGATGATGCTGTCCTCGACGTAGCGGGCCTCATCATCGTGGGCCTTGCGGACGGCGGCATCGAAGAGGTCGACGTCCTCCTCTTCCTCGTCAAAGTACTTCTCGGCGTCGTCAAGCTGGACCCTGCGGCCCGTGTGGAGGGCGACGTACTCGTCGCTGCCCTCGTCATAGGCAAGGCCGGCGCGCTTGAGGGCATCGGGGAGCTCGATGTAGTCGAGGGTGTGCTGGCGCTTCGTGCGGGCGAACAGCGGTACGTACTCGAAGATGACGGAGGAGCTCTCGAGGCCATACCAGTGCGCGGGCGAGCCGCAGATGCGACGGATGATGTACTTCGCGCTGATGATGTTGCGGTCGAACGCGGAGATGTCGGCGGAGCTGGACGGCACCTTGCGCACGAGGCAGAAGCGGAAGTCGCCGACCGAGCTCTTCTTCTTGTAGATCGAGTACTTGTGGTGCTGCGGCGCGATCATGTTGTCCTGAACGAGCTTCTCGACGATCTGATAGAGGTACTCGTTGACACGCTGGTTCACGCGGAATCCGAGACGGATCTGCACCTTGAAGATGAAGTTGGTACCAAAGGTGTTGACCGAGAACTCATGGGTGTACGGCTCGTCAGTGACCTGGATGGTTAGGAAGAAGTAGGCGCGGGCGCGCTTCGGACGCTTGTCCAGGATCGAGTAGAGGATGTCGCGGTCGAGCCTGTCGGGTGAGGAGTCGTTCGTGAGAAAGACGAGGTTGTCGGCGAGGAACGGGATCTCATCGTCCTGGCGAAGCTCTGCCAGCTGGTCGATGTACTGCTTGGTGGGTAGGTAGACGCTCTGCGTGCGCTCGATGGTGGTGCCGCGGCGCCAGATGTACATGACTTCACCAGGCTGTAGAGGGCGAAGATGCCACCCTCGTTGTGGTTGTCCGCCTTCATGGCGACGAGCACGTACTTGACGGTGGTGATGAGGGTCATCGTCCAGATGACGAGGGACAGCGCGCCGATGACGACGTCTTGGCTCATCGTGGTGAGGCCGCCGTTGCCGCTCATGATCGCCTTGAGCGTGTACATCGGGCTCGTTCCGATGTCACCGTAGACGACGCCAAGCGTAACGAGAATCATCGCCGCGGATAGCGGGATGCCGGCAGACTTAGCCGACGACCTCTTCTTTGTCTATGTCGAGGGTTCGGCTGCGCGAGAAACACCCATGTTCCTTGCTCTCCTTGTGACGGGGGCTTTCTGTCCCGGCCGCTCCTGTGCGCGTCCGGGCCACTACGGTCTTGTTTGTGGCCCGTGGGGTCGCAAACTGGACGACGCGGATAAAACTGCCTGACCTCGGCGCGGGTGCTGAAGTCAAGCAGCTTAAGGTGCCACTTTATGCGGTCTTTATGTGTGGAGGACGGCGGGCGGGTGCCGTTCGCGCGGTCTTTAGTACCTTCCGCGGCTCGGACCGCGACGGTCCGAGGGCGATGACGAGCGGTGGGGACCGTCGGAGTAGCGGCGCGGGCCGTCCTTGCCGCGGCGGTCGTCCGTGCGACGGC
>UQWE01000122.1 GCA_900544655.1 uncultured Coriobacteriaceae bacterium
CCCGCTAGTCCCGCCGGCTCCGCGCTCGGCCGCCGACCCGCCGCTTGCCCGCCTCAGCTCCCTCGCGCCCCGCTTCACCAATCGCATAAACGCGCCTCCTATATGGGCGCGACCAAGTGGCGTCGGCGTCCCTGCTGGCGTCACTTCCTATATTGAATTCGCCTACAAGGCTGGGCCAGTATTTCGGTGGTGTTAAAACGTTTTCACCTTATGGAGTTCCATCTTGCTATCCGTTTTATGCACGCTACGATAGCTAACCAACGCGCTCGGCGAAGGCCTGACCGGGTGCGCTAAAACATCTCATCGGGCCGTATCGAGGAGGATGAAAGATGGAGTCCAAGCGTTTTGACATGACTCGTAGGAACTTCGTGAAGCTGTCTGGTGCCGCGAGCATTCTAAGCGCGACCGCTCTTGCCGGTTGCGGCAACTCCGGCTCTTCCGCGAGCACGGCCTCTGGTGCCGGTTCCGCTAGTGCGTTCAAGATCGGCAACATCGGCCCGCTGACGGGTGCCGCAGCCATCTACGGCACCGCAACCAAGAACGGCGCCCAGCTCGCCGTTGACGAGATCAACGCCGCCGGGGGTATTCAGTTCGAGCAGAACTGCCAGGATGATGAGCACGATCCGGAGAAGTCCGTCAACGCCTACAACAACCTGAAGGACTGGGGCCTGCAGGTCCTCGTCGGCACCACTACCACCGCTCCGTGCGTGGCCGTCTCCGCAGAGACCAACGCCGACAACATCTTCGAGCTCACGCCGTCTGCCTCGTCCAACGACGTCATCGGCGGCCAGGCTGACGCTGACGGCAACGTGACCACCCCGCGCAAGGACAACGTGTACCAGATGTGCTTCACGGACCCGAACCAGGGCACCGCGTCCGCCCAGTACCTCGCGCAGAAGCAGCTCGGCACCAAGATCGCCGTCATCTACGACAACTCCGATGCCTACTCCACCGGCATCTTCAAGAAGTTCGAGGCCGAGGCTGCCGAGCAGAACCTCACCATCGTCTCGACCACCACGTTCACGGCCGACAACGCCACGGACTTCTCCGTCCAGCTGAATGATGCGAAGAACGCCGGCGCTGACCTCGTCTTCCTCCCGATCTACTACACCCCGGCCGCGCTCATCCTCACCCAGGCTGCCAACATGGGCTATGCCCCGAAGTTCTTCGGCTGCGATGGCATGGACGGCATCCTCACCGTTGAGGGCTTCGACACCTCCCTCGCCGAGGGCCTCATGCTCCTGACTCCGTTCGTCGCCACTGCGACCGACGAGAAGACCTCTGCCTTCACCAAGGCTTACAAGGACGCCTATGGTGACGAGCCGATTCAGTTCGCCGCTGACGCCTATGACTGCGTCTACGTCGTCAAGGACCTCCTCGAGAAGACCGAGTGCACGCCTGACATGAGCGCCTCTGACATCTGCGACAAGCTCAAGGCTGCCATCGTCGATGGCTACTCCTACTCTGGCCTGACTGGAGAGAACATGACCTGGAAGGAGACCGGCGAGGTCTCCAAGGAGCCCAAGGGCATGGTCATCAAGGACGGCGTGTACCAGCCGCTGGACTAGTCCTGCAGCGATCGGGCGGGCGTCTCGCGCGTTCCGTCTAAGACGCGTCGTCCGTAATAGTGTGAATAGCGAGCGGGGACCATTGGCTTGATGGTCCCCGCTCGTCAGTAGGAGACAAGGGTTGCCGGGAGATTCCGCGCCAGTTGCGAATCGGTTTCGGTGACATGATTTGAAAGGAGGCGGCATGACATGGGCTTTCTGACGAACCTCATCAACGGCCTGTCGCTCGGCAGCGTCTACGCGATCATCGCGCTGGGTTATACCATGGTGTACGGCATCGCCAAGATGCTGAACTTCGCCCACGGCGACATCATTATGGTTGGTGGTTACATCTGCTTCTGTGCCGTGAGCTACCTGGGCCTTCCCACCGGAGTGGGTGTCCTGCTCTCCATCGTCGGCTGCACCGTCCTGGGTATCGTTATCGAGCGCCTTGCCTACAAGCCCCTTCGCGACGCGCCGTCGCTTGACGTGCTCATCACCGCCATTGGCGTGAGCTACTTCCTGCAGAACTCGGCGCTGCTCATCTGGGGCTCCGACACCAAGTCGTTCCCGTCCGTCGTGAACCTGCCGTCCGTTTCCCTGTTTGGCGGGCAGCTCGTGGTGAGCGCCATCACCATCCTCACGGTCGTCACCGGCATCGTCGTCATGATCGGTCTGACGATGTTTACCGGTAAGACTCGTATGGGCAAAGCCATGCGCGCCTGCTCCGAGGACCGAGGCGCTGCCACGCTCATGGGCATCAACGTGAACTCGACCATCTCGCTCACGTTCGCCATCGGCTCTGGCCTCGCCGCCGTCGCCGGCGTGCTCATGTGCTCCGCCTACCCGACACTGATCCCCACCACTGGCTCGCTTCCGGGAATCAAGGCCTTCACTGCCGCGGTCATCGGCGGCATCGGCTCGATCCCTGGTGCCTTTGTGGGTGGCCTTGTCCTCGGGGTCATCGAGATTTTCGCGAAGGCATACGTCGTCACGCAGCTCGCTGACGCAATCGTCTTCGGCGTCCTTATCGTCGTTCTGCTCGTGAAGCCGTCCGGCCTTCTCGGCAAGACCGTCAGGGAGAAGGTGTAGCGCCATGGCAGACAAGAACACCGACGTCGCAGCCGCTCCCCGCCGCATGAGCAAGCGCCTACAGTCCAATCTCGTTACGTACGCCATCGTTATCGGATTCTTCGTCCTCATGACGGTGCTCGAGGCTACGGGCATTCTGACCAACTCGCTCGCGGGCCAGCTGGTTCCCATCTGCGCCTACGTGTGCATGGCCGTGTCGCTCAACCTCGTCGTTGGCATTTCTGGCGAGCTTTCGCTCGGCCATGCGGGCTTTATGAGCGTGGGCGCGTTCTCGGGTTTCGTCGCGTTCAGCCTCGTGAACGGGGTCGTCAACAACGCCCTCCTGGCTTACGTTATCGCGCTCGTCATCGCCGCTGTCATCGCGGGCGTGGCCGGCTTTGTCATCGGCATCCCGGTCATGCGCCTGCGCGGAGACTACCTCGCCATCGTGACCCTTGCGTTTGGCGAGATCATTAAGAACATCCTGAACAACCTGTATGTTGGTCTCGATGGCAGCGGCCTGCACTTCTCGCTCGCCGACGCCAAGGCCCTTGGCATGCAGGGCGGTACGCTGCTCATCAACGGTCCGCAGGGCGCTACGGGCATCACCAAGATGTCGACGTTCGCCATCGGCATTGTGCTTGTGCTCATTACCGTGACTGTCGTGCTCAACCTCGTGAACAGCCGTACCGGTCGCGCCATCATGAGCGTGCGCGACAATCGCATCGCCGCTGAGTCCGTGGGCATCAACGTTACCAAGTACCGCATGATCGCCTTCGTGGTCGCCGCCGCCCTCGCAGGCGCCGCCGGTTGCTTCTATGCGATGGGCTATAGCTCCATCGTGCCGAAGAAGTTCGATTTCAACACCTCGATCCTGGTGCTGGTGTTCGTGGTTCTCGGCGGCATGGGCAACGTCCGAGGCTCGATCATCTCCGCCGCGCTCCTTACCGTTCTGCCTGAGATGCTGCGCGCCATCTCCGACTGGCGCATGCTCATCTACGCTGTCGTGCTCATCCTCGTGATGATTATTTCCAACAACCCGACGCTGCGCCAGCTCGCAGGTGGCCTGAAGTCCAAGTTCAAGAGGCCCGTGAAGTCGCAGGACGCCGCGACCGAGAAGGGAGGCGAGGCCGATGCCTAGCAACGCATCCTCGCGCCACGCCGCGGAGCGCCGCGAGCGCACCAAGATGGTGCCGCTGCCGAGCGACGCGATCATCCCCGAGCGCGATCTCTACGATCGTCCCGTCCTCGAGTGCCGTCACCTCGGCATTGATTTCGGTGGCCTCCGTGCGGTCGATGACTTCAACTTCACCGTTGGCAAGACCGAGATCGCCGGCCTCATCGGCCCGAACGGTGCCGGCAAGACCACGGTCTTCAACCTGCTGACCAAGGTCTATAACCCGACGCGTGGCATGGTTATGCTTGACGGTGTCGATACCGCCGGTATGGATGGCGCCGCCGCGGGCCCCCCCGGGGGTAGCGCTCGGA
>UQWE01000123.1 GCA_900544655.1 uncultured Coriobacteriaceae bacterium
CAGCTACCGTCACGTCGCGCCCGCCTTCGACGCCGCCCTCGGCCGCAAGCTCATGCTCCTGCCGCTCGCTCTCGTTGACGACACAAGCATCGACTGCGCGCTGGTCCTCGAGCTCATGCCAAGCGGTGCCTACCAGGCAGCGGCCGTTGCCTCCCCGTCGCGCGCCTACGCGGCCGCGCGCGTGGTAAGTGAGCAGCTGCCGTCTTGGCTCGGAGCTGATCACGCCCTGGCCCAAAGCTGCAACCGGCATACAAGCAATCCCGCACAGTACGCGCGCAAAGCAAATCGCCCGAACCCCAAAGGGGCCGGGCGATTTCGTTTACTTCGTTTGCTCCTTTTGCAGCGGCCACGAATAGTTGACAAAGGGACTGTCCCTTTGTCAACTTAGGCAGTGGGTGCCTCGCCTGTCTCGAGGATATGGTCGAGCGCTTCCTCGTCAAGCACGGGCACGCCGAGCTGCTCCGCCTTCGCAAGCTTCGAACCCGCGGCGGCGCCTGCCACGACATAACTCGTCTTTTTCGAGACCGAGCCGGACACTTTGGCGCCAAACGCCTGGAGCGCAGCCTTTGCCTCATCGCGTGTGTGGCGCTCGAGCGTGCCAGTCAACACGAATGTGAGACCCGCGAGCGTCTGCGGGACAGCCTCCCCCGCCTGCTCTTCCTCGAGAACAACGCCCGCTTCACGCAGGCGCTCGAGCACGGCGGCATTTTCTTCGACAGAGAGGAACTCGCGCACGCTATGGGCGATCTTTGGTCCCACGCCCTCGACCGCGGCGATACGCTCCTCGTCTGCCGACATCAGGCTCGTGAGGCTGCCGAACTCCTTCGCGAGCGAGCGCGCGACCTGCTCTCCCACGTGACGAATGCCCAAGCCGAACAGCACGCGCGCCAGGCCGCGCCCGCGCGACTCCTCTACCTGGGCCATCACCTTGGCGGCAATGGTCTTGCCCACGAGGATGTCATCACCCGCGACGCTCACGCGGCCCGTCGGGCACGCGGCAAGCGCCGTCTCGGTCAGACGATCATAGAAATCCGCCACGTCCGAGACCATGCCGGCAGCCACGAGCTTGCCGATGAGCTCGTCGCCCAAGCCGTCTATGTCCATCGCCTTGCGACCCACCCAGTGGCAAAGACGCTCGTGAGCCTGTGCGGGACAGTCGATGGAGACGCAGCGATAGGCGACCTCGCCCTCCTCGCGGATGACGGGGCTTCCACAGCTGGGACACGTCGTGGGCATGTGGAACTCGGGAGCGTCCGCCGGGCGCAGCTCGAGCACCGGACCCACGACCTCGGGGATGACGTCGCCGGCCTTGTGAACCACGATGGTGTCACCCACACGCACGTTCTTACGGCGAATCTCGTCGATGTTGTGAAGCGTGGCTCGGGCGATGGTAGAGCCCGCGACGAAGACGGGATCGAACTCGGCGACCGGCGTCAGCACACCCGTGCGCCCCACTTGAATGCGGATCTCGCGAAGCACCGTACGCTTCTCCTCCGGCGGGAACTTGAAGGCAATCGCCCAGCGCGGAGCGCGCGCCGTAAAGCCCAGTGCCTCCTGGCTAGCGAACGAGTCGACCTTGACCACCACGCCATCGATGTCATAGTCGAGGTCCTCGCGATGTGCCAGCGCATCGGCGCAGAACTCGTGCACCTCATGGGCACTCGTGCAACGGCGGGCGTTGGGATTGACCGAGAAGCCGCAGGCACGGAGCCACTGGAGGAACTCCCACTGCGTGCTCACGGAAAGCGGGGCCTCGTCAGCCACGGCGTAGATGAAGGTCTCGAGATCACGATGGGCCGTGACCTTCGGATCCTTCTGACGGAGGCTGCCGGCGGCGGCGTTACGCGGGTTGGCGAAGGGTTCGCGACCCGCGGCGTCCGCGTCCTCGTTCAGGCGAACGAAGCTATGCTTGGGCATGTAGACCTCGCCGCGCACCTCAACCGACTGGCCGAGGCCGCCGTCGGCGACCTTAGCGAGGCCATTCGCGGCGAGCGCGTGCGGGATGTCGGCAATCGTCAGCACGTTGGCGGTGACGTTCTCGCCAGTGGTGCCGTCACCTCGCGTCGCCGCGCGAACAAACTGCGCATCACGATATGTGAGGGCGATACCCAAACCGTCGATCTTGAGCTCGCAGGTGTAGGCGACGGGGCGCTCCGGCGTGGAGCCCAGGGCCTCGTCCGTACGGGCAAGCCACTCGTCAAGCTCCTCGAGGTTCATCGCGTCATCGATCGAATACATGCGACGCGCGTGGCGCACCGGCTCGAACTGCTCGGAGACGTAGCCGCCCACACGCTGGGTGTAGGAATCCGGCCCAACAAGCTCGGGATGAAGATCCTCAATAGCTTTGAGCTCGCGGACGAGACGATCAAACTCGGCATCCGTGACGGCGGGATCGTCGAGTGCGTAATAACGATAGGCATAGGTATTGAGGAGGCGATTGAGCTCCGCCGCACGGGCACGCGGAGACTTCGCGGCATCGGATGCGGGCGCCTCGGACGCAGCCTCTTCTACCTCCGGCATATCGCCAAAGAGAGAAATCTGCCCGTCTGCCTGCGTGTTATTTGACTTGCCCTGCACCATCGAGACTCCCATCGGTCACTGTCGATTGCTCAGAATGGTACCGCAGGTCCCGGACACGCCGCGAGGCTGATGCGGTCATTCAAGCAAACGCCAGCGCCTCACAGCCCGCCACGTCGCACAAAGGCGCCGGCCCCACGCGAATTCGTGCGAGACCGGCGCCTTGCATCAAGCCAGATCGTTCCGGGCATCAGGCTGCCCGCGAGCCCAGTCGTCCCGGGCATCAGGCTGCCCGCGAGCCCAGTCGTCCCGGGCATCAGGCCGCCCGCACGCCCGCCTTATCGCTGGCTGAACCCGTGACCACGGGAGTCCGAGTTGCCGTTCCCGTTGCCATAGCCATACTGTTTGAGATATTGCTCGAGAAGAGAGCCCTGCGAGGACTCGTCCTGCTCGCTGTTCTGCATGGACTCGTCCGATCCAAGCGTCACGTCAACGGACATCTGCTTGCTGCCGCGCATGAGGGTCACGGTCACCTTGTCGCCCACGCTATGCGAGCGCACGGCGAGCACCAGGCCGTCCGAGCTCGTGATCTCCTCACCCTCAAGGCTGGTGATGATATCGCCCTTGCGAATACCCGCCTGCTCGGCCGGGCTTCCGCTCGTGACCTCGGCAACGTAGGCACCCTGGTTGACGGAGAGATTGTTCTCGCGGGCGTTCTGCGCCGTCACGGTCTGGAAGGAGCCACCGAGATAGGCATGCGTGACCGTCTCTCCGTTGATGATCTTCTTCGCCACCTCGACCGCATAGTTGCCCGGAATGGCAAAGCCCACGCCCGAGCTCGAGCCCGAATAGCTCTCGATGAGCGAGTTGATGCCAACAAGCTTGCCCTCGTCGTCCACGAGCGCACCGCCAGAGTTGCCGGGGTTGATCGTCGCGTCAGTCTGGATGAGGTTGGTGTAGATCGTGTTGCCCGAGGTGCTCTGCATCATCGTGGAACGATACAGCGAGCTCACGATGCCCGTAGAGACGGACTGCTCGAGACCGAAGGGGCTGCCCAGACTCATGACCCAATCGCCAACCTGAAGCGAGCTCGAGTCTCCCACCTCGATGGGCGTGAGCGTCGCGCCATCGGGATTGATCTTGATGACGGCGAGGTCGCTCGACTCGTCAGAGCCAACGACCGTGGCGTCATACGATTTGCCACCAACGGAAACCGAGATGGTCTGTGCACCCTCGATGACGTGATAGTTGGTAAGGACATTGCCATCCGCATCGAGGGCGACGCCAGAACCGACGCCCTCGGCGTCGTTCGTCTGCACGTTGATGGAGACGACGGAAGGCAGGCACTTCGCCGCGACGGCGGTCGCAAGCGAGGTGTCCTCGGAGGAGGGATCGATCGTGATGGACTGGCCGGCGTTCGTCACGGATGTGACGGAGGCAGGCCTGTCGAAGAAGCCCCCGAAGTTCAACGCCGCCACGACACCCGCAGCGCCAAGGATACCGCCGATCAAACCGAACACGAG
>UQWE01000124.1 GCA_900544655.1 uncultured Coriobacteriaceae bacterium
CAGGTAGGGCGCTTGTTGCGCGGGGGAGGGAACCGGCGCGCCGGATGCAGCCACCGCGCCCCGGTTCCCCAACGGCGCCGCGCCGCGTCCGTATCCGTTTGTGGAACTGCCCTGCGCCATACGCTGCCCTCCCCGTTGTCAGCATCCATGCTAGCCGAGGCGAGCCGATAGCGACCATATCTGATGAAACCGCCGCATGACTTGCGGCGATTGTGTCCTATCCGTGCGGGTCGGCAAACGGTTGACAGATATTGCTCACATTGTGAAATACTGCGCACGCTGTGTAATAAAAGGACCATGGTGGCTCGATGACGCCGCCAGCGCCAAGACCTCTGGAGGTTGCGTGCAAGATCTTCTCACCCAGGCTGCTGTCGCGCGCCGTCGCGCCAGAGCCGATAGGCGCTGCATTCGCTCTCGCGCCCAGCTTCGCGACGCCCTCGCCGCGGAGATTCAAGCCACGGGCGATCTGTCGCGCGTGACGGTCACCGCCGTCACCGAACGCGCGGGTCTCACGCGTCGCACGTTCTACTCGCACTTCCGTGACATCCCGGATCTTGTCGACGCCGTCGAGCGCGAGGCCCTTGATGACATCAGGGGCCTCGTCGAGAACATCTCGTCGTCGCACCTCGACGAGCTCACCGCCGCCCTCGCATCGCTCGAGGCCGCCCCCGGAACCGTCGAGCTCCTGAGCTACTTCCGCGACAACGCCTCGCATCTCACCGCGCTTCTGGGCAAGGGTGGCGACCCCGCCTTCGTCGAGAAGATCAAGGACGTCTGCCGCGAGGCGATCGTCTCTCGTGCCCTCGATGGCATCGACTCCCGAGCCCTCGGCCCGTTTTTCGACTACTACCTTGCTTTTGCGGTGTCTGCCGAGGCCGGCGTCCTTACGCGCTGGCTTACGGGTGGCATGCGAGAGGACGTCAGCACGATGGCGTTGATCATGACCTCGCTCATGTTTGTCCGCCCGGGCGACCTCTATGGCAAGTCCATTGACTTCAACGTGCCGGCCTATGCGCTGGCCCTCATGCAACTCAAGAACAAAGCGGGGCGCGGGGATGCTTCCGCGGAGGAAAAGGAGCTCATCCATGACTAACAATCCCGCAGCATCCAATGCGGCGCAGGCCAAGTTGGCCCGCGGCATCGAGCTGGTTGAGGACGGTGCCGAGCTGCGTCCCGCCAACACCACGGACTTCTCTCGCGCCAACCTGCGCCTGGGCATCGACGTGGGCTCCACCACGGTCAAGCTCGCCGTCATCAACGACGCTGACCGCATCGTCTACGCAAACTATCAGCGCCACCACACCGACATCCGCGCCACGGCAAGGGAGCTCTTCGAGAAGGCTCGCACCGTGCTCGGCAACGCTTCCATGCGCGTTTCCATCACCGGTTCCGGCGGCCTTCTGCTCGCCAAGTGGCTCGACCTCGAGTTCGTCCAGGAGGTCATTGCGAGCAAGCGCGCCGTCGAGACACTCATTCCGGAGACTGACGTCGCCATCGAGCTCGGTGGCGAGGACGCCAAGATCATCTACTTCGACAACGGCATCGAGCAGCGCATGAACGGCACCTGCGCGGGCGGCACGGGCGCGTTTATCGACCAGATGGCGAGCCTCCTGCACACCGACGCTGGCGGGCTCAACGAGCTTGCGAAGCAGGCGACCCACATCTACCCGATCGCCAGCCGCTGTGGCGTCTTCGCCAAGTCCGATGTCCAGCCGCTGCTCAACGAGGGCGCGGCTCCCGCGGACGTCGCCGCCCCGATCCTCCCGGCCGTCGCCAACCAGACGGTCTCCGGCCTTGCGTGTGGCCATCCCATTCGCGGTCACGTCGCCTTCCTCGGCGGCCCGCTCCAGTACCTCTCCGAGCTGCGCCACCGCTTCTACGAGACGCTCGCGCTCGACGAGGAGCACCGCATCATCCCGACCAACGCCCATCTGTTCGTGGCCACCGGCGCCGCCCTCGCCGGCGAGTCCGACAAGCGCGTGACCTTCGCGGAGGTCATCGACGCCCTCGAGAATCTTGGCGACATGCAGGGCAGTGAGGTCCAGCGTCTCGACCCGCTGTTCGTCAATGACGAGGAACTCGCCGAGTTCCACGCCCGCCACGACGCGCAGGTGGTCCCCAAGGGCGACCTCGCCACGTATCGGGGTCGCGTGTTCATCGGCATCGACGCCGGCTCAACCACGATGAAGGCCGCCGTCGTGGGCGAGGACGGCGAGCTGCTCTACACCTGGTACGGCAACAACCGTGGTGACGTCCTGGGCACCGCCCGCGTCATCATGGACGATATCTACGACAAGCTCCCCGAGGGTTGCACCGTCGGCCACGTCACCACGACGGGCTACGGCGAGGCCCTGCTCATCGAGGCCCTCCGCGCCGACTCGGGCGAGATCGAGACCGTCGCTCACCTTCGCGGCGCCAAGGCCTTCGTCCCCGACGTCGAGTTTATCCTCGACATCGGTGGCCAGGACATGAAGTGCCTGCGCGTGCACAACGGCATCATCGAGCACATCATGCTCAACGAGGCGTGCTCCTCGGGCTGCGGCAGCTTCATCGAGAGCTTCGCGGATTCGATGGGCC
Organism: uncultured Coriobacteriaceae bacterium; assembly: GCA_900544655.1. Classification (GTDB taxonomy): domain Bacteria; phylum Actinomycetota; class Coriobacteriia; order Coriobacteriales; family Atopobiaceae; genus Parolsenella. Next base: position 2,578 of record UQWE01000124.1, read on the forward strand.
TCTCCGTCCAGGACTTCGCGCGCGCCGCCATGGGTGCCGAGAAGCCCGTTGACCTCGGCAGCCGCTGCACCGTCTTCATGAACTCGCGCGTGAAGCAGGCCCAGAAGGAGGGCGCGACCGTTGGCGACATCGCGGCCGGCCTCTCCTACTCGGTCATCAAGAACGCGCTGTTCAAGGTCATCAAGATGCGCGACCCGGAGGAGATCGGCAAGTATGTCGTCGTCCAGGGCGGCACCTTCATGAGTGACGCGACGCTGCGCGCGTTCGAGAAGCTTACCGGTCGCGAGGCGATTCGTCCGGACATCGCCGGCTGCATGGGTTGCTATGGTGCCGCCCTGCTCGCCCGCGACCGTGCCGGCAAGGACGGCACCTCGACCCTGCTCAGCCGCGAGCAGATCGACAACCTCCAGGTGAAGCAGACCAAGGCCCACTGCGGCCGCTGCTCCAACAACTGTCTGCTCACGATCAACAACTTCGGCAACGGCCGCAAGTTCATCACGGGCAATCGCTGCGAGAAGGGCTCTGGTGGCAAGCGCACCAAGGCACTCGCTCCCAACCTCTTCGCCTTCAAGAACAAGCTGCTGTTCGATCGTCCGGTGCTCGACCCCGAGACCGCACCGCACGGCACCGTGGGCATCCCGCGCGCCCTCAACATGTACGAGAACTACCCCTTCTGGCACGCGTTCTTCACGGAGCTGGGTTTCTCGGTCGTGCTGTCTGACCAGTCGAACAAGAAGACCTACGAGGCGGGTATCGAGTCGATGCCGTCCGAGTCCGTCTGCTATCCGGCGAAGCTTAGCCACGGCCACATCATGAACCTGCTCGAGAAGGACCCGGACTTCATCTGGATGCCCTGCATCCGTTGGGAGCGCAAGGAGGACGAGACGGCAAGCAACCACTACAACTGCCCGATCGTCATGAGCTACCCGCAGGCGCTCGGCCTGAACGTCGACGAGCTCGCCGCGCCCCAGGTCGAGTTCCTCGACTCGTTCATCCCGTATGACGACAAGAAGGAGCTCAAGCGCCGCCTCTACGAGCTCATCTCCGTCCAGCGCGAGAAGGACGCCGCCAACGGCCGCGGCCGCTTCCGTGGCGAGCACATCACCCGTGCCGAGGTCGACCGCGCCGTGAACGTCGCCTGGGAGGCTGACCTCGAGTTCAAGGAGACCATGCACCGCAAGGGCGACGAGACCCTCGACTGGATGGAGGCCAACGACGCCCACGGCATCGTGCTCGCGGGCCGCCCCTACCATAACGACCCCGAGATCAACCACGCCATCCCCGAGCTCGTGAACAGCTTCGGCTTCGCGGTGCTCACCGAGGACTCCGTCGCCCACAAGATGCGTCCCGAGCGCCCAATCCGCGTCGTCGACCAGTGGATGTACCACAGCCGCCTCTATCGCGCCGCGCGCTTCGTCGCCAGCAGGAACGACCTCGACCT
>UQWE01000125.1 GCA_900544655.1 uncultured Coriobacteriaceae bacterium
GCGCTCTCTACGCTACTCGGTGACGATGACCTGACGGCCATTGTAGTAGCCACAGCTCGGGCACACGCGGTGCGGGAGCTTCACGGCGCCACACTGGGGGCACGTGGAGCGGGCCGGCATAGCGAGCTTGCTGTTGGCCGAGCGACGGGTGTGGGTCGCGCCGCGGCCCTTCTTCTGCTTGGGTACTGCCATTGTTGACCTCTCTTACTGAACTTACGCCGCACCGCACGCGACGGTCTATCACAGACGAAATGGAATGATAGCACGAAATGATGCGTTCGCACTAGAGATACACAGTATTTGGTGGAGGATTCTCACGTCAAGCGCAAATATGCTACTTCTCGTCATCATCCTCGAGGTTTAGATCCGCAAGAGCCGCAAACGGGCTCTCCGCGAGCTTCTCAGCCTCGCGCTTCGCGGCGCAGCCGCAGTCTCCCTCGTTGAGATTCGCGCCGCACGTAGGGCAGAGGCCCTTGCAATCCTCGCGGCAGAGCACCACGAACGGCGTCTCCATGAGGATGGCAGCCATGATGGGCTCGGAGACATCGATAGTGTGATCCTCGTCCACCAGGGAGAAGTCCACCTCATCCTCGTCATCGGAGAGCTCTTCCTCTGCGGGAGCCTCGAACAGGAAGTACTCGTCCACCTCGGAGGCGACGTCAAACTCGGCGTCTTCGAGGCAGCGGTCACACGTGCCGAGGACATGGGCGCGAACCATGCCGGACGCGAGAATGCCCTCGCCGGCATTGGTGAGGACGAGGTCGTAGTCGACGCCCCCAGGCAGCTTGAACTCGCGGCCGCCAAGCTCGTAGCCCGGCTCGTCGATGTGGCCGGAAAGGGGCAGGACGCTGCCAGCGCCTTCGAGGCGCTCGTCAATGAGAACGCGAATAGGCTCCATGGGGATTACCTGCGCGAAGAGCCGTCATCGAGCGACTGGCGGTTGCGCTCGAGGGTACCGATAACGCTCTTGAGGTTGTCCTCGATGCCCGTGAGGAGGTTCTCGACGTACTCGTTGATGTGGTAGCGAAGGTCGCTCGCGTACTGCGTGGCCTGGTCGCGGATCTCCTCGGCCTGCTGGTTAGCGAGACGGACGACCTCCTGGTCGCCAGCAAGGATCATGGCCTGCTGCTGGGCGTCAGCAACGATGGAATCCGCCATCTGGTGGGCGCGGGCGAGAATCTCGTCCTCCTCCTTGAGGATGCGACGGGAGGTCTGGAACTCTTCCGGGAAGACGTTGCGGATCTCGTCAAGAAGCTCGTAGATGGCGTCAGCGTCGACAATCTTGGGATTGCTGCCGGTGCCGCCCATGATGGGCTTCTTGCCATCGGAGATAATGTCCTCGAGCTCGTTGACCAAGTTCTCGATCTCCTCACCTGGCTGCATGCGCAGGCTCCTTTCGTGCTGGCCCCAGACCCAACGCGCGGGCTTGCGGGACATGAAAATCGCAGGTACTTCGCGCGCTCCATGCGCGTATCTAGATTACTCTACCATACCCGCAGCTATATGGATTGCTGCTTGCGGCGCACAAGGGAATCTTCACCTGCGAGCCTAATATGCACCGACAGGCCGCGGCCGCGCCCGACCGGCCGCCTCCGCGCCACAGCTCCCAAGGCAAAAGGGCCTGACCCCGGAGACGCTCCGGAATCAGGCCCATAGACGAGTGCGCTCCCCCGACCGGGGCGGCACCCCTACTCCTCGAACTGGGAGTTATAGAGCTCCGCGTAGAAGCCGTTCTTAGCGAGCAGCTCCTCGTGCGAGCCACGCTCGACGATGTCGCCGTCACGAAGGACGAGGATCGTGTCCGCGCCCTTGATCGTCGAGAGTCTGTGGGCGATCACGAAGCTCGTGCGACCCTGCATGAGCGCGTCCATCGCCTGCTGGATGCGGACCTCAGTGCGCGTGTCGACGTTCGAGGTCGCCTCATCGAGGATGAGGGCGGGCCTGTCGGCGAGGAACGCGCGGGCGATCGTCACGAGCTGGCGCTGGCCCTGGGAGAGGTTCGTGCCCTCCTCGTTGATCACGAAGTCATAGCCACCGGCGAGGGTGTGGATGAAGTGGTCGCAGCGGGCCGCACGGGCGGCAGCCTCCACCTCGGCATCCGTGGCGTCGGGACGGCCATAGCGGATGTTCTCGCGGATCGTGCCGTTGAACAGCCACGTGTCCTGAAGCACCATCGCGAACTGCTCCCGAAGCGCCGCGCGGTCCCAGTCGCGAACGTCGACGCCGTCGACGCGCAGGCTGCCGCCGTCAACGTCATAGAAGCGCTGGAGCAGCTTGATGAGCGTGGTCTTGCCGGCGCCCGTGGGACCCACGATGGCCACGGTCTGGCCCGGCTCGGCCGTGCAGGAGAAGTCGTGGATGATCGTCTTCTCGGGGTCATAGCCAAACTTGACGTGGTTGAACTCGACGAGGCCGTCGCGCTTCTCGGGAATCTGCGGATCGGCGGCCTGCTCCTCCTCGGGAGCGGCGAGGAACTCGAAGACGCGCTCTGTAGCGGCGGCCATCGACTGCATCCGGGTGGTCCCCGTGGGGACGCCGCCGTAGCGGCGGCCATCGACTGCATCGTGTTGCTCACGTTGGCAAGCTGCTGCACGGGCTGGGTGAAGTTGCGGACATACTGGATGAAGCTCTGGATATCGCCGGGGGTGGCGCTTCCGGTGAGCGCGAGCTGCGCGCCCACGACGACCACGGCCACGTAGCCGGCGTTGCCCACGAGGCTCATCAGCGGGATCATGAGGCCGGAGAGGAACTGCGAGCGCCAGCCTGAGATGAACAGACGGTCGTTCCTCTCGTCGAACTCCCTCACGGCGGCGTCGGCGCGGTCGAATACCTGGATGACGTTCTGACCGGCGAAGTCCTCCTCGATAACGCCGTTGACGGCTCCGAGGACCTGCTGCTGCTCGCGGAAGTAGGGCTGCGAGAAGTGCATCATGACGCCCATGATGACCGCGGCGGCGGGAAGCGTCACCACGACGACTCCCGTGAGCGGCAGGCTGATCGAGAGCATCATCACGAGGACACCGATGATCTGGGTGAGCGAGGTGATGAGCTGCGTCACGGACTGGTTCAGGCTCTGGCCGAGGGTGTCTACGTCGTTCGTGATGCGGGAGAGCACGTCGCCCTTGCTGTGGCCGTTGAAGTAGCTCATCGGCACGACGGCGATCTTCTCGGCGATCTCCTTGCGCATGCGGTAGCAGATCTTCTGCGTGACACCCGTCATGAGCCAACCCTGGATAAGGTTGCAGGCGGAACTCGCGAGGTAGAGGCCGAGCAGGAGCAAGAGCGTCTTGCCGATCCAGTCGAAGTCGACCGCACCGGTGCCCTGGACCTTGGCGACGAGGCCCTCGTAGAGCTTGGTCGTCACCTTGCCGAGGACCTTCGGGCCCACGATGTTGAAGATGACCGAGCACATCGCGAACGCGATGGCGAAGAACACGGCGACCTTGTGCCTGCTGACGTACCCGAGCAGCTTGCGGATGGTGCCCGTGAAGTCCTTGGGCTTCTCGCCGCGACCCATGGGCCCGCGACCGCCCATCGGCCCGCGCTGGCGCCTGGCGGGAGCCTGGGTCTTGTTCGTCTCGCCTGCCATTAGCGCTCGCCTCCCTTCATGACCGCCGCAATCTCCTCGTCGGTGAGGCCGAGTTCGGCGGAGGACAGCTGTGACTGTGCAATCTCGAGGTAGGTGGGGCAACTGCGGAGGAGCTCCTCGTGCGTGCCCTGCCCGACGACGCGACCGTCGTCGAGGACGATGATCTGCGTGGCGCGCATGATCGTGGCGATGCGCTGGGCGACCACGACCACGGCCGAGTCGGACGCGGAGGTCGCGAGGGCCTCGCGCAGCTTCGCGTCGGTCTTGTAGTCGAGCGCGGAGAAGGAGTCGTCGAAGACCATGACCTCGGGGCGCTTGGCGAGGGCGCGCGCGATGGCGAGGCGCTGGCGCTGGCCGCCGGAGAAGTTCGTGC
>UQWE01000126.1 GCA_900544655.1 uncultured Coriobacteriaceae bacterium
CACGAGTACGCCAACGCGTTCTCCGAGCTCAACGATCCGGTCGACCAGGCCGAGCGCTTCGCCGCCCAGATGGTCGAGAAGGCCGGCGGCGATGACGAGGCCATGGAGTACGATGAGGACTACGTGCGCGCCCTCGAGTACGGCATGCCTCCGGCGGGCGGTATCGGTATCGGCATCGACCGCGTGGTCATGCTGCTTACCAACTCCACGTCCATCCGCGATGTCCTTCTGTTCCCGCACATGAAGCCGGAGAAGGGCTCCAAGAACGGCGCCGCCGCCGCTAAGGCCGCTCAGGATGCCGAGGTTGCCGCCGCTTCGCCCTTTGTTGCCCCCAAGAAACCCACGCTCGATTACGGCAAGCTCGCCATCGAGCCGCTGTTCGCAGACTTCGTCGATTTCGATACGTTTGCCAAGAGCGATTTCCGCGCCGTCAAGGTCAAGGCGTGCGAGCCCGTGAAGAAGAGCAAGAAGCTGCTGAACTTCACGCTGGACGACGGCACGGGCACCGACCGCACCATCCTCTCCGGCATCCATGATTACTATGAGCCCGAGGACCTGGTCGGCAAGACGTTGATCGCCATCACCAACCTGCCTCCGCGCAAGATGATGGGTATCGATTCGTGCGGCATGATCATCTCCGCGGTTCACGCCGAGAACGTCGCCGAGGGCGAGGAGCCTGAGGAACGCCTGAACGTGCTGATCGTGGACGATTCCATTCCCGCGGGCGCCAAGCTGTACTAACGCCAGCTTCGCGGCGGAAGGCCTCACGCGCCTCGAGCGTACATCAATATGAGAACGGCGAGCCACTCCGTGCGGGTGGCTCGCCGTTTTGCTGTTATGGAGCAGTGCAGCAAGTCATGAGCTCCAGCGCTCTTTCTGGTTTAATGCACGCTTCTGGGAATGTGGCAATAAGGCCTTCATCATACGTAACTATGTAATCCGCTCGAGCGCTTTCCGCAGTAGCTAAAATCAGGTTGTCTTCAAAATCACCAAACTGATTCCTCAGCATGCGAGCCATCGTGCACTCGGCGATACTGAGAGGTGAAGGCGTTGCTATTTCTAGGATGAATTCGACGCATGCCCAGGCTGCTGGGGTATAGGATGTCGAGCTCTTTTGATCGATGGCATCAAGCCTCCGGAAGCGTCGAGGTATCAAATAGAACAAATCCTTCAGCGTTGCGGGGGAGACAAGTAGAGGCTGGTCTTCCTCCACTGCTCGTTGAAAAAGCTGTTTGCACTCTTCGAACGTAGGGTCTTCTCGCAAGAAGTAGTTCATCCATACGTTGGTGTCTATGAGAAAGAGCGGCGGCCTATCGAGCGAGTGCATCATCCCTCCATCTCGTCGAGCATCTCATCATACATTTCATCGCGAATTTCTCTCCAGGTTTTTCCTCCGAGGAGATTGCGCGTTGGACCCTTGTAGCCGCATTGTTGGGCGATGGTAATTGCCAACCCAACGTTTTTCTCTATAAGGGCAAGTTTGCGGAGTTTTTCCTCGGAGGGAGCGTCTGCTTGGGTTTCCGCCATGAAAGGTGGGACATCCTGATGGTTGCACGCGTAGCTCCATAGTGCACGCACGGCCTGACTGGGCGTAAAGCCCTTGCGGGCAAGCACCGCGTCACCCTGCTCTTTGAGCGAGCGGCTCAGCCGGGTGTTCATTTGAACCGTTGCTTCCATTAGATCCTCCTATGATGCTATACGTATAGCTTACAATACCCATTTTTGAGGCGGACTCAATTAAGTGATATTGCATTTCGGTTTACAGTGTGAACATGAATAGAATCATCGTCCAAAGGCATATCAAAGTGCCGTTCCCTGCTGTTTTTGGAACTGCCAGCGTATTGATGCGGCTCGTCTCTAGAATCTTTGGGAATATATAGCGTGTATGCAAAAGACAGTTCCACAATGCGCCAAGGAGGACAGCACATGGAATACAAGATCGCTGGATACAAGCCCGAGAAGCTGTTTCATTTCTTTGAGGACATCGCCGCTATTCCGCGCGAATCCCGTGATGAGAAGGCCATCAGCGACTTTTTGGTAGCTTTTGCCAAGGAGCGCGGCCTGTGGGTGTACCAGGACGATGTATACAACGTCATCATCAAGAAGCCCGCGAGCGCCGGCGCCGAGGGTGCCCCCGCCGTCATGATGCAGGGCCACATCGATATGGTCTGCGATAAGCTGGCGGGCGTTGAGCACGACTTCAAGACCCAGGGTATCGACCTGGTGGTGAAGGACGGCGTGCTGAGCGCCAACGGTACCACCCTGGGCGCGGATAACGGCGTCGCCGTGGCGCTGATGCTCACTATTTTGGACGATGACTCGCTGGTTCACCCCGCCCTTGAATGCGTGTTCACCACGGATGAGGAGACCGGCCTGGTTGGAGCCGAGACCCTGGACAAGTCCCAGATCGACGCGCGCATCATGATCAACCTGGACTCTGAGGAAGAGGGCGTGGCGACCGTCAGCTGCGCCGGCGGCGTTGTGGCGACCTATACGCGCCCCGTCACCCGCGAGCACAAGGCCGGCAGCACCCTTACCCTTGAGATCTCCGGGCTTTTGGGCGGGCACTCCGGCGCGGACATCCACCTGGAGCGCGGCAACGGCAACCTGCTGATGGCCCGCATGGTCGAGCGCCTTATGGCTGCCGGCGACCCCGCGCTGGTGACCTTTAACGGCGGCACCAAGGACAACGCCATCAACCGCGAGTGCAAGGCCGTCTTGGTTTACCCCGACCACGCCGCCGCGAAGGCGGGCGCCGCCATCGCAGCCAGCATCGTTGAAGACATTAAGGTTGAGCTGGAGGTGTTTGATCCGGGCTTCGCCTGCGCTATCGCGGTCGAGGACGGTGTTGAGGTCGACGCTATGAGCAAGGACGATGCCCTTGCGCTGGTTCGCGCTCTGCGCCTTGCCCCCAACGGCGTGATGCGTCGCAACGTCGCGGCGGACGGCTCCGTCGAGGTGTCTTCCAACATCGGCGTGGTCGCCGTCACCGATGACCAGATCAAGATCTTGCTGTCGCCCCGCTCGTCCATCAAATCTCTGCAGGACGATGTGAAGGACCGCATCGCCACGCTGGCGGAGGTCCTGGGATTTGACGTGATCTTTGAGTACGAGTATCCGGGTTGGAGCTACGTGGAGCACTCGCCCGTGCGCGAGGTCTTCCAGGAGAGCTACCGCGAGCTGTTTGGCACCGAGCTGCGTATCGAGTCCATCCATGCCGGCCTTGAGTGCGGCCTGTTCGCCGATGCGCTGCCCGGCCTGGATGCCATCGCCGTTGGTCCGCAGCTCTATGACGTCCACACGCCCGATGAGCATATGGAGCTGGCATCTTTCGAGCGCTTCTACGTGCTGCTGGTCGATGCGCTGCGCCGCCTGGCACAGTAGGGGGACTTATCGGGTCTTCACTTTATAGTTCTTGATAAAGGCGCTGCCGCGATGTGCGACGGCGCCTTTTTAATATGAGTTGAACATTGTCAAGTGGCAAAAAGGCCCTGCCCTCCGCGGAGCTACCGCGGACGGCAGGGTCCATCTATCTTCACCCGGTGGCCGCGCCGCTTGAGGGCGTGTCTGCTCGACGCACGTTCGGCACTCTAATATCCGCGGGTCGGAACCGCATTTCGTTGCTACGGCTGGGGGCCTCCGCTCGGTCGCAGTCTCATGGCGGGCGTGGCGGTCTCCCGCCGCCCAGAAAAAGATCTGGAACGGCCTCCCAACGGCCTCGAGCGCGGCGAGCCCCCGGGGTCGGACTCCTATGGGGCCGCGGGCGCTACCGGGCCATGAGCGCTATCGCCCAGACCCAGCAGGCCATCTCGCGGGCCGTCGCGCAGTTCGCCACGCACGGCCTCTTGC
>UQWE01000127.1 GCA_900544655.1 uncultured Coriobacteriaceae bacterium
GGCGCGCTCGCCCCGCCGCCCGCCGCCGTCCGCGGGCCCGAGCTCGGACGAAAAAAAGAGGGCCGGCCATGTGGCCGACCCCCCGGGTGCCAGGCAGTGTTCTGCTCGCCGTCCGCGCTACGCCGCGTAACGAATACGAATGGCGTCATTCACGATTCCGCGGCTCATGACGTAGGTGACTAGGAAGTAGCCACCGTATGCCGCGAGGAAGATCGCGCAGGTGAAGCCCACCATGCCGCTGATGGTGAGACCTCCGAATATCCTGACGATGTCGATGACCACCTTGAGCGCCACGAGCGAGTGGGCGATGCCGATCACAAGCGGGAACAGGAAGAATACGGTCTGTTGCGCGAGAACGGAATGGGCGATCTGGCTCTTGTCACAGCCCAGCTCAGAGAGCACGCGATAGTTGCGGCTGGCGTCGGACACGCTGGAGAGCTGCTGGATGGCCAGGATGGCGGCGCAGGCGATAACCAGTACGAAGCCGATGTAGATGGCGAGGTAGCTGACGGCGCCATTCGTCGTGTTCGTCGAGGCGTACATCGTGGTGCGGGTCGTACTTGTCCCCCAGTACCCGATGTTGCCGCCCTCCGCGTAAATCGGGCTATAGCTGATGTGATCCGTGTCGACTTGGGCCATGACCTTGTCGCCCTGCTCGGTGCTGACACCGGGCTTGTTGTAGTTGACGAGCAGATTCGAGGTCTGGATCTGGAGGTGCGCGTCATCGACGACGTCATCAGGCACGATGATGGTGCCGGCGTTTGAGCCCATGACGGAGTCTGCGAGGGCACTGCTCTCGACATCCACCTTTTGCGCCGTGGGCGTGAGCTCGTGGCCGCCCAGGCTGATGGTCACGCCGGAGGCAAGGACCTTGTCGTAGAAATCGGTGATGCTGTTGCCCATGTCGCAGGTGATGAGGTAGCCGTTTCCGTCGAGGTTGACCTCGGGCTTGCCGCAATAGGCGAGGAGCTGGTTGTACTGGCTCTCTTTCATGACCTGGAGACCAAAGACGTCTGCGTTGGTGTTCTCCATGCCGGCGGGAGTTTCGGCGCCGCTTGCCTTCGAGAGGGAGTTCATATTGAGCGGAGTGCTTACCTGCGTATCGGCGTCGTTGGCAATCTGCAGGACTTCGTCCTTCGTAAGGGGAAAATAGAGGTCGAGCTGGAGGGGAGAGTCGCAGACGGAGTCGATATCGATTCCCTGAGCCCTAAGCTCGTCTGTGGCGTCAATCGGGCGGTCTGGCATGACGTAGTGCTCGGGGTTGCCGTCCCCATCTTGGCCCTCGCCTGTGATCTCGTTGTACCAGATGCTCTGGCTGAAGTCGACGGGGTTCACGCGTTCGATGATGTTGGTCGTGGCGTTGACCATCGACATGCCGGTGGTGACGGAGGTGATGGCGAGGAACAGGATCATCGAGATCATGGCCATCGAGAAGGAGACGGTGTTGACCTTGGCGGAGAGCTGACGAAGCGTGAAGGCGTTCAGCCCCCTCCAATAGATTCCGCGCGCCGCCTGGAGGAGCTTCAACAGCAGGCCCGAGAGGCCGAAGAAGAACAGGACAGTTCCGAGGGTCACCATTCCCGTGGTGATCTCGAATTGGGTCATCGCATCCGCGAGCTCTTCACTCCTGGCGGTTACGGGGAGGCCGTCGCGCAGCAGGCGGGAGTAGGCCACTCCGATGAGCACGGCGCCAAGCGGGCACACCAGGCCTGCGAGCAACGGGTTGCGCGTCTTGATCGACTCGTTGCGGCGCCCCGACCCCATGAGGTCGACGAGGCATGACTTGCGCACCACGCGAAGGTTGAATACGAGCGTCACGAGGAAGATCGTGGCGAGGCAGCCCACGGTGAGCGCCAGAGCGCTCGTGGAGAAGATGAACTTGAAGTTGGCGATCTGCGTCTTGAAGAGCGACGCGGTGAAGAAGACCATCAACTGGGAGAGGGCAACGCCCAGGACGATGCCGAGGACGAGCGCCGCGGCGGACACGATGACCGTTTCGAGTGCCATGACGCGGGCGACCTGGCCGCGCGTCATGCCCAGCACCTGGTAGAGACCAAACTCCTTGTTGCGGCGCTTCATGATGAAGTTGTTGGCGTAGACCATGAGAAAGCCCATGATCGCGCCGAGGAACATGGTGAGGCCGCCGAGCAGCTCGCCGAGGACCTCGCCCAGCCCTTCGATGCTGACGCCGGCGAGGTCGACCTGCAGGCTGATGGTGTTGAACGCGTAGAAGACGGTCACGCCGAGCGTGAGCGTGAGCAGGTAGATGAGGTAGTCGCGTCGCGCGTGGGCGACGTTGCCCCAGGCGAGTCTACAGAGCATCGGAGCCCTCACCGCCCATCATCGCGACGACCTCCATGATGCGGTCGAAGAACTCGCGACGGGGCGAGCTTCCGCGGCGGAGCTCGGTGAAGATCTTGCCGTCGCGGATGAACAGCACGCGCCCCGTGTAGCTTGCCGCGAAGCTGTCGTGGGTGACCATGAGGATCGTGGCGCCCCTCTCCTCGTTGAGCTGCTGGAGGCTCTCGAGCAGGAGGCGGGCGCTCTTGGAGTCGAGGGCGCCGGTGGGCTCGTCCGCCATGATGACGGCAGGCTTGGTGACGAGCGCACGTGCCGCGGCGACGCGCTGTTGCTGGCCGCCGGAGAGCTGGTAGGGATACTTGTCGAGGACGTCCGCGATGTTGAGGCGGCGGGCCATCTCCTCCACGCGGGCGAGCGTCTCGCCGGCGGAAACACGGGAGATGGTGAGCGGCAGGGCGATGTTCTCGCGGGCAGTAAGGGTGTCGAGCAGGTTCGAGTCCTGGAAGACGAAGCCGAGCTGCTCGCGGCGGAAGCGCGCGAGCTCGCCGGCGCGCATGGACGTGACGTCGACGCCACGCACGAAGACGTGGCCGCTCGTGGCAGAGTCGATAGTCGAGACGCAGTTGAGCAGCGTCGACTTGCCGGAGCCCGAGGCGCCCATGATGGCGACGAACTCGCCCTCGCTCACGTCGAAGGAGACGTCCGCCAGGGCGCGGGTGGTCGCTCCGCGGCCCTTCTTGCCGCGGTTCCCGTAGGTCTTCTCGAGGTGCTGGACGGAGAGGACCGAATTCGCAGGCGCCTGACGCACCGGTGACCCATCGAGAGGAATGTTGGAGTTGGGCTGATAGTGGTTGCCCATGGGTATCCTTTCTTTTACGCCCCGTCGCCGGGGCGCGGCTGCATGACACCAGTATCGTTGCGCGACCGTCTCTGCGGAGCCATCGAATTGGCTTACAGTGTGGTTGCAAAAATGTAATGTTGGGCACCCGCGCGCGTGTGCGTCGCGCGCGGCGTCTCCAGGTCCTGGCGCGAAGCGCCCGCAGAAAGGCGGTTCTTCATGGCAGATGGCAAGATTCCCGAGGAGTTCGAGGTTGGCGCTCCCGTCCTCGTGTGCCGCTGGCGAATTCAGGGCGGCGAGCTGCCTGCCATGAATCGCCACATGCGCGCGCTCGGTAAGCGCATGGTACTGGGCAAGCATCTCACCCCGCAGCTTCTGGGCTGGGTCAAGCAGCACGTGGAGTGGACCCTCAAGGATGGCTCGTATGAGCATCCCAACGGCGTCCTCATGCTGATGACCGACGAGCTCGGCCGCGCCGCCATGGCGGTGGGGGAGTATGAGCCGCTCGCAGACACCTCGCTTTCGGCGCTCGTCGAGCGCGCCAAGACCTCCGAGCTCGAGGCGGGCGAGACTGACGTCGCCCCCGAGACGATCTGGGTGGCTCGCGGCGGCTCTCTCGTCTACGGCGCGGGCGTGGGCTCGATTTCCTCGGGTGCGGCGTCGCTCGTCCTCGACCTCGCGGCGACCCTCGGCATCC
>UQWE01000128.1 GCA_900544655.1 uncultured Coriobacteriaceae bacterium
CGCACCGGAGGTTCGCCTCGTCCGGCCCGCGCGCGCCGCTCAACCGCGTCAACGCCCTGCACTCCGCGCTCAAGGCGTTCCTCGCGAGGTTCAGGGGAGTCTCCACCAGGCGCCTCCAGAACTACCTCTCGTGGTTCTGCTGGGCGCGCGAGGCCCGGCGGGGAGGCGACGCCGTCTCGCTGCTGCGGGGCCCGATGGGGGCGGGGGCCTACCGCACCAGCTGGAGGGGACTGTGGGCGACGCCGTACCCCTTCCACCCGGAGATCTCCATGCCATAGGAGGGTTAACACAGCCTACCCATTTTGCCCCTCGATGTGTAAAAGGGGCCGCGTCCGTTTTACATGCATCCGAACCGTTTACGCGCGCGGGTCCACCGGGGGCACCGGAGGCGCCACAGGGACCGGCGCGGAATCGTTTGCCTGGCTCGCCGCGAGCATCTGCTCGAACATGCCCGCGCTCTGCGTGAAGTCGGTGGGCAGCACCACCGTGCTCGCGCGGCCGCTCTTGGCGAACTCGTTCATCATCTCGGTCCACTGCGTGAACATGAACAGCTGGTTGGCCTCGTCGTTGCCCACGCCGGTTTCCTGAATGGTCTCGAGCGAGTCCTTGATGCCGATGGCGATGGCCTTGCGCTGGTTGGCAATGCCCTCGCCGGCCTTCTCCATGGCCTCCGCCTCAGCCTTGGCCTCGGTCACGCGGCGGATGCGGTCGGCCTCGGCCAGGTCCTGGGCGGCGGCCTTGGTGCGCTGCGCGGCGTTGATCTGGTTCATGGAGTCCTCGACCTCAGCGGGCAGCGCGATCTTGGTGATCAACGTGCTCACCAAGGTGAAGCCGTATTCGTTCATCTGCTCGGACACCGTGGCGTTCACGTCCTTGGCGATGTCGTCCTTCTTGGCGAACACCTCGTCGAGCGTGTAGACCGGGATGGAGGAGCGCAACGCGTCGGTGATGAAGTCGCGCATCTGCGCCACCGGCTGCTGCAGCATGTAGTAGCTCTTGTACACTCCGGACTCCTGCGGCGCGTTGCCCATCTCGTAGCTCACGTGATACTGGGCGGAGACCTCCAGGCCAATGGTCACGTTGTCCTCGGTTTTGACGTCGATGTCAAAGCCGTTCTTCATGGTGCGCAGGCTCACCGTGGCAGCCTTGCGGTCGATGAACGGAATCTTGACGTGAAAGCCCGCGCCCACAATGGTGTGGAACTTGCCCAGGCGCTCGATGATCACCGCGTGCTGCTGTTTGACCACGTAGAACAGATTGCCCGAAAGCAGGCCGATGATAATGACGACAACCGCCAGCCCCACGAGCCCACCCAAAAGATCGAAGATAAACATGACCGGTCCTTAGAACGGATTGCAGAGATGGATGCATGATACCCGCTCGCCGTTCACCCTGCTTTCACATACCGTTTGTTTCCCCGCGAACGGTCGACGCGACGGCCTCGAGGAGGGCGGGCGATATACTGAGCCAACCGCCGGGACCCATCCGGCCATACACCCTTGAACGCCCCGGCAAAGCGCCGCGAACAGTCCCCTCGAGTAAGGAGACCCCATGGCACGCCGCAACAAGCACGACGCGCAGGTAGACCCCTTTACCGCAGGTGAGCCCACCCTGCCTTGGGACGAATCCCCCTCGCCGTTTGGGGAGAACGACCAAGCTGTCGAGGAGTGCGCGTTTGGCGACGAGCCGTACGACGGCCCCACCAAGGAACCGGACAGCTACAACGCGCCCGCAGCGGATGAAGAGCAGGAACCCGTTACGAGTATTGACCCCATGTACCTGCGCGAGCTTTTTTCGCTGAGCAAGAACGGCGAGCAGGACGGGGGCAGCAAGAAGACGGTCCGCAGGCGGCATCGGACGCGTGCCAACAAGGCCGGCGAACCCTCCGCCCACGCCGGAGACTCGTCCCCCGTTGGCGCTTCGGACTCCTCAACTTTCCCTGGCAGCTCGGCCCCCTCGGCGCCATCTGGTCACTCGACATCCGTTGGCGCTTCGGCACATGCCGTCGCCTCGGGTCCCGTTGGTCCCTCGTCTTCTGCCCGTGCTTCACGCAGGCAGGACACCAAACGGCGCGCAAAGCCGAACAGCGGCAACAGTGGCACCAGCAAGACGAGCACGCCCCGTCACGCCGCCATACGAACCATCATCTTCGTGATCCTCTTCTTCAGCGTGGCCTCAATTGCATGCACCGGCGCCATCTCGCTGCTCGACGCGTTCGATTCACGCCCCAGCGTCGACGCCTCCCACGACGAGCCCGCGCACACGCCCTCAGACAACGACCTCTCCAGCGATGACACCGCAGAAAGCCCTGAAGAGAGCCCCGATGACATCGCAAAGCAGAAGTGCCTGGACATCGCAGTGGCGCGCCTCAACGAGGTGTCGTCGGCAGACGGCCCCGAGCGCGAACGCATCGTCGCCTTCTTGAGCACCTATTTCGTAAACTCTTTGGGATACACCACCGAGGAGCTCGGCATCGACGCGGACGCCTTTGCCGTCTGGGCACTGCAGAACTTCTCCTACGAAATCGAATCGTGCTACGTGCAAACAGATGAAGGCACGGCAGCCGTGTACTTTAACGTTTGGTGCCCCAGCGCAAGCACAATCGCAAACACAGCCGACGAGGCTATCTTCGACCGCCTTTACCAGGAGATTGACTTTTTCGCCGACGTGCCCGAGCCGCTCACCGACGCCCAAAAGGACCAAGTCCGCGCCCTATTTGCCGAGGCACTCGACGACTCTTGGCAAGACGACCCGGGGTTTTCCTGCATCGATTTTGTTTTTGAGGATGGCGAATGGAAGGCCGACGAGGACTCATTTGCCGACGAGATGGATCTAGTGCTGGGCATCTGGTAATCCGCTGCCAGCAGTGCGCGCCCGACGGCAGCTTCCACACGCGACTGAAGCTCGACACGCGACTTTAAGCTCGACACGCGAGCGGGAGGCGACGCGCTCAACAGCCCAGAACCAAAACTCAGAGCACTTGAAAAAACTCGATGCACCTATCGACCAAAAAAGCCGCCCGGCACGGTCGCCAGGTGCATCGAAGTTGCCCCAGTGCACTGAAGTTTCAATGGCGTATCGAAGGCCACTCGCATGGTAGGGGCGGTGGGACTCCGCGTGCGGCACAGCCGCCCGCGATTCGCTTCGGACCCTACGGGCCCTCGCGTGCTACGCTGGAAAACGCCTTCGCGTTTCCTCAGCTCCGCGCCCTCGCGGGCTCGAGTCCGGGCAGCGGGCCCGGACGCAAAAACGGCCCCGTCGCCGGAGCCATTACTCGCATGGTAGGGGCGGTGGGACTCGAACCAACAATCCCGAAGGCCGAAGATTTTAAGTCTCCTGCGTATGCCAATTCCGCCACGCCCCCATGCGCAAGCAAGTGTACCACGCCCCGCTGTCGTCGAGCGCGCACGGAGCCTCTTCGAGAGTCCGCAGAGCCTCCTCGAATGCGCACGGCGCGTTCAACGCGTTCAACCGAACAGCAGCCAGGACCTGGAGCCCTCACACTTGGAACCCCACCGCGCCAAAGCGGGTTTATGGGGCAAGGCTGTGTTAACCCTCCTATGGCATGGAGATCTCCGGGTGGAAGGGGTACGGCGTCGCCCACAGTCCCCTCCAGCTGGTGCGGTAGGCCCCCGACTCCATCTGGGCCCGCAGCAGCGAGACGGCGTCGCCTCCCCGCCGGGCCTCGCGCGCCCAGCAGAACCACGAGAGGTAGTTCTGGAGGCGCCTGGTGGAGACTCCCCTGAACCTCGCGAGGAACGCCTTGAGCGCGGAGTGCAGGGCGTTGACGCGGTTGAGCGGCGCGCGCGGGCCGGACGAGGCGAACCTCCGGTGCG
>UQWE01000129.1 GCA_900544655.1 uncultured Coriobacteriaceae bacterium
TACGTCGGCGCGCGGCCGTGCTTTTTCGTGCCCGGCGCCGCGCCCCCCGCCACTCGTCGTTGTGGCTCCTAGCGACCGTCGTCGCGACGCTTAGCAAGCAGGCTAAACGCGTAGGCAACAACACCCGCCACGGCAAACATGCCCGTCATGGTCGCCAACTCATCACCGGTCTGAGGCAGTACCTTCTTCTCGCCAGCAGTTGCCGCAGGTTTGCTGGCATTGGTGGTACCGGTCTGCTCCGGTGACGTAGGCTGCTCCGGATTAGTGGACCCACCCGGCACAACAGGCTGCTTCGGCCCCGGGAACACCAACTTTGGTCGAATTCGACTCGGCAATCACAAGCTTGGCAGTACCCACGACCTCGTTGTTGAAGCCGTCCCCGTCATACATGAATCCGATTTCATACGTGCCAGGCTTGCCGTCCTGAATGTCGCGCAGCTGCGTACCGAGCATAACCTTAAAGCCATAGGCGTTAACGACAGACTGGCCGTTAACCTCAGCCTTCTTAACGAGCTTCTGCTTGATAAGCGCCAGAAGATCGTTCGAACTGATGCCTTTGACGTCACTCGGAGCCACCGTTGCGGAATCCTCGAATTCGAAGTTGCCGTCATGGGAGAGAACCACGTCAAACGACACCTTTGCAGGAGAGTCGACGACCCACTTCTGGGTAGCGGGATCATACTTAAACGTTGCCATGAGGCTGGATTCGCCGGCATTATAGGCAACGCGGTTAAGCACAACAGCGGGCACAAGAGGCCTGTAGTAAGCATCGATGGCAGAGGAATTGATCGCCACGGTCGTATACCAAGTGCCATCCTGTTGCGTGGCTTCACCCACGGAGAAGGAGCCAGCGGGCAGAGCGTGGGGCTCGTTGGTGACGCCCTGGCCCATAACGGATAGAAGCACTCCCCCATCGGCAGCGGCAACTTCATCCGCAGTGAGCTTGGGAGCCACGCTAGCGGAATCAGTAACCGTAAGCTTCGCCGTAGCCACGATGTCAGAGCCACCGTAATAGAAGGGAATATCGTAAACGCCAGGCTTCTTTGCCAAGAGGTCGGCGGAGTTATTGCCCAAACCAAGATCGACCATGTTGGTGATGTCTCGGTCACCATTCTTTGCAGACACGAGCATCAGGTCCTTGAGCTGATATATCAGCTGGCGAGCATTTCCCTTGAGGTTGCTCGCGTTAATGGTGACATCACGAACAACCACCTGAGGACCACTCACAGTAGCGGCGGCAGCAACATCAGCAACAGAATCTACAGCGCCAGGCTCCTCCGCAAGTGCCATCGTCGGCGTCGCGGACATGACCATAGCAGCGCCAACGGTGACAACAAGCACATGCTTAATTCTCATATTCCTCTCCTTCATCACGTCTAGTCTCGCTTACGTTCACGAGAAGAGGTTAGGAGGCACGTGTGGAAACTCGGTCACAGCACTGTAAGGATCAGGTCAAGATAGCAAGCTTGAGCCGCTGGCCAAATCCCTAGCCTGTGTTCGCACCCCAGCTTTCTATCCCCAGATGACGTACAACAAAAGAGGACTCCGCCACCTAGTGACGGAGTCCTCTTTTGTTTGATTTGCCGTTTCAGCATTGCCAGTTAATCTCAACAACACTTGAAAACGCTAGCGAGCTACATCAGGCGGAGGCCAACTTCCTTGAGCTGCTTGGAAGAGACCTCGCTGGGAGCGTCGCTCATGAGGTCCGAGCCACTCGAGGTCTTCGGGAACGCCATGACCTCGCGAATCGAATCGGAGCCGGTGAGCAGCATGCACACGCGGTCGAGGCCAAGGGCAAAGCCGCCCATGGGAGGCGCACCAAACTCGAGAGCATCCATGACGAAGCCGAACTGCTCGCGGGCGCGCTCCTCCGTGAAGCCAAGGAGCTCGAGCATCTGAAGTTGCATCTCCGCGTCGTGGATACGCATGCCGCCGCCACCGGCCTCATAACCGTCCATGACGAAGTCATACGTAAAGCTGCCAGCCGCCAGCGGGTCAGCCTTGATCTTCTCGACGTCAGACTCGGTCGGGAGGGTGAAGGGCTGGTGCTCCGCCGCATAGGCCTTGCGCTCCTCGTCCCAGTGGAACAGCGGGAAGTTGACGACCCAGAGGAAGTCGTGACCCTCGCGCTTGACGTTGAGGGCGTCAGCCATGTGGCAGCGCATGCCGCCGAGAATCTCGCAGGAAGCAAGACGCGGGCCGGCAGCGAACATCACAAGGTCACCGGGTTCGACATCGGCGCGCTCGCGAAGGGCAGCCATCTCCTCATCGGAGAAGAACTTGACGATGGGGCTGTTGATGGAGCCGTCCTCGCGGAAGGCGATCCAAGCGAGGCCCTTCGCGCCAAAGGTCTTTGCCACACCCTCGAGCTTGTCGATCTGAGCGCGCGGCCAGGTGCCAGCGCCCTTGGCGTTGATGCACTTGACGACGGAGCCCTCGGCGTTCGCGGCGGAGGAGAAGACCTTGAACTTGGACTCGGTAAAGATGTCCGTGACATCAACGAGGTGCATGCCATAACGAGTGTCCGGCTTGTCGATGCCGTAGGTGTCCATGGCATCCCAGTAGTCCATGCGACGCAGCGGCGTGGGCATGTCGACGCCCATCTTGGCGAAGGCGTCGTGGAGGACGTCCTCGAGAGCGCTCATGACGTCGTCCTGCTCGACGAAGCTCATCTCGATGTCGACCTGAGTGAACTCAGGCTGGCGGTCGGCGCGGAGATCCTCGTCACGGAAGCACTTGGCGACCTGGTAGTAGCGCTCGACGCCACCAACCATAAGCAGCTGCTTGAGAAGCTGCGGGGACTGGGGCAGAGCGTAGAGACGACCCGGCTGGATGCGGCAGGGCACCAGGAAGTCGCGCGCGCCCTCAGGCGTGGACTTGAAGAGGCTCGGCGTCTCGACCTCCATGAAGGCACGGTTGTGAAGCGCCTCGCGGATGGCGAAAGTGAAATCGGAGCGCAGCTTGAGGTTGGCCATCATCTCGGGCCTGCGAATGTCGAGGTAGCGATAGCGCAGGCGCGTGTCCTCGGCGGTGTCGATGCCATCCTCGATCTGGAACGGCGGCGTCTTGGAGCAGTTGAGGATCTCGATGGTGTCGACGCGAACCTCGACCTCACCGGTGGGGAGCTTGGGGTTGACGGTCTCCTCGTCACGGCCGCGAACGACGCCGTGGACGCAGATGGGCCACTCGGGGCGGATGGTCTCGGCAGCGTGGAAGGCGGTGCCGCCGGAGTGCTCGGGGTCGAAGGTGCACTGGGTCATGCCAGAGCGATCGCGAAGGTCGACGAAGATGAGGCCACCGTGATCGCGGCGACGCCACACCCAACCCGTGAGCGTGACCTCACGGCCGATGTCCTCGCGACGAAGCTCGCCGGCGGTGTGGGTGTGCATGGAGTGCTCGTGCATAGCGCCCGTCTCGGCGGCGAAGGCGCTGGCGGCCTGCTCCTCGACGGCGGGGGTAGTGCTGGTGTCGTGCATATGATTCCTCTCGTCTGGGCCATCCCGTGTCGGTACGGACAGCCTGCCATCAGACGGCGAGCCGCCGCGTAGACAGCGTGGTAACTCGCGCAAGAAGACATGATAGCGCAGCTTCGACACCCACAAATTGCTGACGTGTTACTCAGAACGCCCGGAATGGGGTGTCAAACCATGGGGAATCAGCGCCCAAACAAAATAGCTTCCGCACGCGCGGCAATATTACGCCCCGCCGCGGCTGTTCGCGGCGGGGGGCATCGGAGCAAAGGGGACGAGCCCCCAGCCGTGCGGC
>UQWE01000130.1 GCA_900544655.1 uncultured Coriobacteriaceae bacterium
CACAACGAGCATCGCAATTCTCCGGATCGCCAAATCCGCCTTCGCTTACAAGATTCGACCTGAATGCCACGTCCTCTTTCGCGCGCGGAGCCACTCGGCAACCCGTCCGGAAACCTAATCTTCCGAGGGGCGGTCAAAAACATACGCGCGGCGGACGCCTGGAGGCCGTTTAGGCTCTCAAATGGGGCGATTCGGGTCCCAGACAGACGCGTCAAAGCGCGTTTTGCCCCTCTCATAAGTCATTTCGGTCCGATAGAAGGCCAGTTGCTTGACCGCAGTCAAACAACCGGCACCACAGAAACGGGAGTCGCTCGCCATTTTGTCCGCCGCGCGACCATTTTTGACCACCGCCGCAGAAATTACTATTAGGGGACATCGAATTCAACCTTGGCTTAGCTCAACGATGACGCGCAACGGCCGCCGATGGAGCCCCCCACACACACCACCAAGACCCGACCGCGACGCCGTGTGCCTGCTTCCGCGGCGCATTCGCGCCCAAACCACTGCTCGCACAAAAGAGGCCCTCCCCCGCAGCGGGAAGGGCCCAGATAGTCCTATGCGCACGCCGCGTACGCGCCGCTCACGCGCCTACTCCCCAGCCAGCCTTTCCGCCAGCTCCTTGCGTGCCGCCGCGAGAAACTCCGGGTTGTGCAGCAGATTCAGGGCCTCGCACGCCATCGCCCTGCTCGTCACGAGCAGGCAGCGCCGCCCGTTCTCGGAAATCGCCAACTCGCGGAACTCAGGCGTATGCCCAGAGATCTTCTTCTCCGGCAGAATCGTCCCAAATATGTTGCACGCCGGCATGACGCGCCATCGCGCACACTGCACCGCCCGTACCCTACGCACACACGCGGCGGCAGTACTCGTAGACAACGCTAACGAGCGTGGCCGGGCTCGGCGCCGCCTCGAGTGCGGGGATGAACCGGGGATACTCGTCCACGATGCTGAACAGCTCATCGAGTGCCGCAGAATGCGCGACCGGCGTCTGCAGGCAGACTCGGATGCGCGGCACGATCGGGCAACGATGCTTGATTGGCGACCCGTTTTCTGGGGCGGGTGGTCAAAAAGACCATCTTGGCGTACGCACGGGATCCGTTCAAAAGCGCGGTCAGGCCAACAGCCGCCCCGGAAGGACCCAAATGGAAGTGCCCGATCGCTCGTAAGCGCTAAAACGCGCGATTCGCGACCCAATTGTTTGACCGTGGTCAAGTAAGTGGGTCATCGCAAGCAGCGGACCGTACGCCAAGATGGTGTTTTTGACCATCAGCGCGGAAATTACTATTAAAGGACAGTCTAATTACAGACCAGAAGACGGCCTCGACGCAAATAGGCCGCCACTCTATGCGCCTCACGCGCCCGTCGCCCCAGTATCGCCGCCGCACCTCGGCGCCCGCCCCGCGCTCCAAACACAAAATGCCCGCCCGGGCGCAAAGCGCGTCCGGGCGGGCCAGGTAACCCCCCCTGCGAGCCTGTCTCGGCAAGCCCTTAGATCTTCGCAATCTCCTCGGAGATGATGCGGCAGACGTCCTCCGCCTGGGGCATCACGCCATATGCCTCAAAGAAGCCGTGGTCGCAGCCAGAGTAGCGAATCGCGGCGACATATTTGCTGCACAAGAAAAGACCTTCCTCGGATGATGTGCATGCGAGCTCACCCACTTACGGCTCGAGATGCATCGCCCCGCGCGAGAGCAGATCCTCGAGCGTCTGCGGGCCACAGAAGCTATACGGATCGAGCGAAACCGTCGCTGACGGGTCGTTCAGCGCATCAATCGCCGCCAGCTCAGCCTCGGTCAGCTCAAATCCGCCTAGGTCCACATTCTGCCGCATGCGCTCGACATGCGTGGACTTCGGCAGGATCACGTGCCCCTTCTGCAAGTGCCAGCGAAGCACTACCTGCGCCGCCGTTACGCCGTGCGCCACCGTTGCCGTCTCGACGGGCTCGGAGCTGATGTCGCCACCATGCCCCAACGGCGAGTACGCCTCGACGACGATACCATGATCCGCGCAATAGGCTTCGAGCTCCGGCTGCCAATAACGCGGATGACTCTCAATCTGATTCACATCGGGTGCCACGCCGGTCTCGGAGATAATCTTGGCGAGGTGCTCGACCATGAAGTTCGAGACGCCAATCGCGCGAACGGCTCCCTCCTCGCGCAGATGCACAAAGGCACGCCACGTATCCACAAACAAATCCTTGGTCGGGCATGGCCAGTGAATAAGCAGTAGGTCAACCGTGTCAACGCCCAACGCGGCGAGCGATTCGTCAAACGAACGAAGTGTTGAGTCGTAGCCCTGGTCGCCATTGCGAATCTTGGTGGTCACGAACGCGCTGTTTGCCTTGCCCGTTGCCGCAAGTGCGGCGCCCACCTGAGCCTCATTGCAATATGCCTGCGCTGTATCCACGTGGCGATACCCAAGCTCGAGAGCCTGCTCAACTGCCTCCTGGGCCTGATAAGGCCAAATCTGAAACGTCCCGAACCCTACGGAGGGAATCTGCACGTCATTGCCAATCGTGCGCGTCACGACGTCGTCAAAGGACTTATTCATGCTCTTCTCCCGCATCCGTCGATAAGGAATGGGGCCCACAGGCCCCATTCCCTTACTTATGCCGCTGATCCCTTTCTTTAGTCGGGAAGGTTGTTAAGGTATTCGGAAAGGACCGGGGCCGCTTCAGCCTCATCCTCACCCTCAACCCGCAGGACAATCTCCGCGCCCGTATATACGCCCGCTCCCATGATGCTCAGGATGCTCTTGGCGTTCACGGCCTTGCCCTTGTGAACGATCTCGATGTTGCTTTTGTACTTGCCGGCGATCTCCACGAGCTTCGACGCAGGACGTGCATGCAGGCCCTCCGTGTTCGTAACCGTGATGGTCTCTTCATACATCGCAGGTCCCCTCCTAGACGATGCCAAGCAGGGCGAGAACAATCGCAAGGCCCAGCACGCCGAACATGATGACGTTGACGTTCACGCGCTTGAGCATGAGGCCAAGGCAGCCAGTGGTGACCAGCAGCGGCACGAGACCCTTGAAGATCGAGTCGAGGTAGGTCTGGAGTAGGATCGGGTCCTGGCCCTCGATCACGAACTGCACGGCGGAAGTGAAGGAGACCGTCGAGGCCGTCATGCCACCGACCATGATGAGGCCGAGAATGGAGGCGCACTTGGTGATGGTCTTCATCAGGCCGCCCTCGTTCATCTTGGCGAGGAAGTCAGAGCCAAGGGTGAAGCCGGCGTAGGTGAGGTAATAGCGGCACAGAATCGACGGGACGTTGTAGATTAACAGGAACATAATCGGGCCGAGCCAAGAGCCCTGAGCGGCGAGGCTGATGCCTACGGAAGCCGCAATGACTCGAATCACGCCCCAGAAGATGGCGTCTCCGATGCCGGACATCGGTCCCATAAGGGCGGTCTTGATGGCGGTGATGGAGCGATCGTCGAAGTTGGGGTCGACGGAGTTCTCCTTCTCCATGGCCGCTACGAGGCCGAGGCAGAAGGTGCCAACATTCTGGGTGATGTTATAGAACATCGTGTGGCGGACGAGCGCCTCGGTGAACTCCTCGGAGCCCTCCTTGTAATAGCGGCGCAGGGCCGGCAGAAGCGTCCAGATGAAGCCCACGGCGTGCATGCGGACCTGACCGCCGGTACGGCCGGGGGAGAAGGTGAAGGGGCGAAGGGAGATACCGGCGGTCTACT
>UQWE01000131.1 GCA_900544655.1 uncultured Coriobacteriaceae bacterium
GCCGACGGCGCGACTGGCAGACGTCGCCCAGGCGGCCCTCCACTTGCCGACGCCACGAGCCAGTCACCCGTCAGCGCGCGCGGCATTGCTCTCCCCTACTTATTTAATATCGTAATCTAGTACCATAATTTATGTTAGGTCAGCCGTTTACAATACTGTGTAACGGTCGAGAGACCAGCGGATTCACCCTAAACTTTTTGAAAGGCCCCTCATGGACGCAACCCAAGTCGACTTCTATTCTCGTCTCGCTCACGCCATTGCCGTGCAGTTTGGGTCGAACTGCGAGGTTGTCATCCATGACCTGGAGACGACCGACCCCGGTCGCTCGATCGTCGCGATCGAGAACGGTCACGTCACCGGTCGCACCGTTGGCGCCGGTCCCAGCCACGTCGTCCTCGAGGCCGTCAAGGCGGGTCGCCTTCACAAGCTCGATGACCGCCTCGCCTACCTCACCAAGACGGACGACGGCCGCATCCTGCGTTCTAGCACGGTTTTCATCCGTGATGAGGACGGCACGCCCAACGGCATCCTCGGCATCAACTATGACATCACGCTTATCTCCGCCGCTGCGGACACCCTCTCCGCGCTGACCGGCATCGGTCCCAACGATGATCCGACCGGCGATCCCGAGCCCATCGTCAAGAACGTCGCGGACCTGCTTGACGACCTCATCGAGCAGAGCGTCGCACTCGTTGGCAAGCCGGCCGCCCTCATGAACAAGGAGGAGCGCGTGCGCGCCATCAGCTACCTCAACGACACGGGCGCCTTCCTCATCACCAAGAGCGGCCCGAAGGTCTGCAAGTACTTCGGCATCTCGAAGTACACCCTCTACAGCTACCTCGACGAAGCCAAGAGCTCGGACGAGTCATAGGCGGAGACGCTGTTTCCACGCTGCTCTCCGCCGGCAGCCGCCACCCGCCACCGGCACCCGCATGCCACACGCCCACTCTGTTACCAAGCCTTAACACGAAAACTACCGGATACGGCTATCCTAGTGACACTTGCAACTAGCCCCGACATCCCACGGGGCAACGAGGCGTCGGCTCGCCGGCGGCAAGGAGGTCACATGGCTCGCGTCTTCAACTTCGCAGCGGGACCCTCGGCCCTGCCCGAAAGCGTGCTCACAGAGTGCGCCGAGGAAATGCTCGATTACCGCGGCTGCGGTATGAGTGTCCTCGAGATGAGCCACCGATCTTCTACCTACCAGCAGATTTTCGACGAGACCGAGGCGACCCTTCGTCGCATCGTCGACATCCCCAGCGACTACAAGGTCCTCTTCCTGCAGGGCGGCGCCACGCTTCAGTTTGCCGGCATCCCCATGAACCTTATGGCGACGGGCCGTGCCGCCTACATCGTCTCTGGCAACTTCTCCAAGAAGGCATACCAGGAGGCTTGCAAGTACGGCGAGGCAGACGTCGTCGCCACGAGCGAGTGGACCCACTTCGACCGCGTGCCCAGCGTTGCGGGCGTCGGCGAGTTCGCAGAGACATATGGCTATGACTACCTGTACTTCTGCCAGAACAACACCATCTTCGGCACGCAATTCCATGACATCCCCAATACCGGCGAGCTCCCGCTCGTCAGCGACGTGTCGAGCTGTTTTCTCGCAGAGCCCATCGACGTCTCCCGCTACGGCCTGCTC
Organism: uncultured Coriobacteriaceae bacterium; assembly: GCA_900544655.1. Taxonomy (GTDB): domain Bacteria; phylum Actinomycetota; class Coriobacteriia; order Coriobacteriales; family Atopobiaceae; genus Parolsenella. Next base: position 1,643 of record UQWE01000131.1, read on the forward strand.
TACGCCGGCGCCCAGAAGAACGCCGGCTGCGCGGGCGTGACCGTCGTCATCGTGCGCGAGGACCTCATCGAGGACGGCCCCGCCATTCCCAGCTGCCCCACCTACATGGACTACCGCACCCAGGCCGAGAAGGGCTCGATGCTCAACACGCCCAACACCTTCGCCATCTATCTGTGCGGCAAGGTCTACCGCTGGATCGAGGAGCAGGGCGGCCTTGAGGCCATGCGCGAGCGCAACCTCGAGAAGAGCGGCCTGCTCTATGATTTCCTCGACCACAGCAAGGTCTTCCACGGGCACGCCCAGGCGGAGAGCCGCTCGATCTCCAACGTCACGTTCCGCACGAACAGCGAGAAGCTCGACGCCGAGTTCGTGGCCGGCGCCACCGCGCGCGGCCTCGCGGGCGTGAAGGGCCACAGGCTCGTGGGCGGCATGCGCGCGAGCATCTACAACGCAGTGCCCGTCGAAGGCGTCCGCGCCCTCGTCGACTACATGACCGAGTTCGAGAAGGAGCATGCGTAATGCGTCACATCAAGACGATCGACGACATCACCAAGGACGGCAAAGTCGAGTTCGGCGAGGGCTATGACTTCGTCCCCGATGCCGATGGCGCAGACGCCATCCTCATGCGCTCGACCAACCTCCACGGCTATGACCTCCCGGAATCCGTCCGTGCCATCGCTCGCTGCGGCGCCGGCGTGAACAACATCCCCGTCAAGGAGTACGCCAAGCGCGGCGTCGTCGTGTTCAACTCGCCGGGCGCCAACTCCAACGCCGTCAAGGAGCTCGTCCTCGCGATGCTCATCCTCTCGAGCCGTGGCGTCGTCCAGTCGATGGACTGGGTCCGCGCACACGCCGACGACGAGAACATCCTGGTCGACGCCGAGAAGGCCAAGAAGGCGTTCGTCGGTCACGAGCTCAAGGGCAAGCGCATCGGCGTCGTGGGCCTCGGCAACGTCGGCTCGAAGGTTGCCAACGCCTGCGTCGACCTCGGCATGCAGGTCTTCGGCTATGACCCGTTCATCTCCGTCGAGCACGCGTGGGTGCTCTCACGCGAGGTCCAGCGCGTGGGCACGCTCGAGGACCTCTGCCGCAACTGCGACTACCTCACCCTCCACGTCCCCAGCAAGGCCGACACCATCTCGATGATCGACGCGGACGTCCTCGGTCTGCTCAAGCCGGGTGCCATCCTCATCAACTACGCGCGCGAGACGATCGTGGACGAGGACGCCGTCGACGCGGCACTCCACGGCGGTCGCCTCTCCTGGTTCGCGACGGACTTCGCCACGCCCAAGACCGTCCGCATGCCCAACACCTTCATCACCACGCACTCCGGCGCGGGCACCGGCGAGGCCGAGGCCAACTGCGCGGACATGGCGATCAGCGAGCTCAAGGACTACCTCGAGAACGGCAACATCGCCAACTCCGTCAACTACCCCGCCTGCTCGATGGGCAAGGCGCGCGCCGCGAGCCGCATCGCGTGCCTGCACGCAAACGTCCCCAACATGATCGGCCAGATCACGGCCATCCTCGCGAAGGACAACGCCAACGTGCAGCGCATGGTCAACGAGAGCGCCGGCGAGAACGCGTACACCATGTTCGACACCGACGAGCACCTCGAGAATGCTACGATCGAAGCCCTCAAGGCGATCCCCGCAATCTATCGCGTACGAGTCATCAAGTAGCGACTCGCTCGCCCGAACCCGCGCGGCTGGGTGGCCTTGGCCCCAGCCGCTTTTCAGTTTGGAGGAACTCGATGCAGGTCCAGGCCTTCTCAAGCGTCCGCCCTGACCCGACGCGCATGGGCGAGATGTGCGAGCCCGCGACCGCCGCCGAGCTCGATGCGCTCGTCGCCTCGGGCGCGTACATGCAGGACCTGGGACGCGCGCTCTACCTCGTGGCACGTCGCGATGGCGATGACGTACGCCAGGGCATCGCGTGTTGTTGCGACGCCAGCGAGCTCACCGAGCTCATTGCCGCGGTAGCCAGCGAGAACGCCGAGGCGGGCATCACGGGCG
>UQWE01000132.1 GCA_900544655.1 uncultured Coriobacteriaceae bacterium
GGTCCCACGCCCGCGGGCGAGGCGTCGACCATCGTCGACGTGACCTCCGCCGAACCCCGCATCGTGCGCCAGGGTGCCATTCCGGCGGATGTCATCGAGGCCCTCGTCCAGGCGTAGCACCCTCCCGTCGCTCCCGTCGAGCTCGCCGGAATTACCGCTCGCCAAAAAGTGAGGGCCTTCCGTGCGCGCCGACGGCCCTCCCGCCGACGCGCACGGGCGCGCGCGGGAACATTCCCATACGCTGTGGAAGGTGACAATAAGCGGCCAGAGGCGGTTAGGAGACGGACATGGCAACCATCATGGACAGCGTTATGAGCTCGGCCGTGAGCCCCGCGGGGCTGGGCGGAACGCCGGCTTCCGATGGCTGCATCATGGCGCTCGACGCCGGCACGACGAGCGTTCGCGCGATCCTCTTTGACGAGTTTGGCCGCCGCATAGCTGTGGCGCAGCGACCACTCACCATGAAGTACCCGCACCCTGGCTGGGTCGAGCAGGATCCGGTCGAGATTCTCTCCGCGCAGGTCGCCTGTATGATCGAGGTGCAGTTCAAGAGTGGAATCCACTCGAATCGCATCAACGCCATCGGCATCACAAACCAGCGCGAGACCGTCGTCGTGTGGGATCGCCAGACCGGCCAGCCCATCTATGATGCCGTCGTGTGGCAGTGCCGCCGCACCGCACCGCTCGTCGAGAGGGTCGTCGCGGAGGGTCACGGCGAGCTCATCCGCGAGCGCACCGGCCTCGTGCCAGACGCGTACTTCTCCGCGACCAAGATCGCCTGGATCCTCGACAACGTCGACGGCGCCCGCGAGATGGCGGAAGCGGGCCAGCTCATGTGCGGCACGGTCGACACGTGGCTCATCTACAACCTCACCCGCGGCAAGGTCCACGCGACGGACTTCACGAACGCGAGCCGCACGATGCTCTTCGACATCCACAAGCTCGACTGGGATGACGAACTCTGCGAGATCTCCGGCGTGCCGCGCTCCATGCTGCCGGAAGCGCGCCCCTCGTCTGGCGACTTCGGCGAGGTCAGCGCGGATATCATGACGCATCATCCGCGCATCCTCGGTGTCGCGGGAGACCAGCAGGCGTCGCTCTTTGGCCACTGCTGTTTTAAGCCTGGCAGCGTCAAGAACACGTACGGTACGGGCTGCTTCATGCTCATGAATCTCGGGGGCAATGCCGTGACCTCGAAGAACGGCCTTGTCACGACCATCGGCATCGCTGAGGGCGGAGCCATCGACTACGCCCTCGAGGGTTCGGTGTTCCAGGCGGGATCCGTCATCCAATGGCTACGCGACGGCCTGGGCCTCATCGATAGCGCGGAGGAGACGGCCGCGCTCGCGCGCTCCGTGCCGGACGCGGACGGCTGCTACGTCGTGCCGGCGTTCACGGGCCTTGGCGCGCCCTGGTGGAGGTCCGACGCTCGCGGTGTCATAGCGGGCATCACGCGTGGTACGGACAAGGCGCGTCTCGTGCGCGCGGCGTGCGAGTCCATGGCCTATCAGACCTACGACATCCTCAAGGCCATGGAGGCGGATTCCGGCCATGCCCTGACCTCGCTCGAGGTCGATGGGGGAGCGGCCAACAACCCCTTCATCATGCAGTTCCAGGCGGATCTTCTCGGCATTGACGTGGTGCGTGGCCAGACGTCCGAGAGCACCGCCCTCGGCGCCGCGTTTCTCGCGGGCCTTGCGTCGGGCTTCTGGGCCGACAGGGACGAGCTCACGGGCCTTTTCGAGGATGAGACGCGCTTCTCTCCCGAGATGGCGGAGGAGCGCCGCGGGGAGCTTCTCGCCGGTTGGCACGAGGCCGTTCGTCGCACCCTGGCGTAGTCGTTGTGGTTGGCGCGCGAGGGTGTTGCTGGCGCGCGAGGGTGGGTTTGCGCCATGCCGCGCGGGCATGCTGGGCCTGCCAGTATCTGTTTGCCTGTCGTTGCGCCCGCCTCATCGCGCCCTGTTAATCCGCACCTCCTGCCCTCAATTCATCGCAGCGTGGTACGCTTCTTCGAGTATGAGCGCGCGCACCGCGCGAGGAGCGCGTCGGTAGCGGCGCGCCGATGACAAAAGGAGATTCACATGCGCATCGTCGTTGCATCCGATCACGCCGGCTTCTGCCAGAAGGACGTCATCTGTGATTTCGTCCGCGGCCTTGGCCACGAGGTCGAGGACCTTGGCCCCGAGACCGCCGACCGCGTCGACTATCCCGACTTCGCCGACAAGGTCGCCCGTCGCGTTTCCGAGGGCACCGCTGACCGCGGCATCCTCATCTGCGGCACCGGCATCGGCATGGCCATGACCGCCGACAAGGTTCCCGGCGTCCGCGCCACCGTCGTCCAGACCAACAAGTTCGCCGAGCTCTGCCGCGAGCACAACGACTGCAACGTCCTGTGCCTCTCCGGTCGCTTCACCGCTCCGATGGACAACTGCCAGTTCGTCGAGACCTTCCTGACCACCGAGTTCGGCGGTGGCCGCCACGAGGGCCGCGGTGTCGGGTGTGGGCCGCCACGAGGGCCGCGTCGCCAAGATCATGGCCGAGGACGAGCGCTAATGGCACAGCTCGACGCGATCGGGCTCACACCGGAGCAGCGCGTCCGCATGACCATCGTCGATCACCCGATGGTCCAGCACAAGGTCGCCATCCTGCGTGACGAGTCCACGGGCACCAAGCAGTTCCGCGACCTCGTCCGCGAGCTCGCGATGTTCGAGGGCTACGAGGCGACGCGCGACTTCCCGCTCGAGCCGGTGGAGGTCACCACGCCGCTCGAGACCTGCACCTGCCACAAGATCGCCGGCAAGAAGGTCGCCGTCGTGCCCATCCTCCGCGCGGGCCTCGGCATGGTCGACGGCATCCTCGACCTCGTTCCCGCCGCTCGCGTGGGCCACATCGGTATGTACCGCGACCCAGAGACCCACGAGCCGCACGAGTACTACTGCAAGCTGCCCGAGGATGTCGACAAGCGCACCTGCCTCGTCGTGGACCCGATGCTCGCGACCGGTGGCTCCGCCATTGCCGCAATCGACTACCTGAGGCGTTCGGGTGTCTCGGACATCCGCCTGCTCGTGCTCGTAGCGGCTCCGGAGGGCGTTCGCGCGGTGCTCGAGGCGGATCCTGGCGTCCGTCTCTATACGTGCGAGCTTGATCGCGAGCTGAATGACCACGCGTACATCCTGCCGGGCCTCGGTGATGCGGGCGACCGCATCTTTGGCACCCTGTAGCCATGGCAAACCAGATCCTGTTGGGCGTTGTCCTTGGCTTTGCCGGAGCGGCGCCCTTCATCATCGTGCTCTACCGTCTCTCCCGGCACAGCCTGGCGGACTCGGGCGTTCGCAACGGCCTCGTGTGCGCCGTCGCGTCCGCGCTCATCGTGCTCGTGGGCATGGTCCTCATCCACCGACTGTGGGTGGAGGCATTCGTCGCCGCCTCCGTCTCGGCGGTCCTCACGATGCTCGTAGTCGTGACGTCCCTCGTCCTGACAATGTGGCACAGGCTTTCGTAGACATTTTCGCGTGCCGAAAATAGCAAATCTGCAAGCACGTCAAATAATCGGTGAACTTTTTCGGGCTTTATAGCTTGAACTTTACAGGTTATGGAAGGCGAATCCTCAGAGCAAGTGCAACGACTGGTGGTGGTAGACCTCCCAGGGACAC
>UQWE01000133.1 GCA_900544655.1 uncultured Coriobacteriaceae bacterium
GCGGCCACGGACGACACGGAGCGCCCGCAGCCGACACGTGTCCCGAATATGAGAAGGCCCGGGACGGGCATCGCGGTGCAAGCCATCCGCCGCACATGGCGCGGGGAGCCTTGCGTGCGACGCCGTACCGGGCCTCACTCAAGCCAGTTCGCTAGGAAGCGATATTAGAAATCGATGTCCGTGTCGTAGTAGCAGGCCTTGAGGATCTTCTCGAAGTCGGCAGCCTTGGTCTCACGCGGGTTCTCCGGCGTGCAGGCGTCTTGCTCGGCGTTCGCGGCGATCTCGGGGAGCTTCGCGAGGAACTCCTCCTCGGAGACCATCTGCGGGTTCTCGGCGTCGACCTTCACGCCACCGTTCGCGTAGTCCTTGATGGACTGCGGAATGTTGAGCTGGTCGTTGAGATCGCGGATCTTCTGGACGAGCGAGGCGATGAGCTCCTCGTTGGTCTCGCCGGGAAGGTGCAGGACCTCCTTGGCGACGTAGGCGTAGCGCTCGGCGGCACGCGGGTCCTTGGAGTTCCACTGGATGACCTTGCCGAGGTACATGGCGTTGGCGGCACCGTGGATGATGTGGCCGTTCTCGAAGGCGGCACCGGTCTTGTGAGCCATGGAGTGCACGATGCCGAGGAGGCCAGAGGAGAAGGCGATGCCGGCGATGCACTGGGCCTCGTGCATGTGCTGACGGGCCTCCTTGTCGCCCTCATAGGACTTCGGGAGCCACTCGACGATCTCGCGGATGCCGTGGAGGGCGTTGGCGTCGGTGAACATGGAAGCGAAGGTCGAGACGTAGGCCTCCATGCAGTGGGTCAGGGCGTCCATGCCGGTGTGGGCGCAGAGCTTGGCGGGCATGGTGTAGGTGAGCTCAGGGTCGACGATGGCGACGTCAGGGGTGATGTTGAAGTCGGCCAGCGGGTACTTGATGCCCTTGGCGTAGTCCGTGATGACGGAGAACGCGGTGACCTCGGTAGCGGTGCCGGAGGTCGAGGAGATGGCGCAGAAGTGGGCCTTCTGGCGCAGCTCCGGGAAAGAGAACGGCTGGATGATGTTGTCGAAGGACTCCTCGGGATACTCGTAGAAGACCCACATGGCCTTGGCGGCGTCGATTGGGGAGCCACCACCGAGGGCGATAATCCAGTCAGGCTGGAACTCGCGCATGGCCTCGGCGCCCTTCATGACGGTCTCGATGGAGGGATCGGACTCAACGCCCTCGAACAGCTTGACCTCGAATCCGCCGTCCTCAAGATCCTTCTGGATGTCCTGCAGGAAGCCGCCGCGGCGCATGGAGCCGCCGCCGGTGACGATGATGGCCTTGGAGCCCTTGAGGTTCTTCACCTCGTGACGAGCTCCCTCACCAAAGTAGAGGTCACGCGGATTGGTAAAACGACCAGCCATAAGGATCCTCCAAATCAATCTTCGGTGGGATTGCCACCGGTACCCGACGGCAAGAACCGCCGGCTTTTCCCAGAAGACAGGCGATAGCCCCACGCCCGCCACGCATGCGGCGAACGCGAATCCCCTCCGCATGAACGCCACAGGGTTAAGCCCGCTCTGCTCGAATACGACTCTTGATAAGTCACAGTCCGAAGGAGCCTAACCACATGGAAATCTATCCGACAGGCGGTATATCTAAACGCTGTTTTCCGTGAGCGTGGAGTAATGACCGCCCACGGAAATTATCAACCCATCCATTTACAAGACGGATTGACCTCGTTCCGATAGACAATTAAATGCTAGCGCAGAGGGGTTGTTCATTGATTCATATACAACTTTAAACCTCGAACGAGGTCCAAAGCAGGTTCGGCGCTACAGCCCAGACTCAGCGATCGCAGAGATGGCCTCGCGGATGACCGCGGGCGGCTGCACGAGCGCCATGCGCACGAAGCCCTCTCCCGCGGGACCAAAGCTGGCACCCGGTGTCACGATGACACCGGCCTTCTCCATAAGCTCTAGCACAAACTGCATCGAATCCGTGCGCCCATGCGGAAGGCGCGCCCAGACGAACATCGAGCCATGCGCATTGGGACGTTCCCAGCCGATTGATTCAAGACCATCGCACAGGGCATCGCGACGCTCCTGGTAGAGCAGCTTCTGGGCGCGAACGGAATCGCGAGGGCCGTTGAGCGCCGCGATGGCAGCATATTGAATGGGCAGGAACATGCCGTAATCGCTCTGGCCACGGAGCTTTCTCGTAGCCGCGATGACATCGGCACGGCCGATGAGGAAACTCACGCGAGCGCCCGTGACATTGAAGGACTTGGAGAGACTGAAGAACTCGACGCCAACCTCAGCCGCACCGGGGTTCTCAAAGAAGCTATGGCCCTCGCCGCCATCGAAGATGATGTCGCTATAGGCGTTGTCATGGACGATCAGGAGGTCATGGGCGCGGGCAAACTCGATGATCTGGGCATAGTTCTTTGGCGTGCCCACCGAACCAACGGGGTTTGCGGGCAGAGAAACCACCATGTACTTCGCACGGTCCGCGACGGCGGGGTCGATGGCGGAGACATCCGGCAGGAAGCCGTTCTCCTCCGCAAGCGGATAGAAGGCGAGGTCGGCGCCGGCAATAAGGGCAGAGGCGCGGAAGAGCGGATAGCAGGGGTCGGACACAAGCACGAGATCGCCCTCGTCGAGTAGGGCCTCCGCCATGCGGCCCATGCCCTCCTGCGTTCCGTTCACGCTCATGATCTGATCTGGGGTGAGCCCGGTAACGCCGAAGCGGCCTGCGTAGTAATCGATGACGGCCTGGGTGAGCTCGGGAAGATCCGCCAAGGCATACTTCCAGTTCTCGGAATCCTTGGCAGCCTCGATAAGAGCGTTCTTCACGTGCGCGGGCGGCTCGAAGTCCGGCGTACCCACAGAAAGGTCGATAACCGTGCGGCCCGAAGCCTCGAGCTCGTGGCGGCGAGCGTTGAGCGAGGCAAAGACCTCGCTGCCGAACCGGTCGAGACGCTTCGAGAACTGCATGTAAACCTCCGTCGCTGGACACGACGCGCTTTCAGGCGCGTTTTTGTGGCCTGCGATTGTACGTCGGAGTTCACCGGACCCTCGGCTTATTTCTCAAGACTTTCCAACATCGCAACACAAGCGACGGAAACGTCGCGGTAGGTGTCATCGAAATTGTGAGTCCACCAGGGGTCGGCAACGTCACGCACGGAACCATCGTGCATGCGAGCGCGAGGACGCAGCGGAGAATCCTCGGGAACGAAGGAGAGGAGCTTCACGCACTTTCCTTCCGGATCGCCCGAGAAGATGCGCCTGAGATCGCGGCCGTTGCTCGAGTCCATGTAGACGATGTAGTCCCAATCCGCGTATTCGCCGGCCCGAATGAGGCGAGCGCGGTGACGGCCCACGGGAACGCCAACCTCGTTCAGTTTGTTGACCGTGCCGTAGTGGGGCGGATTGCCAAGCTCTTCGTCACACGTGCCGGCGGAGTCGACTATGAACTCGCCCTCGCGCCCCGCGCGACGGACAAGGTCCTCCATAACGAACTGAGCCATGGTCGAACGACAGATATTGCCCAGGCAGACGAACAGGATGCGATGCATGGAAGGACTCCGAGTTTCAGGGTGTGCGGACGGCTGCGCAACCATAGTAATCAGAACCACCCTTAAAAAGGGTGGTTTGCTCTTAGGGTATAACCCACGGGCC
>UQWE01000134.1 GCA_900544655.1 uncultured Coriobacteriaceae bacterium
CGCTCTGGCTCGTCGTGCTTGGTGTCTGTGCGCTCATGGCGCTAAGGACCCTGCCCACGGACCTCGCGAATGGCCGGATCGTCCCCGAAGTCGTCTCGTTCGTTCCACTCGCACTCATTCCAACCATCATCTGCCTCGCGATCGCCCTCTTGTCGAGAAGGCGCCTCCTCCTCGTCGTCTGCGTCCTCGCACTCGCCATAAACGGCTGGTGGCACGCCGGATACTTCGCAGGCCGCGCGCGGGTCTCCTCCGTCGCCGAATACACCGTGTCCACGAGCGCCGCCACAGACGACTCATATGCGCGCGTCATGACGGTCAACACGCTGAACGGAGCCGCGAGCGCCAAGCAGATCGTCGAGGTCTGCCGCGCCGAGCACGTCGAGGTCCTCTGCCTGCAGGAACTCACGAACGGTATGGTGGCAGACCTCACGGCTGCGGGAATCGACGAGGTCCTTCCCTACCATGTGGTCTCCGAGGGTGCGTCCGCCATCAGCAACGGAGGTCGCAACGGCATCTGGACGGCGGCACCACAGGACAGCGTCTCGCGCAATCTCCTGCCGATCGAGACGAGCTCCATGCCCGCCGCGGACATCGTCATTGGCTCGATTACCGTTCGCATCGTGAGCGTCCACCCCAACTCGCCCGTCCGCGGGGCGGAGGGCCTTTGGGACAAGGGGCTTTCCGTCATCGGGTCGCTTTCCGACTATGGGCACGGCTACCTCATCATGGGAGACTTCAACTCAACCTGGGACCATGCGCGCTTCCGCACGCTTCTGGGCACGCGGTTCGCCGACGCCAGTCAGGCGTCCGGCGAAGGCTTCCATATGACCTATCCCTCGAACAAGATTGTGCCGTCGCTCATCGAGATCGACCACATCGTCTATGCGAGGGATTCCGGCATCACGGTGAGCTCGCTCAAGGCCGTCGAGATCACCGGCACGGACCACAAGGCCCTTATCGGTACCCTCGAGGCGAGATAGAGCCGGTAACGTGCAACACTCACGCGTCATTCGAGCGCTCCATTGCCCTGGCGAGGCCGTTCCTTGATCTGGTGAGGCTGAATATGGCCGCTTTTAATTAACGGATAGCGACTGTGAGCAGCCAAATCGCAATTGCTCAAGTAGACCAGCTGATTGCTATCGATTTACCTGCATGGTTTTAGGGCTAAACTGTCGCCTCTACTTGTCCAAGGCCAATTTGGCTGCTCACTGTCGCTATCCCTTATTTCCGAGCCGCCATACTTAGGCCTATTGCTTCGCGTCGGTAGCTCAAAATGAGCAGATTGTATGCGGCGGGGGGCAGCCCGGCTATTCGTCTTCTTCGTCGCCCTGGCATTCCCTAAGCACCAAAATCATGGCACGCGCCAGATCGAGCCGAAACTGCAAGTCGGCGATATAAGACTTGAGCAGGTCAGGGGAGTCAGGCATGGTGGCTACGTCGTCATCCGCCGAGCAACTCCGGGGCTTACTCCCAAGCCTTCCGTCAAATGGCCGATAAACCATGGCGGCTATTACGACCGTACCCGAATGGAGCCATGCCCCATCAGCTGCTCTCATCGTTCTCCCAACGCCCTTCACCATAGTGCCGTCAGACTTTCCGACGCCGGGAAGAGAGATGGCCTTGCTTTTAATAGCGGATTCCCTACAAGCTATGCTAGCTGCATGTTTGAATTAAGAAACCATCTATATATGTGTTACGTAGCAAAACATGCAGGTGCGTCGAAATTGGACAGTTTTTGTATCCGCAGCAACACGTCACGCCCGCCAGGCAATCCCTCGTTGCCAGTTTATGAAAAACCATAAATTCCTACTGGATTAGTTGGTTTACTGGTGGCATACTTGCCCCAACGAAGCGGAGGTCCCGCGTGACGCGCGCTCACCCCCCACTTCGGCAAAGAGGAGAACCCACTCCTCTCGCCCATGGACGGCAGAACCCGTCCGCCAGTCTGGGCAGAGCCGCGCTCCGCCCGCAGCCACAAGGAGGCTCTCATGCACGTCGCAAACCATGTCGAGGCACTCATCGGCTCCACACCTCTCGTTGACCTCTCCTCGCTCCTCCCCGCTGACGCCCAGGCCAAGGGCACCCGCGTCCTCGGCAAGTACGAGGCGACCAACCCCGGCGGCTCCGTGAAGGACCGCGTCGCCCGTTACATGCTTGACGCTGCCGAGGCATCCGGCGAACTCAAGGCAGGTGGCACCGTCATCGAGCCCACGAGCGGCAACACCGGCGTAGGCCTTGCAATGCTCGCAGCCGCCCGCAGCTACAAGATGATCCTCACCATGCCTGAGACCATGTCCATCGAGCGCCGCAAGCTGGCCGCCTCCTACGGCGCGGAGATTGTCCTCACCCCCGGCGCCGAGGGCATGAAGGGCGCCATCGCCAAGGCTGACGAGCTGCACGCCTCCACGCCCAACAGCATCGTCGCCGGCCAGTTCACCAACCCCGCCAACCCGCGCGCCCACTACGAGACCACCGGCCCCGAGATTTGGGCCGATACCGAGGGCTCCGTCGACGCCATCGTCGCCGGCGTTGGCACGGGCGGCACCATCTCCGGCACCTCCAAGTTCCTGAAGGAGCACAAGCCGGGCGTTTACGCCGTCGCCGTCGAGCCGGCAGAAAGCCCCGTGCTCTCGGGCGGCAAGCCCGGCGGCCACAAGATCCAGGGCATCGGCGCCGGCTTCGAGCCCGAGAACTTCAAGCGCGAGGTCGTCGACGAGATCTTGCCCGTCGCCTCGGCTGACGCAATCGCCGAGCGAGCCGAGCTCGCCGCCAAGGTGGGCGTCCTCGTGGGCATCTCCTCCGGCGCCGCCGCCTTCGCCGCGCTCTCCGTCGCCCAGCGCCCCGAGTTTGCCGGCAAGACCATCGTTGCTATCCTTCCTGACACCGGCGAGCGTTACCTCTCCATGGACCTGTAGCCTCAAGCGCCTCAGCGCGCTCGGGCCCAATCAACGTGGCTCCCTTCCAACGCCCCGCTCAGCATCTTGCTCGAGCGGGGCGTTTTCTGTGTATGTGGCCGCCGAGCCGCGCGTTTACGCCCATATGGGTTAACCTCGGCAGGAGATGTGAGGGGCGAGCAGCCCCCTTACGGGCAAATGGTGACCCGATCGAAAGGTGATGCGCATGGCAGACACGCATGAGTTCTTCGCAACTTGCCCCAAGGGTTTCGAGCGCCTGCTCGCAGGCGAGCTCGCGAGCCTGGGAGCCACGAGCGTCCGCGCCCTCCGCGGCCAGGTGGCCTTCTCCGGCGCCCTCGCTGACGCCTACCGTGTCTGCCTCTGGAGCCGCATCGCCTCGCGCGTCGTACTCGTCCTCTCCCACGGCGCCGCAGCCGACGCAGACGAGCTCTATGACGCAGCCTCCTCGATCGATTGGGAGAGCCATCTTTCCCTCTCCTCCACCTTCGCCATCGATGCCCACGGCATGAACGACCAGCTCAGGAACACCCAGTTCGTCGCCCTCCGCGTCAAGGACGCGGTTTGCGACAGGATGCAGGCTCGCTTCGGCGGCCGCCCGAGCGTCGAGGTCCGCCACCCTGACGTCATGATCATCGCACGCGTCCGCGGCGAGCGCGTGACCCTCGGCATCGACCTCTCCGGC
>UQWE01000135.1 GCA_900544655.1 uncultured Coriobacteriaceae bacterium
CTCCGGCCCCCGTCCCGGCAGTGCCTGCTCCGTCGTCCGCCGCGCCCGCTGGCGCGGATGCCCAGACGGCCCCCATGCCCGGCAAGATCCTCGAGCTCAAGCACAACGTTGGCGACGTCGTCGCGCAGAATGACTGCGTCCTCGTTCTCGAGGCCATGAAGATGGAGAACGCCATCGTCGCGGAGCGCGCGGGCACCATCTCCGCCATTCACGTCACAGCCGGCCAGATGGTCAATCCCGGCGACGCGCTCTTCACCATCAGCTAGGGGGCGGCCATGGAAACTCTGATCTATGGCGTCATGGGGATGATCGCCGAGCCCGGCCGCATCGTCATGATGCTCATCGGTGGCGTCCTCATGTACCTCGGCATCAAGAAGGAGTACGAGCCCACACTGCTCGTGCCCATGGGCCTCGGCACCATCCTCGTGAATTTCCCCAACACCGGCGTGCTCGAGACGGCGGGCGAGGCGGGCCCCTTTCAGGTGCTCTTCGACGCCGGCATCGCCACGGAGCTCTTCCCGCTCCTGCTGTTCATCGGCATCGGTGCGATGATCGACTTCGGCCCAATCCTGCAGAACCCGTTCCTGCTGCTCTTTGGCGCGGCGGCCCAGTTCGGCATCTTCTTCACGACGATCCTCGCCGTGGTCCTTGGCTTCGACCTCGCGGACGCCGGCTCCATCGGCATCATCGCCGCGGCGGACGGACCCACCTCGATCTTCGTCGCCAACGTCCTCAACTCGAAATACCTCGGCGCGATCATGGTCGCGGCCTACTCCTACATGGCGCTCGTGCCCATCATCCAGCCGCCCGCGATCCGTGCCGTCACCACCAAGAAGGAACGCCAGATTCGCATGGCCTACCGCGCTGGCGAGGTCTCCCAGACGGCGAAGATCCTGTTCCCGATCGTCATCACCGTCGTCGCGGGCCTCGTCGCGCCCGTGTCGCTCCCGCTCGTGGGCTTCCTCATGTTCGGTAACCTCCTGCGTGAGTGCGGCGTGCTCGACAACCTCTCGCTCGCCGCGCAGAACGAGCTCGTGAACATCATCTCGATCGTCCTTGGCCTCGCGGTCTCCGTGAAGATGGTCTATTCGGACTTCCTCCAGGTGGACACCCTGCTCGTCATCGTGCTTGGCCTGGTGGGCTTCGTGATGGACTCCGTTGGCGGCGTCATGTTCGCCAAGCTGATCAACCTCTTCCGTAAGGAGAAGATCAACCCGATGATCGGTGCGGCGGGCATTTCCGCGTTCCCCATGTCTTCCCGTGTCATCCAGAAGATGGCCACCGAGGATGATCCGCAGAACTTCATCCTCATGCAGGCGGCGGGTGCCAACGTCGCCGGCCAGATCGCTTCCGTCGTCGCGGGCGGCCTTCTGCTCGCGGTGCTGGGCTAGGGGGTTGCCATGCCTACCATCTTTGTCTCGGGTGTCAACTTTGAGGCGCTTAAGGCGTCGCTCGAGCTTCTCGTCCTCGGGTGGGGCGGCGACTTCCTCGTGCTGGGCATCATCGCCCTCGCCTCGCTCGCCCTCTGCCGCCTGTTCCCGCCAAAGAGGGGAGGGAGCGATGACTAGCGACGTTGCCGCGAAGGCTCCTGCCCGCCACGTGGGCGTTTGCGAGACCATCCTGCGTGACGGCCAGCAGAGCCAGATAGCCACGCGCATGCCCCTCTCGGACATGCTTCCCGTGCTCTCGGATATGGACCGCGCGGGCTATCACGCCCTCGAGGTCTGGGGAGGGGCTACCTTCGACTCCTGCCTGCGTTTCTTGAACGAGGACCCGTGGGAGCGCCTCCGCGCCATTCGCGAGGCGGCGCCTAACAGCCGCCTGCAGATGCTGCTCCGCGGCCAGAACCTCCTTGGCTACAGGAACTACGCTGACGACGTGGTGCGTGCCGTCGTGGCCAAGTCCGTCGAGAACGGCATCGACGTCGTGCGCGTGTTCGACGCCCTCAATGACGTGCGCAACCTGCGGACGTCGATCGAGGCCTGCCACGAGGCGGGCGGCGAGTGCCAGTGCGCCCTCTGCTACACCACGAGTCCGGTCCACACCGTGCCCTACTTCGTGGGCCTCGCCCGCGAGCTTGCCAAGATGGGCGCGAGCTCGCTGTGCATCAAGGACATGGCCGGCACCCTCACCCCGGCCGCGGCGTTCGAGCTCGTGGGCGGCATCAAGGCGGAGTGCGACCTCCCGCTCGAGGTGCATACGCACGCGACGGCCGGTATCGCCGAGATGACGCTGCTCAAGGCCGTCGAGGCTGGCGCGGATGTCATCGACACCTGCCTGAGCCCGCTTTCCGGCGGCACCAGCCAGCCCACGACGGAGTCCATGGCGATCGCGCTTGGCGAGCTCGGCTATGACTGCGGACTCGATCTCGACGCGCTCACGCCCGTGGTCGAGAGCCTTGACGGCGTGCGCAACCGTTTCCGCGCGGAGGGCAAGCTCAACCCCAAGGTCAAGGACACGAACCCCAAGGCCCTCGTCTATCAGGTCCCGGGCGGCATGCTCTCGAACCTCCTCTCCCAGCTGACCGAGCAGGGGCTCGAGAGCCGCTACGAGGACGTCCTGGCGGAGGTCCCCCGCGTGAGGGCAGACCTCGGCTATCCGCCGCTCGTGACGCCCCTCTCGCAGATGGTGGGCACACAGGCCCTCATGAACGTCATCTCCGGCGAGCGCTACAAGCTCGTGCCCACGGAGATTCGCGACTACGTGCTTGGCCGCTATGGGGCAGCGCCCGCCGCGATCGACCCCGACGTCGCCGCCAAGGTCGTCGCCGGCGCGCCCGAAGGTGCCGAGAAGATCACCTGCAGGCCCGCGGACCTCATCGAACCCGCGCTTCCGCGTCTGCGTGAGGAGATCTCGCAGTACGCGCGCTCCGAGGAGGACGTTCTCAGCTACGCGCTCTTCCCGAAGCAGGCGCGCGACTTCCTTGGCAGGAGGGAAGACCCGTTCTACGACGTCCCCGTCCAGACGGTTGACGTCACGATCTCCGTCTAGGGCGGTTCTGGAGTCTGACGCGTTCGGCGCTGCGCATGGCGCGCCCTGCTATTTCGATGCTGCGTCTGGCGCGTCCGGTGCCGCGCGTGGCATGTCCAACGCATCTGGAGCGTCCGGCGCGCTTGAACCGTGTCTGGCGCGCCGGTCACGGAAGGTTCCATCGGCGCTATCATTTCCGAGCTAACGTTAGCCGGTCGACGTTGCGGCGTCGGCCGGCATTGCTATCAAGGGGGGATACTCATGAATTCGAAGCTCTCCACGCGGGAGATCACCTTCTCCGCCGCGTGCGTGGCCCTGCTCGCCGTCTCAGCGTGGGTGACGGTGCCGTTTGGGCCCGTGCCGTTCACGCTGCAGACGCTCGCGCTGGTGTTCGTGCTCGTCGCGATGCCCGGGCGCACGAGCATCCTATCCGTGGGCATGTACGTGCTCCTTGGCGGTGCTGGCGTGCCGCTGTTCTCCGGCATGCGCGGCGGCCTCGGCGTTCTGTTTGGCCCGACGGGCGGCTTCATCCTGGGATTCTTGCTCGCGGCAGGTC
>UQWE01000136.1 GCA_900544655.1 uncultured Coriobacteriaceae bacterium
CATAGCGGGTGGTTTAGAGCTGGCCGCTGCGCGCCCAGCAGACTAAAGCCTTGAATCAGGCGCCGCCCAGCTTCTCCAGCCGGGCGGCGCTCTTCTGTTCGTCCCACCCGGGGCAGCGCTCTTTTTCGTCCGTCCCGGCCCGGTCGTCGCTCTTTTTCGTCCGTCCCGGCCCGGGTGGCACTCTGTTTCGCGCTCCGTAATTAACGGATATCCAAAGTGAGCAGCCAAACCGGCTCTACCCAAGTAGTCCCCCTATTTAGCACTTCTATGACCTGCTGTTTTGCAAGCCGTCCGGGCGAGACTACTCGGCTGAAGGCAATTTGGCTGCTCACAGTCGCTATCCCTTATTAATTCAGCGCTGAAAGCCAACTAACCTCCCATCGATATCTCACGCACAGTCCCGCTCGACCTCCCAAACCCTCAAGCGCCTTGATTGTTTGCCTTTAGACGATCTTTTCTTGCACCCTCTCCTCAAGCTAAGCTACCCTCTCTCCATGGAAGACGTCATCTGTGACATATCCGCTTTTAACTACTACCGAGTGCCCCCGCAGGTCCTCGGGCTCTATCCCGTTTTGCCCGCAGTCGTCGATGACCCGAGCCACAACAAGAAGCTTCTCTCTCCACTTGCTACGGATGTTCTTGGACTTCCCATTCATAGGCTCATCGACGACCGCCAGAAAAGGACCGGGGCGCGGCGCTATCGGTCTCACCTATTTAAGGGCGAGCTTCCCTTCGGCTCGGTCAGGCAGACTCCGCATGACTTCTCAATTGCATCGCCAGCCCTAACCCTCTTCACCCTTTCACGAAGAGTGTCCAGGTACACGCTGCTCAAGGCTATGTATGAGATGTTCGGCTCGTTCTCCATCTATACTCCCCCGCAACATATCGCGTCACTTCTAACGAAGGACAACGAGCGCAAGGCCTCCGAAGCAATGGGGAACGCCCCTTGGGAGCAGGTCTCTACGCACGACGGAAAACCGACAAACCTCTGGAAACGAACGCCACTGGTCATGCCGGATGAGCTCGTCAGTTATGCCGAATCGCTACAACCGACAAACGGCTACAGGAACTTTCTTGAGTGCGCAAGGCTGGTCTCTGGAATTACCGCTTCTCCGTTTGAGGCTCAGCTCTCGCTTCTTCTCTCGTTACCGCGCAAGTTTGGCGGCTATGGAATCAGCTGCTTTGAAAACAACCAGAAGATTAGGCTGACAAAGGCGGCTCTCCTTCTAAGCGGAAAGCAAACTTGCTATGCAGACCTGTTGTTTGAGCAGGGCAATATGGACAAGCAGCTAATCCTTGAGGCACAGGGCGCAACCGTTCACAACAATGACAGGTCGGCACTGCTCGATGCCGACCGAGCGACGGGCCTTCAAAGCATGGGCCACAGCGTAATCATGGTCACCTATGAACAGCTGCGCGACGAGCAGAGGTTTGATGCACTTGCAAACCTCGTTCTCAAGGAGCTTGGTATGAAGCGGCCGAGCTGGAGCAGCAGACAACTGGAAGCCCGATCCGAGTTGCGACGGCATATCCTCGGCAGCTGGGACGAACTATAGCCGGTTTTCACACATCAGACGCGATTCGAGACCGCAGCCAGGGGCTCACAATTAACGGATATCGAAAGTGAGCAGCCAAACCGGCTCTACCCAAGTAGTCCCCCTATTTCACACTTCTATGACCTGCGGTTTTGCAAGCCGTCCGGGCGAGGCTACTCGGATGAAGGCCATTTGGCTGCTCACAGTCGCTATCCCCATTTTTTATGGCCAGCCCTAGGCCTGCCGCAAAGCAAGAAAGGACCGCGATGACCCCACCCGAAAGGGGTCGCGATGGGCCCTCAC
The DNA here is from genome assembly GCA_900544655.1 of uncultured Coriobacteriaceae bacterium. GTDB lineage: Bacteria > Actinomycetota > Coriobacteriia > Coriobacteriales > Atopobiaceae > Parolsenella. Next base: position 1,839 of record UQWE01000136.1, read on the forward strand.
GAGCAAGAAAAAGGGGGTGCGGCCGTAGCCACACCCCCCTCAAAACGTTAGATTTCCCTGCAATACCCGACCGATGCTTCGGCTTTCTGGCGATGGCTGGGCGTTACCCCAGCGTCACGGCATCGGCGCCATCAATGAGAAGATCAGCGTTATAGAAAGCCGTGAGAGCCTTGATGGCGAGGGTCACATCGCGCGCTCCGCCCGTCTCGTAGCTCGAGTGCATGGCCAGCTGCGGCAGGCCCACATCAACGGCGTGCACGCTGACCTGCGTGTTCGAAAGATTTCCGAGCGTAGAGCCGCCCGCCATGTCGCTACGATTGGCAAACGTCTGAAGCGGCACGCCCGCATCGGCACAAACCGCCTGGAGCACAGCGCGGCTGAAGGCGTCGGTGCAGTACTTCTGGTTCGCCGCCTCCTTCACCACGAGGCCGCCGTTGAGGCGGCAGCGGTTGACGGCGTCGCACTTGCCCGCCTGGTTCGGGTGAACGGCATGCGCGTTATCGCAGCTCACGAGCATGGACTTGGCAACCGCCTGGCACAGCTCGTCGCTCGTGTGCCCAAGTGCCGCATTAACGCGCGCGAGGGTATCGGCGAGCACGGTGGACATGGCGCCCTGCTTCGTGTTCGAGCCAACCTCCTCGTTGTCGAAGCAGCAGTAGACGCTCACATCACGCTGGTTGTCGCTCGCAAGGAACGCCTTGAGCGACGTGAACGCGCAGGCAAGGTCATCAAGCTTGGGCGAGGACACGAACTCGCTGGCAGCGCCCCACACACAGCCACGCTGACGGTTCACGAGGAACAAGTCGCGCGCGACGATGTTCTCGGGCTCGATCCCAAGATGCTCCGCCACGAGCGCGTCGACGGTGCCCACGGTGCAGTCGCCTGCGGACATGATCGGGCACAGGTCGGTCGCGCGGTTGGGCGAGAACTTGTCGTTCACGGCACGATCGAAGTGAATGGCAAGGCTCGGGATAATCGCGACGTCACGGTCGAGTGACACGAGGCGGCTCTCGATGCGAGAACCCTCGCGCACGAGCACGCGACCAGCAAGCGACAGGGGCTTGTCGAACCAGGTGTAGTCGATCATGCCGCCGTAAGCCTCGGCCCCGAGGCGCAGGTAGGCCTCGGGGCCTTCCATCTCGGCAACGTTCTTGAGCTTGAACGCCGGCGAATCCGCGTGAGACGCCGCGAGCTGGAAGTGATAGCTCGAGCCCTCCTCGGCAACGCGCTCGCCCACCTTCCAGGCGATGACGGTCGAGTTGTTGCGGCACGTGTAGTAGCTGCCGCCCGCGCGGACATCCCAGGCGCCAGCCTCGGGGAGGTACGTGAAGCCGGCCTCGTCAAGGTAGGAGCGGATGGTCTTAACGGAGTGGAACATGCTCGGGCTCTTCTGAATGAAGCTGACGAGCTCCTCAGCAGCGGCGATTTCCGCCGCAGAAGTCTTAGTAGTGACGCCCATGCGATTCCCTTCTGACGTTTGGTTGCCCGTCCAGTCTATCACCCGCATGCGAACAGGGGATGCAGCCCGCCTGCGCATGCGAGGATGCCGGCCGGGCCCCGGCGCGCGTCGCGGCCCACGCCCGGATGCA
>UQWE01000137.1 GCA_900544655.1 uncultured Coriobacteriaceae bacterium
CGAAGAGACGATGGCGAAGGCTGGCGCTCACTTTGGTGTCGACACGCTCGTTCCGGCGGACCTCGCCGCCGTGGGCGTCACCCAGGGGCCGGGTCTCGTGGGTGCGCTCGTGGTAGGCATCGCGTTTGCCAAGGGCCTCGCCTCCGCCGCTGACCTGACGCTTATTGGCGTGAACCACCTCGAGGGGCACCTCTTCGCGAACCTCTTCGAGACTCCAGACCTCAGGCCGCCCTTTGTGGCGAGCCTCGTCTCGGGCGGCCACACGATGCTCGTTCACGTGCGCGACTGGGGCGACTACGAGGTCCTCGGCCAGACCATCGATGACGCCGTGGGCGAGGCCTTTGACAAGGTTGCCAAGGCGCTGGGCCTGGGTTATCCGGGCGGCCCCGTCATCAGCCGCCTGGCCGAGAAGGGCAACCGCAAGGCGATTCACTTCCCGCGCGCGATGATGCGCAGCGGCGACTACAGCTTTTCGCTCTCGGGCCTCAAGACGAGCGTCATCACCTACATTAACAACGAGAACCGCGCCGGGCGCGCCATCAACCTGCCGGACCTCGCGGCAAGCTTCGAGGCTGCGGTCATCGACGTGCAGGTGGCGAAGGCAGCGGAGGCTGTCTCGAAGACCGGTGCCCGCGACTTCTGCGTCGGCGGCGGCGTCGCGGCGAACCCCCAGCTCCGTGAGGCATACAAGCGAAAGTTCGGGCGCATGCACGTGCGTGTCACCGTGCCGCCCCTCACTGCCTGCACCGACAACGCTGCGATGATCGCCCTCGTGGCCAAGCGCAAGTTCGACCTCGGCGAGTTCTCCGACCCATCCATGGACGCAACCCCCAACATGAGCCTGTAAAAGTTGACAAAGGGACAGTTGACAAAGGGACAGTCCCTTTGTCAACTTCTGGCGTTCTACCTGCACAAAGTGATGCCGTTTTGTCAGGTTTTTTGCGAAGCGAACGGGTATAAGCCTCTTCACCTTAATCGACGGGTGGGGAGGCGTTCTTATGCCGAGGGTTGCGCGCGCAAGGTCAGAGTCCGGCTTCTATCACGTGGTCGCGAAGGGGAACGGCGGCCAAAACCTGTTCGAGGATGCAAGCGACTATCGCGCGTTTCTCGAGCTTGTCGCCGCGGCGGCGGAGAAGTGCGACGTTCTCGTCCACGCCTACTGCCTCATGTCGAACCACGTGCATCTCCTCCTCGAGGACCAGGGCGGTCGCCTCAGCGATTTCATGAAGTCGCTCGTCACGGGCTATGCCATGCGCTTCAACGCGAAGGCGAGCCACATCGGCCACGTCTTCCAACAGAGGTTCAAGAGCCAGCCGGTCGAGGACGAGGCCCATCTGCTGCAGGCGGTTCGCTACATCCACAACAACCCGGCGAAGGCGGGCATGTGCCCGGCCGACGAGTACCCGTGGAGTAGCTACCACGAGTATGCGTCGGGCGTCCAGGGGATCGCGACCGTCACGCTGGTGCTCGGCATGTGCGGCGGCAGGGAGGGGTTCCGCGCGTTCCAAGCCGACGGCGGGGACGACTATCGCTTTGGCCAGCGCTCGCGGGTCACAGATGCCGAGGCCCGCGAGGTCGCGCGGCGTATCCTTGGCGATATTGCTCCGGGAGACGTCAAAGCGATGGAGCGACCGCGCCGCAATGCGTTACTCTTTGACCTTAAGGACGCGGGCCTGTCCGTGCGTCAGATCGAGAGGCTGACCGGCATCGGCCGCGGGACGATAGCGAAAAGTTGACAAAGGGACTGTCCCTTTGTCAACTTTTGGGAGGTATGAGATGCGAGACGGATTCATTAGGGTTGCGGCGCTGACGCCGGCAGTGCGTGTGGCGGACGTTGAGTTCAACGTTGAGTCGAGCGCGGCGGCCGTGCTTGCCTCCGATGCCCGGGTCATTGTACTGCCCGAGCTCGCGATCACGTCCTACACCTGCGAGGACCTCTTCTGGCAGGACGCGCTCCTGCGTGCCGCCGAGGAAGGCTTGGCGACCTTCGCCGCCAAAACGGCCGAAGTAGACGCCATTGTTCTCGTGGGCGTGCCGGTTCGTGTTGCCTCCAAGCTCTACAACTGCGCCGCCGTCCTTTCGCGCGGCGAGCTCCTCGGCCTCGTACCCAAGCGCAACATCCCTACCTACGGCGAGTTCTACGAGGGCAGGCGCTTCTCCGCCGGCCCTGAGGACGTGACGCTCGTGAACTTTGCGGGCTTCGACGAGGTGCCGTTTGGCGCCGAGCAGCTCTTCGAGTGCGAGGACGTTCCCGGGCTCGTCATCGCGGCGGAGATCTGCGAGGACCTCTGGGTCCCCAACCCGCCGAGCACCGCCGCCGCCATGGCGGGCGCGACGCTCATCTGCAACCTCTCCGCCTCGAACGAGCTCGTGGGCAAGGCGGACTATCGCCGCGACCTCGTGAGTGCCACGAGCGCCCGCCTCGTCTGTGCCTACGCCTACGCGAGCGCCGGTTGGGGAGAGTCCACCCAGGACGTCGTCTATGGTGGGCACTGCCTCATCGCGGAGAACGGCCGCGTCCTCGGCGAGGCCAACCCCCTCGATGACGAGCTGCTCGTTCGCACCGAAGGCCCTGCCTGGACCGATGTCACTTCCACCGTTGACCTCGGACTTATTGCCCACGACCGCCTGCGCATGTCGACGTTCGAGGTCGACCCGATGGCCTCGGGCTACGTCACCACGCTCTTTTCGCTCGAGCCGTGCGAGACGTCCCTCGACGCGCGCTACGTGGACCCGCACCCCTTCGTCCCGGCAGACCGCGCCCGTCGTGCCGAGCGATGCGAGTCGATCTTTGCCATCCAAGCCCATGGCCTGGCGAAGCGCCTCTCCCACACCCGCTCCGCCCGCGCGGTCATCGGCGTCTCTGGCGGCCTCGACTCCACGCTGGCGCTGCTCGTCTGTGCCCGAGCGTTCGACCTGCTCGACCTCGATCGTTCCGGTATCCTCGCCATCACGATGCCCGGCTTCGGCACCACGAATCGCACGCACGACAACGCCCGCGCCATGTCCGAGGCGCTTGGTTGCGAGCTACGCGAGGTGAGCATCGCCGCGGCGGTTCGCCAGCACTTCGCGGACATCGGCCATGACGAGGCGGACCACTCCGTGACCTATGAGAACGCGCAGGCCCGCGAGCGCACGCAGATCCTCATGGACGTCGCGAACAGGGAGGGCGGCCTCGTGGTCGGCACGGGTGACCTCTCCGAGCTTGCCCTCGGCTGGGCCACCTACAACGCGGATCACATGAGCATGTACGGCGTGAACGCCGGCGTGCCCAAGACGCTCGTGCGCCACCTCGTGCGCTACGTCGCCGACGAGGCCCGCGCGAAGGGCGATG
>UQWE01000138.1 GCA_900544655.1 uncultured Coriobacteriaceae bacterium
GAGGGCGGGCGCGGGGAAGCGCCAGCCGCGCTCGGCGGCACGGGCACAGACGCGCACGGCAATGACGGCCGCGAGCACCACAAGGAGCAGTACGAGGCCGCCACTCCACTCCTCAAGATACTGGAACGCCGCAAGCGACGACTTCACGACGGTGCCGACGACCCCCGCGGAGTCCTCGGGGAACTGCGTCTGCTGACGAACTTCGTTGCCGGGAGCGGCGAGCGACAGCGCAAGCCCCACGATCAGGAGTCCAAACGGCGCGAGGACATCAGACGAGGCACGCCTGCGGCGGGCAATCAGCACGACGAGCGCGCAGGTCATGACCTCTGCCACAACGAGCGCCGTAACGAAGTTGCCACCCGCAACGAACACGGCGAGCACGCACGCCCATATCTTGGCCCCGCGAGGAACCGTGCGGCGGGCGGGATCGGCGATGCGTGCCACACAACCCAGGAGGGCAAGCGCGGCGGCGTGGTAGGTGGTGTAGTAGACGGCACTGTTGAACCAGAAGATGCCCTCGACGGGGCTCGGCTGCAGAAGGAGCTGGACGGCCACCGTCACGCAGGACAACCCCACCCAGGCGCCCCTCTCGGCACCGAGCAGCTCGACCATGACGACGTGCGTGAAGAAGAGGGTGCCGGCGATGAGGCTTGCGAGCACGAGCGGCGCGGCGATCACGTAAAACTGCTCCCCAAAGACGCTCGGCTCGAGCGCCATGAGGAAGATCGCGGAGTAGGTGCCCTGCCAGTCAAACCAGGCATTCCCCGCCTGCTGGAGCGCGGTAATCAGGGCGACGCCGATGTTGCCCGTCCTCTGAAGTGCGAGATGCGCCCAGACGCCATAGTGCCAGTCATCCGCATAGGAGTGGTTGTACGCGCTAATGAGCACGAGGGGTACGAGAACGGCCACCAGCAGTGCGACGCCGGCGACCCCAACGGCCGTCATGGCGCGGGGTTCGCGCGGGCGGCCATTGCGCTTGGGACACTTCAGCTCGTCTTTTGTGGCTTCATGCTCGGCGCTACGATGACGCACACGCCCATAGGACCCCTCCGGGGCCTCGACACGACTCTCCATGCAATTCCCTTCAGTCATGTCCATAGTCTAAGGCAGGCGCGCCTCAAGCGATGTGGACGCGACGTTAACTCACCCGCGTGCTCAACGCTTCACCACGATTTAGCAGATAATAGGCAAGTCTGTGTACTTGCATTGGAGGACTGCATGGGAATTCGCAACCGTCGCGCCCGCGCCCACTCTAAGACGCACATCGTTGGCTTTTCCGCCGCCGGCGTCCTGGGCTTCCTGGTGCTGCTCGCCATCGCTCTCGCCGTCTCTCTCGGCGCCGTGATCGAGTCTTGGCTCCAGGACCTGCCTGACTACACCTCCGCCGACGCCTACCTCGTCGCCGAGCCGAGCGAGGTCTATGACGCGGACGGCAACGTTATCGCGACGTTCTACCTCGAGAACCGCCGCTCCATCTCGCAGGACGAGGTCTCTCCCTACATCTGGAAGGGCACCGTCGACGTCGAGGACGAGCGCTTCTACAGCCACAACGGCGTCGACCCCATCGGCATTGGCCGAGCCATCTTCTCGCAGCTCTCCGGCCGCTCCGAAGGTGCCTCGACCATCACCCAGCAGCTCGTGCGCAACACGGTCCTGTCTGACGAGCAGTTCGAGAAGTCCCTCAAGCGTAAGATCCGCGAGGCCTACATCGCCGTCGAGATGGAGAAGACCTACTCCAAGGAACAGATCCTACTGATGTACCTCAACACGATTTACTACGGTCACGGCGCCTACGGCATCGAGGCCGCGAGCATCACCTACTTTAACAAGCACTGCAGCGAGCTCACGCTCGCGGAGGCGGCGACGCTCATCGGCCTGCCCAACTCACCCTCCTACTATGACCCCACGCAAAACCCCGACGCCGCCAAGGAGCGCCGCAACAAGGTTCTCGACAACATGCTGCGCCTCGGCGACATCACGCAGGAGGAGCACGACGCCGCGCAGGCGGAGGACCTCACGCTCAACCCCGGCAACACGAACATGGACAGCCAGGGCACCTACCCCTACTGGACCAACTACATCAAGGGCCTGCTCGAGGGCGACTTCTCGCAGGACACCATCGTCCAGAGCGGCCTGAAGATCTACACCACGCTCGACCCGACCTACCAGGATGCCGCTCAAAGCGCAGTCGAGCGCATGCTCGACGAGACGGGCAACCCCGACAACGACGGAGCGCTCGCCGCGATCGACCCACAGACCGGTTACATCAAGGCCATGGTCGGCGGTCGTGACTTCCACGCGGATTCCGACACCGCCCAAGTCAATGCTGCGACGTCGAACGCCAAGCAGACCGGCTCGAGCTTCAAGATGTTCACGCTCGTCGCCGCAATCAAGGCGGGCATGAACCCCACCACCAAGATCAACTGCAACTCCCCCATCCAGGTCAACAATTCCTGGAGGGTCCAGAACGCCGATAACGAGCCCTACGGCACCCTCAGCCTCGCCGACGCCACCGCCATCTCCTCGAACACCGGATACGTTCAGGTCGGTATGGCCGTCGGCGTCGACAACGTCGTCCAGACCGCCCACGACATGGGTATCTCGAGCGACCTCGACCCCTACGGCTCCACGATCCTCGGCGCCAACGGTTGCTCCCCGCTCGAGATGGCGGAGGCCTACGCCACCCTCGCGAGCGGTGGCCTTCACCGCGACGCCGTCGCCATCAGCAAGATCGAGGACCGCAACGGCAACGTCGTCTACGAGCACAAGGACAGCCCCACGCGCGTCCTCGACGAGAGCGTCGCCAAGGTCGCCGTCCAGACGCTCGAGGGCGTCCTCACCTACGGCCGCGGCACGGCCAAGCAGCTTCCCGGCCTCCTCACCATCAACCAGCCCGTCGCCGGCAAGACCGGCTCTACCGACAACCTCGAGAGCCTCTGGTTCTGCGGCATCACGCCCCAGGTCTCCGTCGCCGTCTGGACGGGCCACAAGGACGGAGACTACACGGTAAGGCTCGGCTACGGCGCGGGCGCGCACCCGTTCCAGACGTCGAACAAGGCCTTCGCCTACTTCGTCAACGCCGTCCTGTCCGACACCCCGCGTGCGGACTGGCCGATGGCGGGTGCGTCGGATCCCTCCTACAAGCCCAATACGAGTTGGAAGTTCTCGAATACGAGCTCCGGCGAGAATGACTCGAACACCGTAACCTCGGAAGCGACAACGACTGAGGCCACCAAGCCGGAGGACTCGACGCCGACGCCCGAACCCGCGCCGACGCCCACGCCGACGCCCGAGCCCAACCCGGACC
>UQWE01000139.1 GCA_900544655.1 uncultured Coriobacteriaceae bacterium
CGGGCCGGCGGCGTCTGCTCGGGCTTTGGGGCGCCTGGCTACTTCACGTAGGTGACGCGGCCCGCGAGGCGCTCGACAGCGGGCTTCTCGCCGCCTTCGTCTGCGTAGCCGAGGATACAGTGGCCGACGCCGCGCCACTCGCCCTCGACGCCCCACTTGGCGAGCAGGGCCTTGCCCTCCTCGCTCTCGAACTCCTCCTTGGCACGATGAATCCAGCAGGAGGCGACGCCAAAGCTGTGGGCGGCTGCCATAAGGTTGCCCATGACGAGGGCACCATCCTCGACGCAGGTGGCGTTCGCGGGGTTGGAGAGGACAACGATGACGGTCTTGGCACCGTAGAACGGATCGCCCTCGCTGCCCATGATGGCGGCGTTCATGTGGCTGAGCTCGGCGACCGTATCCGGATCAGTTACGACGACGAGGTGCGTGCCCTGCCTGCCCATGCCGCTCGCCGCCCAGAGGCCGGCCTCGACGATCTGCTGGAGCTTCTCGGGCTCGACGGGCTGGCCAGTGTACTTGCGGCAGCTGCGGCGCGACTCAAGCGTATCGATGAACTCAGACATGGTGTTCCCCTCTCTTGCCCGGATGGGCGAATACATCTGCATGCCTCGGAGATACCCCGTTCGCGACGATTGATATCGCGGGAAACGGTAAACAGATGGAGCGTTTTTGGCACCTGGGGATTTGTCGCGCATTGCGCGGCGAAAGACGGGCGCCTGCATCTGTCGCGCGGGCGTAACGGCTGCGGTGTGTCGCTGCGAGTCCATAGCTGGGCCGCTCGCCGCGTCCGTCTCGCATATGCTTGGTCGCCTGCGGTACCATTTAGCTTCGTATCTATGCTTGCCGGCGGCAGACCGTCCGGCACCATGGCTCGCGCCGGGTCTCATTCGCCGGGCGCCAGGGCCCAGAAAGGTCTTTTGCTCCAATGCCCATCAACATCCCAGACGGCCTGCCCGCCAAGCGCATCCTCCAGCAGGAGCGCATTTTCGCCCTCGAGGAGGACGTGGCTAGCAAGCAGCAGATTCGTCCGCTGCGCATTGCCCTGCTCAACCTGATGCCTACGAAGATCGAGACGGAGACGCAGATCCTCCGCCTGATTTCGAAGTCACCCATCCAGGTGAGTGTCGACTTCATGCGCGTCTCGAGCCATGAGGCCACGCACGCGGCGGACCATCTCGTGAAGTTCTACGACACGTTCGATGAGCTCAAGTCCAACAACTATGACGGCCTCATCATCACGGGCGCACCCGTCGAGCAGATGCCGTTCGAGAGCGTCGACTATTGGGACGAGCTTTGCCGCATCATGGACTGGGCCCAGGAGCACGTGCTCTCCACGATGTTCCTTTGCTGGGGCGCGTTCGCGGGCCTCTATCACCTTCACGGTGTTCACAAGCGTTTGCTGGGCAGCAAGCTCTTTGGCGTGTTCCCGCAGCGTCTCTGCGATGAGTACAACTTCCTCACGAACGGCTTCGACGAGGTTCACAACATGCCGCACAGTCGCCACGCCGCGCCCGATGAGAAGGAGATCGACGCCGATCCGTCGCTCCAGGTGCTCAGCCGCGGCGAGACGAGCGGTCCGGCCCTCATCGCCACCCGCGACTTCTGCGAGATCTACGCGCTCGGCCACTTCGAGTACGGCCGTGACACCCTGGCGGACGAGTACTGGCGCGACTTCCACGCGGGCCTGCCCATCCAGCTGCCGGTGAACTACTTCCCCGACGATGACCCGGAGAAGCAGCCCATTTTCACTTGGCGCAGCCATGCCAACCTGCTCTACCGCAACTGGATCAACTACGTCTACCAGACGACGCCTTACGAGTTCGAGCGCATCCCCGAGGTCGTCCGCGAGCTTCGCGAGCATACCGAGGCGCTCCTCGCAAAGGGTGGCATCCCGACAAAGTTCTAGAGGAGGCGCTGTCCGGCGGCCTCGCCTGGTGGTCCCAAACGACGAACGCTTCGGATCCAGATGGGTCCGGAGCGTTATCTCGTTCATACGCTGGTCCGCGCGGCGCTTGCGCGTTGGCACATGTGGCGTCCGCCCAATGACGTTGGCCGCCTGCGCAATGTCACGTCCGTGGGCGCTATGCCTCCATGACGACCTGGCGAACGGCACCGTTCTCGTAGACACCATAGCCGTGCGTGCCGTCCTTGGGGATGGAGACGCTGCCGGGGTTGAACGCCCAGACGCCCTCGTGCGTGGGCGCGGGTTCGCTCACCTTCTTGTGCGTGTGGCCGTAGAGCAGGATGGAGCCGGCGGGAAGCTCCGGAAGCTTGTCGACGCTGTTGTGGAAGCCCGCTCCGTAGACATGGCCGTGCGTGAGGAATAGCTCGCAGCCGGCCTTCTCGCGTGCGGAACCATCCGCGGCGAGCGCGGCCGCGGGGTCGAAGATGGTGGAGTAGTCCGCCATGCAGGGGAAGTCGAGGACCATCTGGTCGACCTCCGCCTCGCAGTTGCCGCGGACGGCGATGATGCTCGACGCGAGCGGGTTGAGCATGGCGATGACCTCCTTGGGCGCGTAGCCCTCGGGGAGGTCGTTGCGCGGGCCGTGGTAGAGGATGTCGCCGAGGAGGAGCAGGCGGTCGGGCTGCTCGGCGTCGAGGGCGTCCATGAGGTGACGGCACCAGGCGGCGGAGCCGTGGATATCGCTTGCGATGAGGAACTTCATGAGGTTCTCCTTACTCGCACCGCAGAAGGGCGCGATAGGTTTCGAGTCCGCGGACGAGCACGTCCTCGTCCATGCGGAATTCGTCCGAGTGAAGCGGGATGCCGGTGCCAGTGCCGAGCAGCATGAACAGGCCCGGGAGGTGGCGCTGGTAGAAGGCGAAGTCCTCGGCGATGAGGAGGGGCTCGGGCACGAGCTCGAGCGTGTCTCCGAGGGCGGACTTCGCGAGGTTATAGAGGGCCGCGTCGTTCGTAACGGGCGGGTAGCCCTCGGCAAAGTCGAGGTCATAGGTGCAGCCGTAGGTGGCACAGGCGTCCGCGAGGCGCTCCTCGACACCGGCGCGGGCGCGGTCGAATATCTCGTCTGAGAAGACGCGCAAGCTGCCGGCGACCTTCGTCTCCGCACTGATGGCGTTGCAGACCGTACCGCTCTGCATGAGGCCGAACTTGAGCAGGCACGGCTCCTCGGCGGAGAGCTCTGCCATGAGGGCCTCGACGCCGGTTAGGAAGTGCGCACCGGCGAGCAGCGCGTCGTTGCCGTCCGCGCTCTTGGCGATGTGGCTCGAGGTGCCGTGGATGGTCACGTGGGTCTCGCTCGCGCGGGCGAGAAGGGCGCCCGGGCGCGTCGCGACGA
>UQWE01000140.1 GCA_900544655.1 uncultured Coriobacteriaceae bacterium
TGTTCGTCATACGCCCACGCGGCCCCGCCCATCTCCGACCGCCACGTCGACATCATCCGCGAGCTCATCTCGAGGCCGCAGTATCCCGCGCCGCGCGTCTCGCTCAACCCCGAGGTCACGAACTTCTATGACTTCACGACGGCGGACCTCATCGTCGAGGGATACGAGCACGGCCCGCAGGTCAAGAACATCCCCATCGCGGTGTAGCCCATGCGGGACGAGAAGAACATGCAGGTGACGGAGCCTGTCAGTGCCGGCGACGCCCGCCGCGCCCCCTTGCCCAACGTCGGCGACGCCCGCCGCGCCCCTCTGCCCAACCTCAACGTGATCGTCGCCGTCTGCGATGACTGGGGCATCGGCATCGGCGGCGGCATGCTCGTGGACAACCGCGCAGACATGCGCCATTTCGTGCGCCACACGAAAGGTCACACCGTCCTCATGGGCCGAAAGACCCTCGAGAGCTTCCCGGGGGGACAGCCGCTCAAGGGCCGCCGCAACGTCGTCATCACGCGCGACCCTGGCTTTGCGCGCGAGGGTGTCGACGTTGCCCACAGCATCGACGATGCGCTCGCCATGGTCGCGGACGATCCCGAGGTCTGGCTCATCGGTGGCGGAATGATCTACCGCGAGCTCCTCCCCCTCTGCACGCGCGCGGAGATCACGAAGAATCACTGCGTGCACCCGGCGGACACGTTCTTCCCCAACTTGGACGAGGACCCCACCTGGCACGTCGCGTCTTCCGCGGCGCGAGACGACGAAGGGAACCCCCTCGTCACGCCAGAGGGAATTCCCTTCGAGTTCGTTACCTATACGCGCGAGTAGTCGCCAGGCGCGTGGGGAGCGCGGCACGCGAGCCTACTCCATAAGCGTCGAGGGATCGGCACCGGCGAAAATCGCGCTGACCACCTGGTCCTCGTCCGAGAACTCCCAGGTCTTGCCGTTCTTCTCGAGGTCGAGCGTGACGTTGGCGGTCTTGGTGGGCGCGTCGTCAGCAGCGAGCCTCTCGACGAACTGGCCCATGACCTTGGCGATCATGCCGTCCTCGCCGAGGTTCGTGTAGTCATTGACCGCCTCTTCGGATGTGAGATAGGCGCTCATGTCATCCGTCCAGCTCGCGGCGACGGTCGCGAAGTCGAGGTTCGTGACGGAAAGCGTTGCCGTGGCGGTGTCGTCGGAGACGGAGACGTCCTCGATCTCATAGTCGAAGCGCTTGATGCAGGCATTGTAGAGCTCGATCGCGTCGATGCCATACTTCTGGAGCTCGGCGATCTCATCGTCACCGAAGACCTCCTCAATATTGGCGTCAGTGACCTGCTCGAGCTGACTGAACTGCTCCTTGATCATGCTCTTGATGGCGTCTTCCTGAGACTCTCCGCAGGCGGAAAGCCCCGCGACGGAGACAATGGCGAGGGACGCAGTGGCGAAGAGCGTAAGTGCCTTGCGGGCGAGCGGACGTAGCTTCATTGCGATTCTCCCATTCTTGTTGTGCGGCCTCGGATGGCCACCTGCTTCCAGCCTACAGGTTGAAGGATAACCGAAACGGGTGGGCATACAATTTGTGGGCGACGAATCGGTCGATGGCCGGCATGTGGCAGCAAGCGGTGGCGAGCGATCGCACGCGTGCGTCCGAGGCCGTAGGTTGCGCATGGCGAGTGTGCGTTGGCGGCTCGCACGCGCTGGCGGAACCGCACATTAACGGCGACGGGAAAAGCCGAATCCCTCCCCGGCCCGGCGAGATGGCGTACAATGACGTGCAAGTTAGCCATTTCGAACATTCAGGGCTTGACCGAGCCTGCTTTGGAGGAGCCATGGGCGCAAACATCATCAACGTCGCCATCGTCACAGTCGTTTTCGTGACGGCACTGCTTGTCATTCGCAACTACATCGCGCGAGGCGGTAAGGAGGGCTGCTGCGGAGGCGCGGACGTCGTGCGCTCGCGTGGCCCCAGAGACAAGGACGCCTCCCACTACCCATTCGCCTATAACGTCGTGGTCAAAGGCATGAGCTGTGAGAACTGCTCGAAGCGCATTGCGAATGCGTTCAACTCGCGGCCCGACACCATGGCCAAGGTCTCCCTTGCGGAGGGCGTTGTCCACGTGCGGACCAAACAGGCGGCCAACCCCGATGACCTTCGCCGCGTGGTGCGCAACGAAGGCTACGGCGTCGGCGCCGTAAGCGAACGCTAGGACGCCGGGACCGGCGTTAAACATGCCAAAACGCAAACCACGGTCGATTCGTTGGACCCGCCTGCCCGGCGGATAAAAAAAGATGGCCTTCCCCACCACTTTTCCTGTTTATCCTGCACTTTTACAGCTCAAGCGCATTGCTGGCCATGTCAAGAATCGGTAAAGTAGTGGAGCTATGACCGTAGTTAGCCAGACAAACCACGGGGACGCATGAGCAACAACCTCGAGTTTGCGAAGCGGGTGTCTTAGGCACGATGAGCAGCAGCGCGGACAAGGACCATTCGACACGCGAGCGACCGTCTCGCGCCACCCTCGCTTGGGCGCTTCCGTATCCCTTGCTGGGTCTCGCGCTCGTCATCTGGCTCACCCTCGGCCTGGTCGAGGGAGACGCCGTGACGGTTGCCGGTTGCTCCATTGCCGCAGCCACGGTCATTGGCGCGTGCGCGCTGGTCACGCTCTCCCGCGATAGAGTCCGGGGGTCCTACCTTGCAGACGCCGGGCTACTCGTCGCTGCCAGTGTCGCCGCCGCGTTCGCGCTCGAAGTCAGCTGGTGCCGCGGCAACCTCGCCGTCGAGCCGAAGTTCCTCGCCCTCGAAGCCGGGTTTGCCCTACTCGCGCTCCTCGCCTTTTACCTCGTCTTTCAACGCAGGGGCATCGGTGCCGGCATCGGTGTCGGCATCTTCTGCGCGATGGGCCTCGCCCAGTACTTCGTGCGCGTCCACAAGGGCACCGCGATTCTGCCGTCGGACGTCCTCGGTATGGCCACGGCGATGTCCGTCGCGGGCGGCTACGTCTACAAGATCGATGGCACGGTTATTCTCGGCATCTCCATCGCCGCAGTTGGCTGGTGCCTCTGCTCGCTCATGCACGGACGCGAGGCGGCTTCCGAGAAGGGTCGCGCGCCTCGCCGGCGCAAGCTCGCCGTCGCCGGCAACCTCGGCGTCGCGACAGCATGCGCAGGCTCATTCGTCTCGCTTATCACGCTTGTGGACTTTGGCGTCGCGCTCGGCGTG
>UQWE01000141.1 GCA_900544655.1 uncultured Coriobacteriaceae bacterium
TCATCGTGGTCGCCCCCAGTGTGGCGTCCAGCCTCAAGACCCTCTCTGCCATCGACATGGGCGCCATCGTCGTCGCCGAGGCCGTCAAGCGCGCCGGCATCGACCCTGCTGTCGTCGACGAGTGCATCATCGGCCAGGTCGGCTCCTGGGGCCCCAACGGCTTCGTCGCCCGCGCCATCAGCCTGAAGGCCGGCCTGCCCAACGAGACCTGCGCCTACTCCGTCAACCGCCAGTGCGGCTCGGGCCTGCAGTCCATCGCCGACGGCATCATGGAGATCAAGTGCGGCCAGTCCGAGGTCGTCGTGGCCGGCGGCTCCGAGTCCCTCTCGCAGCTCCCGTACTACGTGCCCTCCGCCCGCTGGGGCGCCCGCATGGGCCACAAGCAGTTCGAGGACGGCGTGATTGACATCCTCACCTGGCCTCTTGACATGTCCCACAACGGCATCACTGCCGAGAACGTCGCGAAGAAGTTCAACGTCACCCGCGATGAGCAGGACGCCTTCGCCGCCCAGTCCCAGCAGCGCGCCTGCAAGGCCGTTGCCGAGGGCGTGTTCAAGGATGAGATCGTCCCCGTCGAGATCCACGGCCGCAAGGGCGCCGTCACCGTCTTCGACACCGATGAGAACCCGCGTGAGGGCGTGACCGCCGAGAGCCTTGCCCGCCTGAAGCCCTGCTTCGTCACCGACGGCACCGGCACCGTCACCGCCGCCAACTCCTCCTCGCTCAACGACGCCGCCGCCGCGGTGGTCATCATGACCCGCGCCAAGGCCGAGGAGCTCGGCTGCACCCCCATGGTCTGCATCCGCGACTTCGCCGTCGCCGGCTACCAGGCCTCCCTCATGGGTTACTCCCCGTACTTCTCCTCCAAGAAGCTCGCCGAGAAGCTCGACCTCGACCTGACCGCGATCGACTTCTTCGAGCTCAACGAGGCCTTCGCCTCCCAGGCCTTCGCGGTCTCCCGCGACCTCGGCCTCGATCCCGAGAAGGTCAACATCTACGGCGGCGGCATCTCCATCGGCCACCCGATCGGCGCCACCGGCACCATCCTGGCCATCAAGTGCGCCTACGAGCTCGCCCAGCGTCACCCCGAGAAGCAGGATGCCATGGTCTCCATGTGCATCGGCGGCGGCCAGGGCATCTCGATGTACTTCACCAAGGAGTAACTGCTCCCGCGTAGTTTCGATTCAGCCACCCTCAGACGAAAGGAAACGCCAGCAATGGTCAACTTCGAGTATCTCGTTCCCACCAAGATGGTCTTCGGCAAGGGCACCGAGGAGGAGGCCGGCCGCCTTATCAAGGAGTTCGGCGGCCACAAGGCCCTGATCCACTGGGGCGGCGACTACGTGCGCACCACCGGCCTGCTCGAGCGCATCGAGCGCGGCCTTGCTGCCGAGGGCATCGAGTACGTCGAGATGGACGGTGTCGTCCCCAACCCGCGCCTCTCGCTCGTCAAGGAGGGTGTCGAGCTCTGCAAGAAGGAGGGCGTCGACTTCGTCCTCGCCATCGGCGGTGGCTCCGCCATCGACTCCTCCAAGGCGATCGCCTACGGCCTGGCCAACGACTTCGAGCTCGAGGACCTCTTCCTCGGCAAGGTGAGCACCGATAAGATCGCGAAGATCGGCGCCATCTCGACCCTGGCCGGCACCGGCTCCGAGACCTCGAACTCCACCGTCATCAACATCGACACCATGGGCGAGACCATGCTCAAGCGCTCTTACAACCACGAGTGCGCCCGCCCGCTGTTCGCGATCATGAACCCCGAGCTCACCTACTCGCTGCCCGCGTTCCAGACCGCGGCCCCCGGCGCCGACATCATGATGCACACCATGGAGCGCTACTTCACCACCGAGCAGCACGTCGAGCTCTCCGACGAGCTGGCCGAGGGTCTCATGCGCACCGTCAAGACCTTCGTGCCCGAGGCGCTCGCCAACCCGACGAACTACGCCGCCCGCGCCAACCTCCTGCTGGCCGGTGCCAAGTCCCACGACGGCCTCACCGGCCTCGGCCGTGTCGGCGACTTCGCCTGCCACGCCATCGAGCACGAGATCGGCGCCATGTTCGACGTTGCCCACGGCGCCGGCCTGACCGCCATCTGGTCCAGCTGGGCCAAGTACGTCATCGACGTCGACCCCGAGCGCTTCGCCCAGTTTGCCGTTAACGTCTGGGGCGTCCAGAACAACTTCCACGACCCCAAGGAGACCGGCCTGCGCGGCATCGAGGCCTGGGACGAGTGGTGCCACTCCATCAACCTGCCCACCAGCCTCTCTGAGCTCGGCATCGACCCGACCGACGAGCAGATCCACGAGATGGCCCAGGGTGCCGTCGACGCCCGTGGCGGCGACCACGCCGGCGCCTTCAAGTTCCTCTACGTTGAGGATATCGAGAACATCCTCAAGGCCGCCCGCTAGGCCTTAGGGCCCGTATGGGTCGACGGGGCGCGCGGTGCCCTTCCGTGCCGTGCGTCCCGTCGCTTGTTCCAGCCCGCGACCGCCCGAGGACCACGCCTGTGCCCGCTCCGGGTACGGCGACTAAGGAAGATGATGCTCGACAGGAAACGAAATGGCCTTTTGGCAGTCTCCACGGCGCTGCTGCTGTTCCTGGGCCTGATCTACGCCTACTCCGTGCTGCTCGCGCCGCTCAAGGTCGAGTTCGGCTGGTCCGTCGCGCAGATGACGCTCGTCTTTGCGCTGTCCATCTGCTCGTTCACGCTGGGCAGCCTCGCCGTGGGTCCGCTCGTCCGCGCAAAGAAGAACGCGATCGCCCTTCTTGCCGGCGCGGCCATGCTCGCCGCGGGCTTTTTGGGGACCGCGCTCGCCTCGGGCACCTGGGCGCTCTTTGCGGCCTACGCCTCTTACGGCGTTGCCGCGAGCTTCGGGATCGGTTGGGTCTACAACGTGGTGATTCCCACGGTGACCTCGTGGTTCCCCGATAAGTGCGGGTTTGCCCAGGGAGTCTGCCTCATGGGCTTTGGCGCGGGTGGGTTCGTTCTGGGGCCCCTCGCCACGCAGCTCTACTCGATGTTTCCGTGGCGGGCGACGCTGATGGGCTTCGCCGTCGCCTTCGCCGCGCTCGTGGCGGAAAGCGCCCTTGTGCTCAAAGCGCCCGGCGATGAGGAGGCTGCCGAGCTCGCGGCGCGCGCTGCCGGCGCGGGGGAGACGGGCGTGGAGGCTGGCGACGACCGCCCCGCGTAGAGCAG
>UQWE01000142.1 GCA_900544655.1 uncultured Coriobacteriaceae bacterium
GTAGGAGAACCGCCCGGGGGGCGGCGCCCCCCTGGGGGGGGGAGCCGTATGGTGCGGTCGTGCTCGACGCGTTCGACGGGTTCGAGCCCGTGCGCGCGCTCGCGACCGTCGAAGCCGCGCGGGCGGTGCACGCCAACCTTGTGTCGGATGGCTTGGCGCTCGCAAATGTCGTCTCCGCGGAGGCGGGGACGGACATCGAGTTCCTCCGAGACATTGCCGCATCGTTTGCCGAGGTATTCGCCCATGTGCACGTGATACCCTGCGAGGACGACCCCTTTGCGGCGGAGGACAACTATCTGCTCGTTGCGACTGATGCCAGCTGGCCAGCCCCGGATGCGATTCCCTTCGACGAGGAGTTCCTCGGCGAGCCGATGTACGACTAGCGGGACCCGTCCCGTCTGATGCCGGGCTTACGCCTGGATGTTCCGTCTCCTAGCTGAACCAGGGGATGTCGACGCCGGGAACTCCGCCTCCCGACGGAAGCTCCGCGCTCGTGGCGTAGGGCTCCCATTCGTTAACGCGCCTCCTCATTCCCTCGACGTCGAGCACACCTTCCGCAAACCCCTTGCGAACGAGCTCGTCGGGGAGCAGGCTGTCGTACTTCTCGAAAACCGGGACCTCCGTCGGGCCGAGGAGGTCGAGGGGGTCGAAGGGCTTGTTCGCCTCGTCGATGAGAGTTCGGAAGAACTCGCCGGGACCCGCGCTCATGCGGAACTGCAGGTAGTAGGGGCGAGTCGGGTCAAGGCCCTTGATGCCGAGCTGTTTTGCGCACTTGTGTTTGATGAGGCGCTCGAGGGCGAGGAACGCGTAGCTTCCAAGCCAGGGGAAGAGTGCCCACGTGTCCTCTCCCAGGTTGATGAGGGGCGAGCGATCTATGTCCGCGCCGGCTGCTGCGCGGCGCGCGACGGCGAGACGTACCGTTGCGTTGCGCATGAGGAACGGATAGTTGCAGCGCTCCTCAAGGACGCGACGCATGCGCTCGAGCACGTGCGTGTGGATATCGCCGGCGCACTCGCCAAAATAGGCGGGCACGCGGCCCTTGATCTTTGTGACGTAGACGACGAGACGCTTGTGATCGACCTCGTCGACCATCCAGGTGGCTCCGGCGATGGCGACCTTGCCGCCCGGGGGCGGCGGCGCGACGAGCGTGCCAAGATCTGCTGAGTCGCTGCGGACGGTGTACTCGATGTTCTCCTGAAAGACGCCGTAGAACTTGTACGAGTTGACGACGCGTTCTCCGGCGAGACCGACGATGAGTGTCCCCGCCTCCGTGAGCTCGAGGTAGTCTGTCTCGAGGAGATGGCGGAGCAGTACCTTGAAGTCGTCCGGGCTCACGCGCCTGAACACGGTTAGGTTGAGCACCCTGCCCGCAAGCTCGCTCGCGGAGAGCTCACCCTCGCTGGCGAGCGTGGCGAGCGTTTGGTGAAGCAGGAGGCTGTAGGGGAGGCGGTCGAGGCGAGGCGGCTCTACCCAGCGCTCCTCTAGGTAGAGTTGGACGAGGGCGATGCCTTGGAGCAACTTCCACGGGATGGTCTCCGGGAGGAGAGCCCTGACATCAGGATGATCCTCACGCATGACGAACCACATCTCGGGCGGACGCTCCCGGCGGCCGGTGCGGCCCATGCGCTGGAGAAACGCACTCACCGTGAAGGGGGCGTCGATCTGGAAGGCGCGCTCGAGGCGGCCGATGTCGATGCCGAGCTCGAGGGTGGCCGTGGTAACCGTGGTCATGCACTGTGTCTCGTCGCGCATGAGGTCCTCCGCGGACTCGCGAATCGAGCTCGAGAGATTGCCGTGGTGGATCAGGAAGCGATCCGGCTCGTGCGCGAGCTCGCAGTAACGACGGAGTTCCGTGCAGTAGGCCTCTGCGTCTTCACGGGAGTTGGCGAAGAGCAGGCACTTCTTGTTGCGTGAGTGCTCGAAGACATAACCGAGTCCGGGGTCGGCCTCCTTGGGGGCGGCGTCTGTGGCGACGTCGAGCGTGGGACAGATGAAGAAGTCGTCGTCGATCTCATCGGGCTCGATGGGGGACGGGGTGGCGAGGGAGGTTTCGTCGTCTCTTGAGGCGGCGGTGAGGCTGGACATGGGAGTGCCGTCTTCGTTCGTGGCTCCGACGCCGCCCTCGTTTTTGGAGCCAGTGCAGGCGCTACTTGCGGGCCCGGCGTTACTTGCGGGTCCGGCGCTGCTGCTTGACGCCTTGCGAGCGTCCGCTGCCCTTCGCGAGGCGTCGAAATCGCGAAGCGAGCGCAGCGCCTCGGCGAGCGAGGCGTCTCCCGCCTGCTCTCCATCGAGGTAGAAGTGCTCCATCGAGAGATTCCATACGCGCTCGGGCTCCTGAACGCGCGGAACCACCCACCCGCGGCCCGTGCCTGCGGACAGGAATGCGCCGACGGCGTCTGGGTCGCCGATCGTGGCGGAAAGCCCGATGCGGCGCGGGTTGACGCCCGCGATGCGACCGAGGCGTTCGATGAGAGAAATCGTTTGGCCGCCACGGTCTCCGCGCAGAAGCGAGTGGACCTCGTCGATTACAACGAAGCGAAGGTCGCTGAACAGATGCGGGATGGCCGAGTGCTTATGGAGTAGAAGCGCCTCGAGTGACTCTGGCGTGATTTGGAGGATACCGCTCGGCTTCTTGAGGAGCTTGGCCTTGTGGCTCGAGGAGACGTCCCCGTGCCAACGCCAGACGGGGATGTGCTCCTCGTTGCAGAGTTCCTCCAGGCGGAGGAACTGATCATTGATGAGGGCCTTGAGGGGGCCGATGTATATGGCTCCCACGCTCGCGGGAGGGTTCTCGTCGAAGAGCGTGAGGATGGGAAAGAACGCGGCCTCCGTCTTGCCAGAGGCGGTCGAGGCGGTGAGC
Organism: uncultured Coriobacteriaceae bacterium; assembly: GCA_900544655.1. Classification (GTDB taxonomy): domain Bacteria; phylum Actinomycetota; class Coriobacteriia; order Coriobacteriales; family Atopobiaceae; genus Parolsenella. The sequence goes on from UQWE01000142.1 coordinate 2,861, forward strand.
AGGACGTTGTCATCCGTGTTGAAGATCGCCTCGGCAGCGGCCACCTGGATGCCACGGAGGTTCTCCCACTCATGGTCATAGATGAAGTCCTGGATGAAGGGCGCATAGCGAGAGAAGGTATCCATCAGAGCTTGAACCCGGAGAAGTCTCTGTTGGATGCGCCTTCGGCAGGACGGCTCGCGCCTGCGATGGTGGAGGCCGTGCCAGCGCCTGACGAGCCCGACGGCGCAGCGCCCGCGAGCGTTACGCCCCCGTTCGGCGTTGCCACGCTTGCCGTGTTACCGGCTGGGGGGGCGGGGGGGGGCGGGGGGCCGGGCTACTTC
>UQWE01000143.1 GCA_900544655.1 uncultured Coriobacteriaceae bacterium
TTGCCCGGTACCCCCCCCGGGGCCCCCCCGGATTTCCCCGACAAGCCGATGATCCGCTGGGTGGCGGACGCCGCCATCGCAGGCGGCTGTGACCGCGTGGTCATCGTTGTCGGCAGCCACGCTGACGAGGTCCGCTCCATCGTCGACACCGCCTACGCCGGCTCCGCCGCTACGGTCGAGTGCGTCGAGCAGGCCGAGCGCAAGGGCACGGGCCACGCCGTCAAGGTCGCTCTCGAGGCCACCGGCATCAACGAGGGTCCCATCGTGGTCCTCAACGGCGACCTTCCGCTGGTCACCGCCGAGACCATTCGCTCCTTCGCCGAGTCCGTCTCCGCCGGTAACGCCGCGGCGACCGCCTTTACCATCACCCCGCCCGACCCGTTCGGCTATGGCCGCATCGTCCTCGCAGAGGACGGAACCATCGAGCGCAACATCGAGCAGAAGGACTGCACGCCCGAGCAGGCAGCGACGCTCCTCGAGTGCAATGCCGGCTGCTACGCCTTCGACGGCGCCCAGCTCGCCGCCCACATCGGCGAGATCGGCTGCGACAACGCCCAGGGCGAGTACTACCTGCCCGACATGCTCGAGATCCTCAAGTCCCACGGCCAGGCCGTTCGCGCCTTCCACTGCGATGACTACCGCGAGGGCCTCGGCGTGAACTCCCGCGCCCAGCTCGCCCAGCTCACCGCCATCGCACGCGACCGCATCAACGAGCACTGGATGGCCGAGGGCGTCACCTTCATCGACCCCGCTCAGGCCTGGATCGGCCCGGACGCCACCATCGGCCGCGACACCGTCGTCTGGCCCCAGACCCACCTCATCGGCGAGTGCCACATCGGCACGGATTGCCAGCTCGGCCCCAACAGCCGCCTCACCAACACGAGTGCCGGCAACGGCTGCATCATCGACGAGACCGTCGCCATCGACGCCAAGCTCGAGAACGCCGTCGATTGCGGCCCGCGTGCCTACCTGCGCCCCGGCACCCACATGCTCAACGGCTCCAAGGCCGGCACGCACGTCGAGATCAAGAAGTCCACGATCGGCGAGGGCTCAAAGGTGCCGCACCTCTCCTACATCGGCGATACCACGATGGGCAGTGGCGTCAACATGGGAGCCGGCTCCATTACCTGCAACTATGATGGCGTCCACAAGCACAAGACGGTCATCGGCAACGACGTCTTCGTCGGCTCGGACACCATGATCGTAGCCCCGGGCGAGATTGGCGACGGCGCCCTCGTCGCCGCCGGATCCGTCATCACCAAGCCCGTCTCCGCAGACGCGCTCGCCATCGGCCGCACCCGCCAGACCGAGATCGCAGGCTGGGCTTCGAAGCACTTCGAGGCTCTTCGCGCACAGAAATAAGGCAATCGACCGCCGCGGCAAGCACCCGCGGCGGTTTGTATGAAGTACCATAGAGGTGTATGCGACGTTTCGACGCCGTAGTCGGATTCCCCCACCGGCAGTTTTTTGGCCACGTACTCTCTTACGAAAGGGCGGCACTCAGATGTACGAAGACCTCGACCAGCTTGTTACCATCAAGAAGCGCCTGAGGATCTACAGCGGATCGAGCAACCCCAAGCTCGCTGCAGATATCGCGAAGATTTTGGGCGTCGAGGTTGATGGCCTCGTGCTCGAGCAGTTCGCCAACGGCGAAATCTACGCTCGCTTTGACGAGACCGTCCGCGGTTGCGACGTGTTCTTCGTCCAGTCCATCGTTGGCAAGAACGTCAACGACCTCATGATGGAGACCCTCATCGTCGCCGACGCCGCACACCGCGCCTCCGCCCGCTCCGTCACCGCGGTCATCCCCCACTACGCCTACGCCCGTCAGGATCGCAAGGCCGGCCCGCGCGAGCCGATCACCGCTCGCCTCGTCGCTAACCTGCTCGAGTGCGCCGGCGTTGACCGCGTCATCACGCTTGACCTGCACCAGGGCCAGATCGAGGGCTTCTTCGACGTTCCCGTCAACCACCTCACCGCGCTCCCGCTCTTCGGCCAGTACTTCATGAATAAGAACTTCGACTGGGAGAACACAGTCGTCGTCTCCCCCGATGTGGGCCGCGCCAAGGCCTGCAAGAAGCTGTCCGATCAGCTCGGCTGCGACCTCGCGATTGCCCACAAGGGCCGTCCGCACCACAACCAGGCCGAGGTCATGGGCATCATTGGCGACATCAAGGACAAGACCTGCATCATCAACGATGACATGATCGACACCGCAGGCACGCTCTGCGCCGCCATCCGCGAGCTCAAGTCCATGGGCGCCGGCGACATCTACGTGTGCGCTACCCACGGCATCTTCTCCGGCCCGGCCATCGAGCGCCTGAATGACGCCCCCATCGTCGAATGCGTCGTAACCGACTCCGTGCCCCAGCCCGAGGAGAACCTCCAGGGCAAGGTCTCCACGATCAGCGTCGCCAACGAGATCGCCGAGTGCATCTACCATGTCTTCACCGAGACGAGCGTCTCCGGCATGGTCGGCGGCCGTTTCGCGCTCTAAGGCGTCCCTAAGCAAGCAACAGGGCCGCGCGCTCACCTGGGCGCGCGGCCTTTCTCATGAAGGAGCATCATGCCCGCAAAGCCGCAAGCACAACCCGGAACCATCCGCCTGGTCGCAGGTCTCGGCAACCCCGGCGACGAATACGCGAACACCCGCCACAACGCAGGTTTCCGCGCCATCGACGTGCTGGGCGAGCGCCTGGGAGCCGGCTACTGGAAGAGCCAGTGCGGAGCCGAGGTAGCCGTCGTGCGCGTCCGCGGCGAGGAGGGACCGCGCGAGGTGGTGCTCGCAAAGCCGCAGAGCTACATGAACACGAGCGGCGGCCCCATCTCCAAGCTCTGCACCGAGTATCACGTCGCCCCCGACGAGGTCCTCGTCATCCATGACGAGCTCGACCTCGACCCCGGGGTGGTCCGCGTGAAGTTCGGCGGTGGCCACGCCGGCCACAACGGCCTCAAGTCCATCATCAACAAGCTCGGCACCAAGGACTTCTCCCGCATCCGCGTGGGCATCGGTATGCCCCCGGGACGTATGCCCGTCGTGGACTGGGTGCTCAAGGAATACCGCACCGGCGAGATGGAAGACGTCCGCCTCACCGCCGTTGACGCGGCGGACGCCGTCGAGACGTGCCTCGAGCGAGGCGTCATCT
>UQWE01000144.1 GCA_900544655.1 uncultured Coriobacteriaceae bacterium
CTGTGAGCTTCCCCCGGGGACGCCGCGCGTCGAGATGGCCCCCCTGCCGATCGGCTCGCGTCCCGCAAAGCGTGGCCTGGGCGCCAAGTCGCTCGATGACCTGCGCACAATCCCCTGGGTCTTCAGCTGGAGCCAGGCGCGCATTAACCTTGCTGCCTGGTACGGTTTGGGCACGGCGTGCGAGAAGCTCGGAAACCTCGACCTTCTGCGTGCCGCCTACAAGGAGTGGCCGCTGTTCACGACGTTCATCGATAACATCGAGATGTCCATAGCCAAGACCGACGGACGCATCGCCCGCCACTACCTGGCTCTGGGCGACCGTGATGACCTCGCCGAGATGGTTATGGACGAGATGGCGCTCACGCGCAAGTGGACGCTTGCCATTGTGGGAGACGAGTGGCCGCTGCAGCACCGCCGCGTGCTTGGTCAGGCCATCCGCGTGCGTAACCCCTACGTGGACGCCCTGTCCATCTCCCAGGTGCGTGCCCTCACGGCCCTGCGCGAGCACGAGGAAGAGCTCACCGCCAAGGAGCGCGTCGCTTACATCAAGCTCATCCTCTCCGCAGTCGCCGGAGTCTCCGCGGGCCTGCAGAACACCGGGTGATGTTCCCTCTGTAGCCCTATTGCAACTATGCCCGCCGGTAGCACTCGCTGCCGGCGGGTGACAAAGGGACAGTCCCTTTGTCACCTTTTTGAGCCTGCCTCGCGCTTCTCGCGCGGGGCAGGCTTATTTTCCGACGGATTTCGATTTGGGCCATGTGTCCCAAACCGTGGCTCGCACCCGCAGCTATATGCGCAGGGACGAAGAGATCATCGAGACTGACTACTCCTCGCGCCAAAGAATCTTCTCGTTAATGAAATCGAGTAGGTGGGGAGCACGCATGCGGACAAGGCCATAGCCCGCGGCCTCGATGACGCGCTCGCGAATAAGGCTTGCGCGGTATTTGCTTGCCCATGCGCTTGAGCGTTCACATCGCCGAGCGATATCCGCCAGGCGCGATGGCCCTACCTCGTCCCGGGCCATTGCCTCAATGAAGAGACGCTGTGGACTTCTGAGCCCGTAGTAAACAGGTGCACAAACTGCATCAAAGAAGGCCTCGCGAGCGTCGCGAACGCCAAGTTCGACATCAACGGGTTCAATCGTGTTGGATCCACGTTTATCCGCGGATCGCCATATGTAGTAGCCGACGAGCTGAACAAGGTAAGGATGGCCACCGGAATGACGCGCGGCGAGCATGGCAGCATCGAAACCGATTTCCCTGCCCGCTCGGTTGACGGCTTCGACGTATGAATCCCTGACGTCGGGAATCATGACGTCGCCAAGGCGCTCTTTCTGCGCGCGACGCAAGAAGGTAAGGACCTTATTATCGAGCAGGTCATCCACGGAGGAGGGAAGTGCGGCGAAAACCATGGCGATGCCGCGCTTCTGATCATCCGGCAGCGGGCTCATATCCTGGTCTGCGATGACGTGTTGCAAGGTGGTGGCGAGGGTGACCATGTCTTGCTCCGACGCCGCTTGTGCCTCGTCGATGGTGAAGACAATGCCGCGGCCGGGCTCCATTTCTGCGAGGCGAGCGTTGATAGCATCGCGTAGCGTGAGGGCACGTTCCTCGGGCGCTGTGATGGAAAGGCTGCCGAGACTTGCGCTGACGACGCCCCCGATGCTCACTGAAGGACTGATTGAGGCGGCGTCTACCCGTGCCTTCCTGGGAGAGAGGGCTTGGAGGAGACGGTCGCACATGCCTCGTGAGGCTGTTTCCGGGAGAACCGTCCATCCACGCGCAATGGCCTCACGGCGAAGTTCGCCAAGCATGACGGTCTTGCCATAGCCTCGGTTTCCGCTGATGAGCATGAGCCTCCCCGGTGCGCCTGCGCCATTTTCGAGGCCTTCGACGAATTCGTCGATGACGCCTTGGCGCCCGACAAGGACCGGGGGCATCTTGCCTGCCGTAGGTTTGAAGGGGTTCGTGGCCACCGCGTCTCCTTCGGTGTGATGCTGGGCGGTTTGTTCGCTGCCCGTTTGATTGAGCTTTACAAACTTATACCAACTTATACCGAATTATACCAAGGTTACGAAGGTCCTCAGCACCTTAGTGGTCAAAGAGGAGGATGGCTCGGAGCTTACGGTTTTCGAAAGCTAGCCTGTATTGATCATCCAGGTTATGCGACATGTTGCCCGTCTCGCGCACGCGCGGGGCGGGCAATTTATGTCTCTGCCGTCTGGCGATTGCCTGCGGGCGTGAGTCGCCTGCTCCTGTACACTCAATTAGATTATGTAAATCACCCGCCTATGCCCATGGGGATGAGCGTGCCTTACGAGGGGAGAGACATGGAAGATACCGAGAAGGACGCGCATGAGCGTGAAGTCCGCGTCATCGAGGTCAGACAGAGCGTGTTCGCGAGCAACGATCGCGCGGCGGACGCTCTCCGCGACGAGCTCCGTGCTCGCAGGACCTTCCTGCTCAACTTGATGAGCAGCCCCGGCTCGGGCAAGACCACAACGCTCGCACGCACCATCGAGGCCCTTGCCGGCGACCTTTCCATCGGCGTCATGGAAGCGGATATCGACTCAGACGTCGACGCGCGTGCCATGGCAGCGACGGGCGTCACGGCGATCCAGCTCCACACGGGCGGCATGTGCCACCTCGATGCCGCTATGTGTCGCCAGGGCCTCGCGGAGCTCGAGGCCGCTGCCGAGGCTGCGGGCACGGCTCCCCTCGACCTCGCGATTCTCGAGAATGTCGGTAACCTCGTGTGTCCGGCGGAGTTCGATACGGGCGCGAGCGTGAACGTCGCGATCCTCTCCGTGCCGGAGGGTGACGACAAGCCCCTCAAGTATCCGCTGATGTTCGAGGTCTGCGACGTCGTCCTCGTCAATAAGATGGACGTGGCGCCGTACTTCGACTTCGACCTCGCACGCTGCGAGGAGAACGTGCGCCTGCGAAACCCCGGTGCCAAGGTCATCCCGATGAGCGCCAAGACGGGGGAGGGCACAGACGCGTGGGCGGCATGGCTGCGCGCCGCCGTCGCCGCGTGGAAGACCGGCACGTTCGAGAAGGCCACGCCGGCCAACAGCGAGGCCCCGCACTATCCAGGCGAGTAGCGGCGGGCCT
>UQWE01000145.1 GCA_900544655.1 uncultured Coriobacteriaceae bacterium
GGGGGAATGTCATGTCGACGTCTCGTAAACCTTATTTTACCGGATATGGTTTTCGCTGCTTCGGTGGCATGTTTGTGGTAGGGTTGCCCCACTGATAGAGGTGCGGGAGAGAGGGCGCACGGGCGAGCCGGCAGGCGTCGACCCCCTGCGTGGGCAACCCCGCCGAACCTGGGCGTCGGGCGCGGCGAACCGGGTGGGCCGTCGGGGGAGACCCGCCGGACTGTCTGCAGTGGCCGCGCCGTGGGCGTGGCTCACCGTCCCTGCAGGAGCGCTATCGATTGGAGCCGCATGAGCGCGCCGGAAGACACCTGTCTGCCCGCTGGGGCAGCGCAAGGTGAGACGTCGGAGGTCCGCACCACCGCTGACCTCGACCGTCTCCCAAATCATGGGTATGACCTCAAGGTCCCCTTCGCCAGCAAGGCCACGCTTGAGTCCCTGGCGGAGAAGTACCCCACGCCCTTCCATCTGTATGACGAGGCGGGCATTCGCCGCAACATGGAGGCCATTCGCGAGGCCTTCTCGTGGAACCCCGGCTTTCGCGAGTACTTCGCCGTGAAGGCCAACCCTAACCCCGCGCTGATCTCCATCCTGCGCGAGTACGGCTGCGGTTGCGATTGCTCGAGCTACACGGAGCTCATGATCGCCGAGGCCGTGGGTGCCACCGGCCAGAACATCATGTTCTCGAGCAACGACACGCCCGCAGCGGACTTCGCCCTCGCCCGCAAGCTGGGGGCGATCGTCAACTTCGACGACATCAGCCACATCGACTTCTTCGAAAGGGTCGCCGGTCCCATCCCCGAGACCGTGAGCTGCCGTTTCAACCCGGGCGGCCTCTTCCAGCTCGCCAATGGCATCATGGATAACCCCGGCGACTCAAAGTACGGCATGACGACGGAGCAGCTCTTCGAGGCGTTCTCCCAGCTCAAGGCCAAGGGTGCCAAGAACTTCGGCATCCACGCGTTCCTCGCGAGCAACACCGTGACGAACGACTACTACCCCAAGCTCGCGCGCATCCTGTTCAAGCTTGCCGTCGAGCTCAAGGAGAAGACGGGCGCGCACGTGGCGTTCGTCAACCTCTCCGGCGGCGTGGGCGTGCCCTACCTGCCCGGCCAGACCGCGAACGACATCCGCGCGATCGGCGAGGGCGTGCGCGCCGCCTACGAGGAGATTCTCGTTCCCGCCGGCATGGGGGACGTCGCGATCTATACCGAGATGGGCCGCTTCGTGCTGGCGCCCTATGGCTGCGTCGTGACGCGCGCCATCCACGAGAAGCGCATCTACAAGGACTACATCGGCGTTGACGCGAGCGCCGTCGACCTCATCCGCCCCGCGATGTATGGCGCCTACCACCACGTGAGCGTCGTGGGCCAGCCTGGCGGTGCGGACAAGACGCGCGCCGAGGCGAGCGAGACCTATGACGTGACGGGCAACCTCTGCGAGAACAACGACAAGTTCGCCGTCGACCGTCACCTGCCAAAGATCGAGGTGGGGGACCTCCTCGTCATCCATGACTCGGGCGCTCACGGCTATTCGATGGGCTACAACTACAACGGCCGCCTGCGTGCCGCCGAGGTGCTCCTCCGCGAGGACGGGGGAGACGAGCTCATTCGCCGCGCCGAGACCCCGGCGGACTACTTCGCCACGTTCGACGTGCTCCCGGGCGTTCGCGCACGCCTCGCGGCCGAGTCCGAGGGGCTCGCGGGGATCAAGTAGCCTCGCGCGGTCGTGCGGGCCGGGTCGTGCGGCGGGCGTCGGGCGTCTGGCCGCAAGGCTCGCTCGATAACCGGCCGAGAGGCCAAACAACCAGGTATCAGGCTTGCTCGACAACCATGCCGAGCAATCACATAAGGAGAAAACCATGGACGTACGCAAGCTCGAAGGCTCGATCGTAGCCCTCATCACGCCGTTCAACGAGGACGGCTCGGTCAACTTCGACCAGCTCGAGCGTCTGCTCGAGTTCCACGTCGAGAATGGCACGGACGCAATCCTCACGCTCGGCACCACGGGCGAGAGCGCCACGATGACGGACGAGGAGGATAACTCCGTCGTCAAGTTCGTCGTGGACCACATCGCGGGCCGCATCCCCGTCATCGCAGGCTCGGGTTCCAACAGCACCGCCGCTCAGACGGCCAAGAGCCTCAAGTACCAGGAGCTTGGCGCCGACGCCCTGCTCATCATCTCGCCCTACTACAACAAGTCGAACGAAGAGGGCATCTACCAGCACCTCAAGCAGACCGCCGATGCGGTGGACATCCCTTGCATCCTCTATAACATCCCTGGTCGCACGGGTTGCTCCATCTCCGTGCGCAATGTCGAGCGCCTCGCCGCCCATCCCAACGTGATGGGCATCAAGGAGGCGAGCGGCAACATGGCCTATGCCGCGAGCATCGCCCATTGCCTGTCCGATGACTTCCGCCTGTACTCCGGCGAGGACGCGCTCACCGTGCCGCTCATGGCTCTTGGCGGCTCCGGCACGATCAGCGTCTGGGCCGACGTCCAGCCGGCTCTCGTCCACGAGATGTGCCGCGCCTACCTCGATGGCGACGTTGCGCGTGCCACGCGCATCCAGGTCGAGGGCCAGCCGCTCATTTCCGCCCTGTTCGGCGAGGTGAACCCGATCCCGGTCAAGGAAGCGCTCGCCCAGATGGGCATGATCGACGCCAACTACCGCCTGCCGCTGTATCCCATGAGCGAGGGCCCCAAGGCCAAGCTCGTCGAGGCCATGAAGGGGGCTGGGCTCCTTGACTAACGAGATGGCTGCGCAGAAGGCGCCTATCAGGCTCGCCATCATGGGCGAGGGTCGCATGGGCTCGCTCATCCGCTCCACGGCTGAGGTGGCTCGCCACGAGGACGGCTCGCCTGCGTTTGAGGTCGTCACGCAGATTGGCTTCGACCTCTCCGTGGCGGATTCCGCTCCCGCGGCTGATGTGCTGATCGACTTCTCCAACGTCGCGACGCTTCCCGCCGTGTGCGCATATGTGCGTCGCACGGGCGCCGCGCTCGTCTCGGGCACCACAGGCTACTCCGACGACCAGATGGCCGAGCTTCGTGAGCTTGCCGGTGCGGCTGCCGTGCTGCACTCTGGCCACTACTCCCCCGAGCGCGTGAA
>UQWE01000146.1 GCA_900544655.1 uncultured Coriobacteriaceae bacterium
TGCGTCTCCTCGGGGCCAGCACGGCGTCCGCCGCGACACAGGCGAGCGGGCCGCCGCCAAAGGTGGAGCCATGGTCGCCGGCATGGAAGGCCTCGCTGATCTCCGCCTTGGCGACGCAGGCGCCCATCGGCACGCCGCCCGCGATGGCCTTGGCGAGGGTGAACACATCGGGAACGATTCCGTATGCCTGGAAGGCGAGCGCCCAACCCGTGCGGAACAGGCCCGTCTGGACCTCGTCGCACATCATAAGGGCGCCATACTCGCTCGTGAGGTTGCGCACCTCGGTCATGAACTCCTGCGTCATCGGGTGAACGCCGGACTCGCCCTGGATGGGCTCGAGGAGCACCGCAGCGATGCTGGAGCCCTTCTGGGCGAAGACGTCACGCAGGGCGTCAACGTCGTTGGCATCGATGCCGATGAAGCCACCCGGCAGCGGGCGGAACGGGTCCTGAGCCCAGCCCTGCATCGTCGCGGCAATGGTCTCCATCGTACGGCCGTGGAAGCTCTTGTTGAGGCAGACGATGTCAAAGCCGCCGTTGCCGCCACGCTTCGCCCAGAGGCGAGCGAGTTTGATGGCGCACTCGTTGGCCTCGGCACCAGAGTTGCCAAAGAAGGTGCGCCACTGCTGCGGCGCGTCGGGGCTCGCGTCCTTAGGCGCGGCCACACCGGCATTCGCAAGCTGGGAGATGCGGCGCGCGACCTCTCCCCTGTGCTCGATCTGGAAGTAGTTCGAGACGTGCAGGAGCTTGTCGACCTGCTCCTGGATGGCACCCGTGAGCGCGGGATGGCCGTAGCCCAGACAGTTCACGGCGATGCCAGCGAGGAAGTCGAGATACTCCTTGCCGTCTGAATCGGTGAGACGCATGCCGTTGCCACCCACGAACTCGACCGGCGAGCGGCCGAACGTGTGCATCACGTACGCATCATCTAGCTTCTTGGCCTCTTCGAAAGACATGGGGCTCCTTTCGTGGGTTGCGTCACGCGTCTTAAGCTATGACGCCATGCCCATATACGCGATTGTCCGCGTCTCGACGGCGAAGGACACTACACCCTTGTGCGCGGCGACCCTGAGCGTTACGCCCTTGCGCGCTACGCCCTTGTGCGCGGCGACCACGGCGATAGCAACGCGCCGCGCCTCGTACTACAGATTATTGACCGAAAGCCTGCTTGCAAACGTCCCGAGCGGATGCGCATCATACTCGAGCGCTTCCTCGGTGGAGTGCATCGTCGTGCCGATACCCTTATCGGTGAGCAGCTCGATGAGCAGGGAATGCGGGGTCTTGCCGTTGATGACGTGGCTGCGGAAGACTCCCGCGCGCAGGGCGAAGCAGCAGCTCTGAAGCTTGGGGATCATGCCCTTGTCCACGATGCCGGAGTCGAGCATCTCCTCCATCTCGCGCAGGCTCATGTTGGAAATGAGCGTGTCCTTGTTGGAGAAGTCCTCGTAGACGCCATCAACGTCGGTGAGGTAGACGATCTTCTGCGCGCCGATAGCAGCGGCCACGTGGCCGGCGGCGACGTCGGCGTTGATGTTGTAGTAGCCGCCGTCCTCGCCCACGCCCACCGTGGCGACCACGGGGATGTACTCGTTCTTGATGAGGCTCTCGAGATAGGCGGTGTCAACGTGCTCGATCTTGCCCACGCGGCCGAGTTCGGGGTCGAGGGTCGAGCACATGATCGTGCCGGCGTCAGCGCCAGAGACGCCAACGGCGAGGTTACCGTGGCGGTTGATGGCAGCGACCAGATCCTGGTTGACTTCGCCCACGAGCACCTGACGGACGACATCCATCGCCGCGGGCGTGGTGACGCGCTGGCCGTTCTTGAACTCCACGGGGAAGTTGAGGGCCTCGAAGGCGCGGTTGATGGCCTTGCCGCCACCATGGACGATGACGACGTTCACGCCCAGGATCTTGAGCAGGACGATATCGCTCATGACGTCGGCGCGGAGCTTCTCGTCGACCATGGCGGCGCCACCGTACTTGATGACGACGGTCTTGCCCGTGATGTTCTTAATCCAAGGAAGCGCCTCGAAAAGGACGTTACCGGTCCTCTCGTCGGTGTCCTTAGCGCGATGGCTTGTGTCTGTTACGTACTTCATGCGCGTCTCCTGCTTCGTACGATTGGCGCGGTGCCGGAAGTTGACAAAGGGACAGTCCCTTTGTCAACTTTGTCAACCCGCCTCGAGAACCTGAAAAAGGGACTGTCCCTTTTTCAGGTTTAGGTGCGGTAGTCGCCGTTGATCTTGACGTATTCGTGGGTGAGGTCGCAGGTCCAGACCGTGGTCTCGCAGGTACCGGCCTTGAGGTCTGCCCAGATCGTGATCTCAGGCTCCTCGAAGCGGCGGAGGGCCTCATCCTCGTCGAAGGCGACGGTAAGGCCGTCTCGGCAGACGGGCATACCCATGATGTCGATATCGACGTCACGCTGGTCAAACTCGACGCCGCACTTGCCAAGAGCCATCGCGATGCGGCCCCAGTTGCAGTCATGACCATAGATGGCGGTCTTCACGAGCGGCGAGTTAGCGATGGCGCGGGCGCAGGTGTCCGCGTCCTCGTCGGTAGCGGCCCCGGCGACCGTAACGGTCACGAGCTTCGAAGCACCCTCGCCATCGGCGGCGATCTCGCGCGCAAGATGCTGGCAGACGGCATTCACGGCAACCGCGAGCTCGGCGGCCTCCGGCGTGCCCGGCTCGATGGGAGCGGCGTCCTTGGCGGCCTCACCCGTGGCGAGCGCGATGCAGGTGTCATTGGTGGAGGTGTCCGAGTCGACCGTCACCTTGTTGAACGTGGCCTTCACGACGTCGATGAGCACCTCGTGAAGCGCCTCGGGCGCCACGGGGGCGTCCGTCGTGATGATGGCGATCATCGTGGCCATGTTCGGCATGATCATGCCGGAGCCCTTGCACATACCTCCAACGGTCACGGTGTGGCCAGCGAGGGCGCCCGTCGCCTCGTAGGAGACGGCGTACTCCTTTGGGTGGGTGTCGGTCGTCATGATGGCGCGAGCGGCATCATGGCCACCGGCCTGGCGAGGCGCCCAGGTCCCCGCGGGGCGAATGGCT
>UQWE01000147.1 GCA_900544655.1 uncultured Coriobacteriaceae bacterium
CGCGCCTGGGCGGCTACCTCGTAATATCCTGTTGCACTCGGAGTGCGGATTCGCCAGCCTAATTCTCGTTCATAACTCTAAATAACGCATGTCTCGATGAAGCTAAACCGTGCATCACCGTTGTTCGTCACACTTAGAGGCGTTAAACGGAACGAAGTGCGCAGACCCGACGTTAAACGGAACGAAGTGCGCAGACCCGAAAAACAAGAAGCCGGCGCTCGGAGGTGAATCCGAACGCCGGCTGAGTCTCATTGCAGGCAAGAGACAACGCAGCTAGAGGGCAGCGGCCCATTCAGCTGGACAACAGCCCATTACAGGTAGGCGACAGCCTTGATCTCGACCTTGGCACCCTTGGGGAGGGCGGCAACCTCGAAGGCGGCGCGAGCCGGGAACGGAGCGGCGAAGAACTCGGCGTAGACCTCGTTCATGGCGCCGAAATCGGTGATGGAGTCGAGGAGAACGACGGTCTCGGCGACGTCGGCCATGGTGGCGCCGGCAGCTTCGAGGACGTTCTTGACGTTGGTCAGGCTCTGACGGGTCTGGGCCTGGATGTCGTCGCCAGCGAACTCGCCGGTGGCGGGGTCAACGGGGAGCTGACCAGAGACGTGGATGCAGTTGCCGGACTTGGTGGCGGCGGAGTACGGACCCACAGCGGCGGGGGCCTTGTCGGTAACGACGGCTTCGATGGACATGTGATTCTCCTTTTGTTTGACGATATTGCCTATCGTTGTTTAGAAGCTTAACGATAAAGAAGGCCCCTTGTCAATGACTCGAGCGGCGAAAGGACCAGCTTTTAGTGCTCAAGTTGGCACCGAGCCAACGACACCCATAGGGGACTGAAGGCCTGACCAACGACGTCGCGGGGAGGGGCAAGGCGCTAATCCGAACGTCGCCGTTCAAGGGGCGAGCGTTGCCACGACGCGCCGAACAGCCCCCGGCGAGCGGCACCGCACCCGCTGCCGACTCGCGGCTAGCGTGGTACGTATGTGCCCGGCGTCGCCCCCGTCGGCTCGCCATCACGCGCCGCGAGCACGCCGTTCACGTAGGTGAGACGCGCCCTGCCGTGGCAAACGAAGCCCTCGTACGGGGTGTGATCGACGTTCTGGTGCTGGGTCTTCGCCGAGATGGTCCACTCGACGGACGGATCCCAGACGCAGACATCCGCGTCCGAACCCTCCGCCAGACAACCCTTGCGGGGCCACATGCCAAAGACGCGGGCGGGGTTCTCGCTCATGAGGCGGCAGAGCTCCGTGGGGCCAAGCTGATCTTCGAACGTCGTCGCGACCAGCGCGGGCCTGTGCTCGACGCCCGCGCCGCCGTTGGGGACAGCGCGGAAGTCATCCACGCCGCGATCCTTCTGCCCATGGAGGTTGAAGCTGCAGTGATCCGTGGCGATGGTGTCGATCTCGCCGTCGAGGAGGGCCTGGCGGAGAGCCGTGCGGTCAGACGGCTTGCGCGGAGGCGGGCTCATGACGAACTCGAGGCCCTCGAGGCCGTCCTCTCCCCTACGCGTGAAGCATGTGTCATCAAGCAGCAGGTACTGAGGGCAGGTCTCGACGAAGATGTTCTTCTGGCCGCGCGCCTTGGCGGCGCGAATAGCCTCGAGGCCAAGCTTCGTGGAGAGGTGCACAACGTTCACGCGCGCGTCGCCGGCGAGGTGGGCGAGGTAGAGCAGACGGCTCACCGCCTCGGCCTCGCACTCGGCGGGACGGCTCAGAGGATGGCCTTCCGGCCCGTGAATGCCAGCCTCGAACACGCGCTTCTGGAGGGCGTCGACGAGGGTACCGTTCTCGCAGTGGACGCAGAGCGTGCCGCCAAACGGCTTCAGGGCCTCGAGCACCTCAAGGGTCTGTGCGTCATCAAGGCGCAGATGGTCATAGGCGAAGTAGGTCTTGAAGGAGCTGACGCCGCCAGCGCGCATCGCGGCAAGGTCCTTGCGATTGCGCTCGTTCCACTCCGCAATCGCCATATGGAAGGCATAGTTTGACGTGCAGGTGCCATCCGCGCGCTTATGCCACTCCGCCAGGGCGTCCGGCATGGTCACGCCGCGATCGGCAGTGGCGTAGTCGACGATGGTGGTGGTGCCGCCGCAGGCAGCGGCGCGGGTGCCCGTCTCGAAGCTATCCGCCGTCCAGTCGATGCCCGTCCAGCACTGCATGTGCGTGTGGGCGTCGATGAAGCCCGGGAAGACCCAGCAGCCCGCAGCGTCAGCGACCTCATCGTCATCGCCGGCCTCGATCGAAGCCGCGATGCGGACGATCTTGTCACCCTCCAGAGCCACATCACCCACGCGTAGCCCGTCGGGGCAAACTAGGGTTCCGCCCTTGATGATGATCATTGGCAACTCCCTCCACGTCCAAGTCCACTTTCCAGAATCTCACGGGCACGCCTGAGGTCATCGGGCGTGTCGATATCCCAAAGTTCCCACGGAAGCGACGCTTCGACACTCACGCAGACGTCGCCCTCCCCCACGACCGAGCTCCCGCCGGCATCACCCTCGACACTCGAAAGTGCTTCATAGAAGTTGCTGGGGAACAACGCCGGGGAAGCGGGGCGGCCGCGCCAGGAAAGGCGCACGAGGACATCCGGCCGCAGCGCGGAGACCCCAAGCATGCGAGTGACGCTCCCGTGCTCGACGAGGGGCTGATCTCCCGGCAGGAACAGGCATGCGTCCCACCCAGCGTCACGGGCAAAGGCGGCCGCAGCACGCACGGAAGCGGATTGCCCAAGCGGAGCGGCGACGTCCTCGTCAAAGCCATCCGGACGAACGCGCTCTATGCCGCGGGCGTCCGCGATGGCATCGACCTCAGGCGTGGCGGAAACCACAACGATAGGCATGCCGGCGGGTACGCAATCGATGGCGCGAGCGACGACGGGCTCGCCAAGGAGGGGCTCGACGAGCTTGTTCTTGCCATAGCGCGCCGAATGGCCGGCGGCGAGCACGGCGGCGCCGACGACGCGATCATCGCCCGAGACCGAATCCGCGCCCACGGACGAAACGGCCACCGCCCCATGCGGAAACG
>UQWE01000148.1 GCA_900544655.1 uncultured Coriobacteriaceae bacterium
CACGACGGAGGCAGGGGCGCCTCCTCGGACGTCTACGCCGCCTGTGGCGCCGGCTGGGCACACGATGACCGTGCAGCCGGTGCCGTTCTCCTCGTCCGTGTGATGGGCGATGCGAATTCCGGGGATTTGGGAGACGTCAGCGATGGTCGTGGCTGGCGCTTCCGCCGCATTGGCCGCAAGGTCACGCGGACCTTCGAGCCTCTTGTCGTCCTGCATCGTTCGACCCATAATTCTCTTTGCCATTAGACGCTCTTTCCGATGAAAGCCTCAAGTGTTCGCATCGTTTTGGCCACGGGGAGGCCAACCACGTTGAAGTAGTCGCCTTCGATTGTACGCACAAGCGTGCGGCCGAGGCCCTGGATTCCGTAGGCTCCGGCCTTGTCGAGCGGCTCGCCGGTTCTGACGTAGGCCTCGATGGTCGGATCGTCTAGTTCGTAGAACGTGACGCGCGTGGTCTCATAGAACGAGAAGGACCTGTGTCCGCTCGCTTGCGTGGGTGATAGGAGGCAGACGCCGGTAGACACTTCGTGCGTGCGCCCGGAGAGCGCGTGGAGCATCTCGATGGCATGTTCCTCGGAATGAGGCTTCCCAAGCTCCTCGCCGTCGATGGCTACGATGGTGTCTGCCGCGAGGATGACGTCGCCGGGCTTGGCCTCGTCGTCGAGGGCGCTCATCGCCTTGCATTCCGCGAGATGGCGGACCATCTCCTCGCAAGTAGGCTCTTCGTCGAATTCCTCGCCCAGCTCTTCGTCAAAGCTGTTGGCAAACGCCTTGAGTGCCGCCGCCTCGTCGATGCCCTGCGGCCTCACGATGGGGTCAAAGCCCATCTCCGTCAGGAGCTCGACGCGCCTGGGGGAGCCGCTTGCGAGAACGAGGCGATCTATGTGGCCGGGAAGGTCAAACAGCGACAAAACTCGCACCTACCTTTCGATGAGCATGCCGGAGGCGACGCCGTCAGCGGCGGCCTTGTCGGTGAGAAGCTCGAGCAGGGCGAGGCCAAACTCGACGGCAAAGCCGGGGCCGGACGCGGTTACGAGGTTGCCGTCGCGGTAGACGCCGTTCTTCTCCGGGCGAACGCCGGCGGGAAAGTCTCCCTCGAAGCCTGGGTAGCAAGTGGCCGTTCGGCCTTCGAGGAGGTCGAGCTCGGCAAGGATGGAAGGAGCTGCGCAGATCGAGCCTACCTTGCGGTTCTCCATGAAGTCACGCGCAAGCTCGCAGACGCGGTCGGTGGCGCGGAGAGTCGTGGTGCCAGGAAGGCCGCCGGGCAGGACGATGAGGTCGCAGGTGGCGAAGTCATAGGTGTCAAGCGTGGCATCGCAGTCGATGCCGACGTTCTGGGCGGAGGTGACGTGCGGCTCGGCGTTTACGGTGACGAGGGCCACGTCCTGGCCGCCGCGACGACAGACGTCTGCCGGGGCGAGCGCCTCGATGGTCTCGAAGCCATCAGCGAGAAGGATTGCGATGCGTGCCATGGTGTCTCCAATCTGCCGTGTCGGCGGCTTTGTGGGTTACTTGCGAACGAGCTTGGTGACGGTCTCGACGTGGAAGGTCTGCGGGAAGAGATCGACCGGCGTGACGGAGACCGGCTCGAAGACGCCGATCTCACGGAAGCGAGCGAGGTCGCGGGCGAGGGTCGCCGGGTCGCAGCTCACGTAGGCGATGGCGCGAGCGGGCTGATCCGAGAGCTGGGACACGACATCGTCTGCGAGGCCGGCGCGGGGCGGATCGACGACGATGATGTCCGCGTCGTCATCCGGGAACTCGCGGCCTGCGTCTCCACCCACGGCGTCGACGTTGTCGAGGTGAGCCTCCTCGAGGTTGCGACGGAGATCGCGCACGGCGGGGCCATAGGACTCAACGGCATCGACGAAGTCGCACTTCTGGGCGAGCGGCAGCGTGAAGGTGCCGGCTCCGGAGTAGAGGTCCATCGCGATGTCGTCTCCCTGCGGGTCGAGCGCGTCCATGACGAGTTCGACGAGTTTCTGGGCACCCTTGGTGTTCACCTGGAAGAAGCTCGGGGCGGAGAGGCGCATGACGTTGCCGGCGATGCGCTCGCTCCAGGACCCGGCGCCATCGAGGCGCTCGACGCCGGCGATCTTGCGGGCCTTGGACGGGCCCTTCGTCATGACGTGCACGAGGGACGTGGCGTGCGTCGCTTCGAGGACGCGCTTTGCCTGGCCGCGCGGGAAGGCTCCGGCGGGAGTCCAGATCGCGATTTCCACGTCCTTTGTGCGGCTGGAGCGGCGAATGCCCACGCGCTCGATCTCGAGCTCATGAGAGCTCGCGAGATAGGAGAGCGCTCCCGAGACGTTCTTCACGAGCTTGGCGTCGCGCCCCTTGGCGGGAACGTCGAGCAGCGGGAACTCGTCAACGCGGATGACCGTCGTGCCGTCTGCGGCGTACATGCCAAGCGTTGCGTGACGGCCGTCGCGAACGAACGCGAGCTCGGCCTTGTTGCGATAGTGCCAGGCATCGCTGGGGGCGAGGCAGTCACGAACGAGCTCGTCAGCATCGGTCATGTGGCCCACGCGAGCGAGCGCGTCAACGACGTTGGCGCGCTTGGCGGCAAGCTGGCCCTCACGTTCCATGCAAGCCCAGGGCGCACAGCCAAGCACCGTCGCAAGCGGCCAAGTGGGGGTGACGCGGGCGGGGGAGGGCTCAAGAACCTCGGTGACCTTCGCCTTTGCGAAGGACTTCCCGTCGCTTACAAGCTCCGCCTCGACGACGTCTCCGGCGATGGCACCGGAGACGAACACGCATTTGCCGTCTTCGGCGTGGGCGATGGCGTCGGGGCCGTAGGTCATCCGCTCTATGGAAAGTCTCATGTATGTCCTAGTTCTTCGTGCGTCCAAACAACGTCTTGAAGCCTAACCCAAAAATGGCAAACGCGGTGGCGACACGTCCGCGCGGACGCCTAGCGAGTTGCGTGGCCGCCGCGGCAGTGCGCGCGGGGTGTGACTGATTCTCCGGAGCGTCTTCAATGAGGGTGGCGGCGACGTGGGCGGGCTCCTCCGTGGGCGCG
>UQWE01000149.1 GCA_900544655.1 uncultured Coriobacteriaceae bacterium
GTCCGCGAGCAGGAAGTCCGCGTAGCGCCAACAGGCGCTTTCCGGCTGCCTCCTGATGCCCAGGCACGCTGCCGCCAGCGCCTGGTTGTAGTAGTAGAACGTGTTCTTGAGGTCCCCGTACGCCTCGCTCGCGCCCACGGCGAGGAGCCCCGGGATGAACACGCCTGCAAGGCGTCGCAGCATGCCTTCCTCGTCCGTGCCGGCGCGCGTGAGGTTGCAGACGACGACGAGGTGCTCGCCATGCATGACGCAGGCGAGCTCGCCGATTCTTCCAGAGAGCGAGCGCGCCGTGGACTCCAGGCGCTCCTGGCTCTGGCCGCGCTGCACGGAGGCGATCGAGACGCACAGGTAGCGGTCGAACACGTTCCAGCCGAGAAGCCCCGCCCCCGCCTCAATGCGGCGCTCGTCAAGCAACTGGTGGGCGAGAAGGCCCTCGAGCACGAGCTCGAGCTCCCGGGGCTGTCCGGCCTCCTCGATCTGCCCGCGCATCGAACGCTCCCACTCCTCGTGGCGCGCGAAGGATCTGGTCACGCGCGCGAGCAGTGCCCTCGCGTCGATCGCGCCCTCCTCGGTCCAGAGGATGTCGAGGTCTCCGTGGCGCCAGGAGGCGGTCGGCTGGCCCACGCAGATGACGGACGCGATGCCGCTCGCACTGGGGCGTGCGGGCAACTCGCTCGCCTCCGCGACGTAGACAGGCCCCTCCTCGAGTGGCTCTCCGGGCACGAGGGGGAGGGCGTAGGTGCACGTGCGCGTCGCCGCACCGGGGGCAAGGTGACTCGAGAACTCGAGCGGGGTGAGCTCGTCTCGGAGGATCTGGAGGTTCAGCCTCATGGGGTCTCCATCGTTGAATGGTACAAAGTGTTCCATCATCGTAGCGTTATTGCTGCGCTCTGGTGGGGATGTTTGGGCGTGAGGTTCATAGAATTCTGTTCGTTGAGATAAACGGGTCTGTTTTGCCAATCCCACACAATGACGGCCACACTCGCCCTCGCATTCAAGAGATACAAACTGTCTCAGTTGCGGGGGCTTCTGAGTTTGTCCGGCGTGGTGACGGATAATGACGGCGCAGTAGGCCCCTCGAGCGAATGGAGCTCCCATGGCACTGACGGATATCGAAATCGCACAGCAGGCCGAGGTCTGGCCCATCAGCAAGGTCGCCGAGGGTCTCGGCCTGACCGATGACGAGCTCATCCCCTACGGCCACCACATGGCCAAGGTCGACGTCACGAAGCTCCGCGACAAGGAGCGCCGCGCCAAGCTCATTCTCGTGACCGCCATCAACCCCACGCCCGCGGGTGAGGGCAAGACCACGACGTCCGTGGGCCTCGCTGACGCCCTCCAGCGTCTTGGCAAGAAGGCCGTGCTCGCGCTTCGCGAGCCGTCCCTCGGCCCGGTCTTCGGCATTAAAGGTGGTGCCGCCGGCGGCGGCTACGCGCAGGTCGTGCCCATGGAGAACATCAACCTGCACTTTACCGGTGACTTCCACGCCATCGGCGCGGCGAACAACCTCCTCGCTGCCATGCTCGACAACCACATCAAGCAGGGCAACACCCTCGGCATCGACCCGCGCCGCATCACCTGGAAGCGCGTCGTTGACATGAACGACCGCCAGCTGCGCAACATCGTCTGCGGCCTTGGCGGCGTCGCCAACGGCATGCCCCGCGAGGACGGCTTCGACATCACCGTCGCCTCCGAGGTCATGGCCTGCTTCTGCCTGGCCACCTCCATCGCGGACCTCAAGGCCCGTCTCGGCCGCATCGTCGTCGGCTACACCTTCGACCGCACGCCCGTCACCGCGCATGACCTCCACGCCGAGGGTGCCATGACGGCGCTGCTTAAGGATGCCATCTCGCCCAACCTCGTCCAGACGCTCGAGCACACGCCCGCGTTCGTCCACGGCGGCCCCTTCGCCAACATCGCCCACGGCTGCAACTCCGTTATGGCGACCGACGTCGCGATGAAGCTCGGCGACTACGTCGTCACCGAGGCGGGCTTCGGCGCAGACCTCGGCGCGGAGAAGTTCTGCGACATTAAGTGCCGCATGGCCGGGCTCACCCCGAGCGCCTGCGTGGTCGTCGCCACCGTGCGCGCCCTCAAGCACAACGGCGGCGTGCCCAAGACGGCGCTCTCCGAGGAGAACCTCGAGGCCCTCGAGGCCGGCATGCCCAACCTCCTGCGCCATGTCACCAACATGCGCGAGGTCTTTGGCCTGCCCGTCGTCGTCGCCATCAACGCGTTCCCCACGGATACGAAGGCCGAGCTTGACCTCGTCGAAGCCAAGTGCCACGAGCTCGGCGTGAACGTCGCCCTGTCCGAGGTCTGGGCGAAGGGCGGCGAGGGTGGCCTGGCCCTCGCCGAGGAGGTCGTGCGCCTGTGCGACGAACCCAGCGAGTTCACGCAAGCCTACGAGCTCGGCGGCATCCGCGAGACCATCGGCGCCATCGCCCACCGCGTCTACCACGCTGACGGCGTCGACTTCACGCCCGCCGCTGCCAAGCAGATCACCCAGCTCGAGGAGCAGGGCTTCACGAACATGCCCGTCTGCATGGCCAAGACCCAGTACTCCTTCTCCGACGACGCCAAGAAGCTGGGCGCCCCCGAGGGCTTCCGTATCACCGTCCGCTCGGTGAAGGTCTCCGCCGGTGCCGGCTTTATCGTTGCCCTCACGGGTGACATCATGACGATGCCGGGTCTGCCCAAGCGCCCCGCCGCGGAGAACATCGACGTCGACGATGACGGCCGCATCACCGGCCTTTTCTAGGGAGTCACCCCAGTTCATGAGTGTTTCTATGACCGAGAAGACCTGCGCGGAGTTTTCCGAGCGCCTGGCCGCCCGGGAGCCCGTCCCGGGCGGCGGCGGGGCCTCCGCCTACGTGGGGGCGCTGGGAACGGCGCTCTGCACGATGGTCTGCCGCTTTACCGAGGGCAAGCCCGCATACGCCGCGCATGACGAGAGCATCCGCCACACGATCGCTGCGACCGACCGCGTCCGCCA
>UQWE01000150.1 GCA_900544655.1 uncultured Coriobacteriaceae bacterium
GCAGGCGTCGTCTTCGTGCCGCGCCTCCTCAAGAAACCCAGTCAGGGAGACCTTCCCAACCAGGGCATGCAGGTTGAGGCCGTCATCGACGACGGATCCGGAGCCATTGCCATCGCCTCGAAGCTCGAGGATGCTGGTGTCATCGCCAGCTCCGATGACTTCGTGGCCGAGGTTAGGAAGCAGGGGGCGGACTCTTCTCTCAAGAGCGGTGCCTATATGTTCACCGTGGGCCAGAGCTTCGATTCGATCATCGACCAGCTCATATCCGGTCCCAACTCCACGAGCGGGGCGTTTACGATTCCGGAAGGCCTGACGGTCTCCCAGGCCGCGGCCGTCGTCTCCCAGACGTTCTCGAGCATCTCCTCTGACGATTTCCTCGCCCAGGCAAAGGCTTCCAACTACGTCGCGGACTACCCCTTCCTCGCCGACGCGCAGGATGACTCGCTCGAGGGCTTCCTCTGTCCCAAGACCTACAACTTCTCCGGCAAGTCGAACGTCACCGCGGACGACGTCATCCGTGCGATGCTCGACCAGTACAACTCCGACGTCATGTCGCTCGACTTTGACAGTGCCAAGTCTCTGATCAAGGACCGCTACGGCATTGATATGAGCGACTATGACATCCTCAAGCTCGCGAGCATCGTCGAGCGTGAGGCCGTGACGGATTCGCAGCGTCCCAAGGTCTCCTCTACGTTCTACAACCGCCTCAAGATCGGCATGGCGCTTCAGAGCGACGCCACGATGATGTACGTCACCGGCGGAGAGGTCACGGCTGATGATCTCAAGCGGGAGAGTCCCTACAACACCTACCTCAACAGCGGCCTCACCCCGACGCCCATCTGCTCGCCCTCCATCGATTCGATCAAGGCGGCACTCTCTCCGGACGAGACTGACTACCTGTACTTCTACATCACCCAGACCGACGAATGGTTCTCGGCTACCTATGACGAGCACCTGCAGGCAATCGAGGCGAATCGCTAATGGCACTGGTTAAGCCCTGGAGACGCGAGCCTGACGTCGCGTCCATCGGCGTCGATGGCCTCGTCGAGGCTGGTGTCCGCTGCGTCCTGATCGACCGCGACAACACCGTCGTCCCGCGCGACACCAAGCAGGCCCCAAAGTCCGCCCTCGCGTGGCTTGACGCCCTGCGCGCGGCGGGCATCAAGGTCTGCATGGTCTCGAACAACTTCCACTCCCGCGAGGTCGAGGAGAGCGCAAAGGAACTTGGCTGCGAGGTCGTGCATCATGCCATGAAGCCGGCGCCCTTCGCGGTGCGTCACGCCCTCAAGCTCATGGGTGTCTCCGCCGACGAGGCGGTGCTTGTGGGCGATCAGGTCTTCACGGACGTCATGGCCGGCAACCTTGCTGGCGTGCGTCCCATCCTGGTTGACCCGCAGAGCACGACGGACCTCTGGTACACGCACATCTTCCGCGTCTTCGAACGTGCGATCGGCGCCCGGAAGTAGCCTTGGGTATGGCGATTTGCGCGGCCTTGCTCGTCCTCGCCATGGGCGCCTCCCTTTGGGCCGCCGTGGTCGATGCCCGGGAGCGGACGATTCCCAACGCCATATGCTTGGGTGTTGCCACCGCCGGCCTCCTCTTGGGGCTGGTGCGTGCTCGAACGGGTCTGCTGCCCGCTTTTCCGCCGCTTACGCGCTGCCTTGCCGCTGGCCTGGCCGAGCTCGCTGCCGGGACGCTTCTCGAGCTGGGCTATCGCCGTCTTTCGGGCCGCGTTGGCATGGGCTTGGGAGACGTCAAGTTCCTCTCCGCATGGGGCTGCCTCATCGGTGGCTGGAACCTCGTCGGTTTTGCGTTGGCATGCCTCGCGGGCGCGCTGTTCTCCCTCGTTCGTGGCGATCGGACGTTCGCCCTCGGGCCCTGGCTTGCCGGCTCCTTCTGCCTCGTCGGAGTCGCCCTCGCCCTCACAGGTCTCACGGCTTGCTAGAATCGCATAGTGCGGTGCGTATGCGCCGGTGCAATCTGTCCTAAGCGAAGACCGGGGGAGGCGAAGACGATGACGGGGATGCCCACTCTGCCGCAAGGCGGCCATAAGCGTGCTCATCATGGCTGTGACCACGTCTTTTTCATCGGCTTTCTCGGCGCTGGCAAGACGACGGTTGCCCGTAACCTTGGCAACATGTTCCATCGTGACTTCGTCGACGTCGACCGCATGGTCGAGCGTGAGCTTCACGCGAGCGTCTCCCGTATCTTCGAGACGCGTGGCGAGGCGGCGTTCCGCGAGGCGGAGACCCGCTCGCTCGAGAGCCTTCGCGACAAGCGCAGCCTCCTTGTGAGCTGCGGCGGTGGCGTGATCGAATCCGAGGAGAACGCTCGCATCATGCGCGAGATGGGTAGCATCGTCTATCTAGATGGCACGCTCGAGGACTCGCTTCGTCAGATCCGCAGGCCGGATAAGCGCCCGGACCTCGGTGACGCCAAGCACGCTCGTGCGCTCTACGCGCATCGTCGTCCGCTCTACGAGGCGGCGTGCGACTATCGCGTGATTATTTCCGGAAAGACGTTCGAGGAGGTCGCCTACGAGGTGGGCGCCCTCCTTTGGGAGAAGGGACTCCTATGAGCGATTCCAAGAGTGACGGGATGACGTCCGAGCCCGTCGTCGTTCCCATCCGTCGCCAGTCCATCGTGCTGCGTTCCGGTGCCTGCGACATGCGCGTCGGTCCCGGAGTGGCGGACCAGCTCGGCCAGGCAACTAAGTCCGTCGCCGGCAAGCCCGGCCACACGCTCCTCGTCGCTGGCGACGACGTCTCCGGCGAGCTCATGGAGCGCCTTCGACGCTCGCTCGTCGACGTGGGGTTCTCCGTCACCGTTCGCGAGGTCCCGTCTGGTCGCGAGAGTCGTAAGCTCGCCCACGCGATGCGCCTCTATGACGAGTTCGCCGGCGCGGGCGTGACGCCCGACGACCCGGTTGTCGTCGTCGGCGACGCGGACGTCCTCTCGCTCGTCCTCTTCGCCGCCGCCA
>UQWE01000151.1 GCA_900544655.1 uncultured Coriobacteriaceae bacterium
GCCGGAGCCAGCGCCGCAGCCGACGAGGCCGAGGCCGCAGACGGCGGCGATGCCGGGCGCGATGGAGAGGAACTGACGGCGAGAGATGGAATCGTTGGTGCGCATGAGAGCCTCCTTCGGGTGCCTGGGAACGCCGAGCGTCTGCATAACGTCACGTGGCACTTTAGTCTGCTAAAGTTACTGACATGGACTTTGTCAGACTAAAGTGCTCGACACAACGCGTTCTTGGTAACGGTCGTGTTAACAGAAAGAGGTGCACAATGGTTGACAAAGGGACTGTCCCTTTGTCAACCATTGTGCCGCTGCCATAGGGGAAAGGATCCTCCGGTGACCGAGCCTTCCATTCTCATCGCGTCTGACTCGTTCAAGGGTTCTGCGTCAAGCTTTCGTGTGGCCAAGCTTATCGAGCAGGGCATTCGTAGGGTTCTTCCGCAGGCGAGCGTCAAGCGCCTGGCTATCGCTGACGGCGGGGAGGGAACGGTGGATGCCGTCATTGCCGCTCGAAATGGCGAGATCCGCGAAGTGGACGTTCTTGGCCCTCTCGGCGACACCGTCTGCGCGCGCTATGGGCTCTTCGACCGAGACTGCGCCATTATCGAGATGGCGGAGGCGGCGGGGATCACGCTCGTGGAGCAGAATCGCTCGAACGCCCTGCTTGCCTCATCGTACGGCGTCGGCCAGCTCATAGGCGACGCCCTGGATGCTGGCGTCCGTCACATCTACGTGGGTCTCGGCGGATCTGCCACGAGCGACGGCGGCTCCGGCATGGCCAAAGCCCTTGGGGTTCGCTTTCTCAATGCGAGCGGGGAGGATGTCGCTCCGGGGCTTGTCGGTCTCAGAGACCTCGCTCGCATCGATCTTGCGGCTCTCGACCCGAGGTTGGCAGATACGGAAATCGTTGCCATTACGGATGTCACGAATCCCCTGACGGGCCCCTCTGGCGCCGTCGCGATATATGGTCCCCAGAAGGGCATCGACGTCCGCGACGTGGGTGCCGCCGATTCTTGGATGCGCTCCTACGCGCGCATGCTCGAAGCCGTATGTGGGCGTGATATCGACGCCGTGCCGGGAGCGGGTGCTGCTGGCGGCCTCGGTGCGGCGCTAACGGCGTTTTGCGGCGCGCGTGTCGAGCGCGGCATTGAGTTCGTGCTTGATGCCATCCATATTGACGAGGCACTCGAAGGAGTTGACCTCGTTATCACCGGCGAGGGGCACATGGACGCGCAGTCGGCGTTTGGCAAGGCTCCCGTGGGGGTTGCTCGTCGTGCCAAGGCGAGGGGGATTCCCGTCGTGGCGGTTGTGGGCGGGCGCGCCGAGGACCTTGGCGAGGTCTACGAGAGTGGGGTTGGCCTCGTGATCCCTGCTGTCATCGGGCCTTCGACGCTGGAGGAGTGCATGGCGGACGCCGCGACGCTGCTACCCATCGCGGGGGAGTCCGCGGCGCGCGCGTTCTTGCTCGGGACTCGTGCATGTCGTGTGTCGAGGCCCTGACTCACGCGTAGCCTCGATTAGTCATGGTAAAGTTGACCACTGATAAGTAGACAACCTAATCGAATCGCATGATGCGACTCGAAGAAAGGGTGCGTGCCCGTGGCAATCCGCATCATCGAAGAAGCGGATCGTTGTCTCCAGTGCAAGAACCCCATGTGTCAGAAGGGCTGCCCTGTCTCCACCAACATCCCCGAGGTCATTCGTTTGTTCAAGGACGGCAAGCTCAACGAGGCCGGAGCGATGCTCTTTGAGAACAACCCGCTCTCCGTCGTGTGCTCCACGGTGTGCAATCACGAGGGCCAGTGCGAGGGTCATTGCATCCGCGGTCGCAAGGACACTCCCGTTCACTTCTCCGCCATCGAGAACTTCATCTCAGACCTCTACCTCGAGCGCATGCAGGTCGAGCGCAAGTCTGCCAACGGTCGCTCGGTTGCCGTCATCGGAGCCGGGCCCGCAGGCATCACGGTTGCCGTGAAGCTCACGCATGAGAGCTACGGCGTCACGGTCTTCGACTCGAAGGAGCGCATCGGCGGCGTCATGCGCTACGGCATCCCGGAATTTCGCCTTCCGAGCTCCGTGCTCGATCGCTACGCGAAGCGCATGGCGGGCATGGGCATCATGTTCCGCGCGAACACGACGATCGGCGGCGCCCTCGAGATTCGCGACCTTTTCCGCGACGGTTACGAGTGCGTCTTCGTGGGCACTGGCGTCTGGCGCCCGCGAACCCTCGGCATGCGTGGCGAATCTCTCGCTAACGTGCACTTCTCGGCCGACTACCTCGCGGACCCGACGACGTTCGAGCTGGGCGAGACGGTCGCCATCATCGGCGCGGGAAACTCCGCGGTCGACGTCGCGCGTATGGCACTTCGCCGTGGTGCTCGCCACGTGACCATGTATTCGCGTTCGAAGGAGGTCACCGCCAGCCCGGACGAGCTCGCATATGCCGAGCTCGAAGGTGCTGAGGTCGCCTATGGCAGAGCAATCACGATGCTCACGGAGGACGGTCCCGTCTTCAAGCGCGCCATCTTTGACGAGGATGACAACGTCATCGGCTTCGACAACGACCTCGTCCAATACGATGCGGACTCCACGATCATCTGCATCAGCCAGGGCCCAAAGAACAAGCTCATCCTCACGACGCCTGGCCTCGAGGGCGGAGAGCGTGGCCTGCTCCTCACCGACGAGCGTGGCATGACCACGGTCGATGGCGTGTTTGCCGCGGGTGACGTGGTGACGGGCTCCAAGACCGTCGTTCATGCCGTCGAGGGCGCCAAGCGCGTAGCCGAGTCCATGCTCGAGTACCTCGACGCCAAGGGCCGCCGCCGGCGAGGTTGAGAAGGAGCCGCTAGGCTACATCCACCACGTGCACGGCATCATGGACGTGTAGCGCGTAACCTTGCCCGCCGGCTCGCGGAACGCTGGAAGGCCGCGGGGGAGGGGACGGCGATTAGC
>UQWE01000152.1 GCA_900544655.1 uncultured Coriobacteriaceae bacterium
GTGCTCTGCCCACTGGGGATGCACGGCCAGTCGAAGAAGCTCTCTGATCTGCTGATCGACGCGAAGGTCCCTGCGGCGGAGCGTGCCGGCGTGCCCATCGTGCGTACCGGTGACGGCGGGCGGATCCTCTGGGTGGCACCCCTTCGCGCCGACGAGCGCGTCCGCGTGACCGACGCCTCCCGCGTCCTCCTCGAGCTCCGCCTCGTCCCCACGCGCCAGTGAGTTGACAAAGGGACTGTCCCTTTGTCAACTGCTGGCGACCGCCTGCGCATCGTTTCCCGTGCCGTCCCGTTTATTGTCAGACGGGGCTGGTAGAATGGCAGTTCCCACCGTGAGCGCCGGCAGGCGGCGCCGTGGGGCAAATGAGGCGACCGGCCTCAGAGAGGAGCGCTCCCATGGAGCAAATCCATCCAGACGTCGAGAGCGTCGTGCTCTCCGAGCAGGACATCAAGGATATCGTCACCCGCATGGGCGCGGAGATCACGCGTGACTACGCAGGCAAGAACCCACTGCTCGTCGCCGTGCTTCGCGGCGCCGTCGTCTTTATGGGCGACGTCATGCGTGCGATCGACTGCGAGCTCGGCATCGACTTCATGGCCGTCTCGAGCTACGGCGATGGCGCCAAGAGCTCGGGTGTCGTTCGCATCGTGAAGGACCTCGACACCAAGATCGAGGGCCGCGACGTCATCATCATCGAGGACATCCTCGATTCTGGCCTCACGCTGTCCTACCTCATGAAGAACCTGCGCTCGCGCAAGCCCGCTTCCCTCGAGATCGCAGCCTTCCTCGTGAAGGACGTCGAGGGCCAGACTGCCGCCGTCAAGCCGCGCTACGTGGGCGCGCACGTGCCTGATTCCTTCATCGTGGGCTATGGCCTCGACTTTGCCGAGCGCTACCGCAACCTGCCCTACATCGGAGTCCTGAAGCCGGAGGTTTACGGTAAGTAGCATGAGTGAGAACAACCAGAGCAACGGCCCCGAGCGCTCTGGCGCCCCGGTGCCTCCCGGCACGCCCAATCCTGGCGACCAGCGTCGCGGCATCGTCTACACCATCCTGACGCTCGCGCTTATCGGCTATATCGTCTTCTCCTTCATGCCGGGCTTCATGTCCGGCCAGGCGGGTGCGACGGAGCTCCCCACGAATGACGTCGTCACCGCCATCAAGGAGGACCGCGTCGACAACCTCACGTATCGCGCGTCCTCGGGTGAGCTTGCCGGCGAGTACTGGGCCAACAAGCAGGACGTTGGTGATGACTCCAAACTCGTCGCCTTCAAGAGCTCCTACGTTGGCTCTGACTCCCTGTCTGAGCTCATGGAGAAGCACCCCGGCACCACTTACGTGGTGGATACCTCGAGCAATGACTGGATCGAGACCCTCCTGTTCACCGTCCTTCCGACGCTGATCATGGTTGCCGTCTTCGTCTACTTCATGCGTGGCATGCAGAACCAGAACGGTCGTGCCATGGGCTTTGGCAAGACCAAGGCGATGACGACGGAGCAGACGCGCCCCAAGGTCAAGTTCGCCGATGTCGCCGGTGTGGACGAGGCCGTCGAGGAACTCGGGGAGATTCGCGACTTCCTCGCCGAGCCCGAGCGTTTCCAGAAGATGGGCGCCAAGATCCCCCGTGGCGTGCTGCTCGTTGGCCCTCCGGGTACGGGCAAGACGCTGCTTGCCAAGGCCGTCGCCGGCGAGGCGGGCGTGCCGTTCTTCTCAATCTCCGGCTCTGACTTCGTGGAGATGTTCGTGGGTGTTGGCGCGAGCCGCGTCCGTGACCTTTTCAAGCAGGCCAAGGCCGCGAGCCCCAGCATCATCTTCATCGACGAGATCGACGCCGTCGGCCGTCAGCGCGGCGCGGGCCTCGGCGGTGGCCATGACGAGCGCGAGCAGACGCTCAACCAGCTCCTCGTTGAGATGGACGGCTTCGAGGCGAATGACGCGGTGATCCTCATCGCCGCCACCAACCGTCCGGACATCCTCGACCCGGCGCTGCTGCGCCCCGGTCGCTTCGACCGCCAGGTCACGGTCGACCGTCCGGACGTCCTCGGTCGCGAGCGCATCCTCCGCGTTCACGCGGAGAACAAGCCGCTCGCCCCGGATGTCGACTTCAAACGGCTCGCCCAGCTCACCCCGGGCTTCACCGGCGCGGACCTCATGAACCTCATGAACGAGAGCGCCCTTCTCGCTGCTCGCCGCAGCAAGCCCCAGATCACCATGGCCGAGGTCGAGGAGGCAATGGAGCGCGTCATCGCCGGTCCCGAGCGCAAGAGTCGCGTCATGACGGCGGAGGAGCGCAAGACCATCGCCTACCACGAGAGCGGACACGCCCTTGTCGGCCACATCCTCGACAACGCGGATCCGGTGCACAAGATCTCGATCATCGCGCGTGGCCAGGCCCTGGGCTACACGCTCTCGCTTCCGGAGGAGGACCACTTCCTCAACACGCGCAACGGCATGCTCGACCAGATTGCCGTGCTGCTGGGTGGCCGCACCGCGGAGGAGCTCTTCTGCAACGACATCACCACCGGTGCCAGCAATGACCTCGAGCGCGCCACGAAGATCGCGCGCCAGATGGTCACGCGCCTGGGCATGAGCGAGGAGTTGGGTACGCAGGTGTTTGGCGAGGCGCAGCACGAGGTCTTCCTCGGCCGCGACTACGCGGATCACCAGGACTACTCGGCTGAGACCGCCAAGCGCATCGATGACGAGGTCGAGCGCATCATGCGCGAGGCCCACGATCGCGCTCGCGCCGTGCTCGAGGCCCGTCGCGACCAGATGGACACGATGGCCGAAGTGCTCCTTTCCCGAGAGACCGTCGAGGGCGAGGCCGTGAAGGCCCTGCTCGACAACGAGTGGGACAACTACCTGGAGGCTCATCCGGAGGAGACCGCCGGCAAGCAGACTGCTCCTGGCGAGGTCGACGAGACCGC
>UQWE01000153.1 GCA_900544655.1 uncultured Coriobacteriaceae bacterium
ACCGTGTGCCTGCGTCTGCGCCGCGCCACCTGCGTCACCGTGTGCCTGCGTCTGCGCTGCGCCACCGGCGTTGCCGCGTGCCCGCATCTGCGCCGTGCCTTCACAACCTGGGGTTCAGCGGTGCACGCTGTGCCCATCTCGGGGTATGATACGTGGGCTTATTCGAAAGGGGATCCATGTATCTGAGGCGCGACAAACTCTAGCTGCCTTGCCATGATGCCGACGGCGAAGTCGCCGCGGCCCCTCACCCCTGTCGATTTTGCGACCGCGTGGGCCTCGCCCCGGCCGCCAACCACCCAAGGAGTTCGTATGCGTGACAAGCTTGAGAAGCTGATTCTGGCTTATCAGGAGCTCGAGAAGAAGCTTTCCGATCCGTCGGTCGTCTCCGATCAGAAGGAGTACGCGCGCCTCGCCAAGGAACACGCCAGCCAGGCTGACCTCGTGGCCGCTGCTCGCGAGTACCTTGGCGCCCTCGATGACATCGAGGCTGCCAAGGAGATGCTGCGTGACACCTCCGACGCGGACGAGAAGGAGATGCTCCAGGAGGACATCTCCGCCAACGAGGAGAAGCTTCCCCAGCTCGAGGAAGACATCAAGTTCATGCTCATCCCCGGCGACCCGAACGACGAGAAGGACACCATCGTCGAGATTCGCGCCGGCGTGGGCGGCGACGAGGCAGGCATCTTCGCCGGCGACCTCTTCAAGATGTACGAGCGCTTCATTGCCAGCAAGGGCTGGAAGACCGAGGTTCTCTCCAGCAGCCCGTCTGATTCCGGCGGCTTCAAGACCATCGAGTTCAAGGTCACAGGCGACAAGGTCTACTCCGTCATGAAGTACGAGAGTGGCGTCCACCGCGTCCAGCGCATCCCGAAGACCGAGAGCCAGGGCCGCATCCAGACCTCGACGGCCACCGTCGCGGTCCTTCCCGAGGCCGATGAGATCGACATCCAGATTGACCCCACCGAGCTCCGCATCGACACCTATTGCGCTTCTGGCCCTGGTGGTCAGTGCGTCAACACCACCTACTCCGCTGTGCGCATCACGCACCTTCCCACCAACACCGTGGTGCAGTCGCAGGACCAGCGCTCCCAGATCCAGAACCGCGAGGTCTGCATGCAGATGCTGCGCGCCCGTCTGTACGAGCAGGAGCTCGAGAAGCAGCAGGCCGAGCTCGGCGCCGAGCGTCAGAGCCAGATCGGCCACGGCAACCGTTCCGAGAAGATCCGCACCTACAACCAGCCGCAGGATCGCGTGACCGATCACCGCATCGGCTTCAACAGCACCTACAACGCGGTGCTGCTTGGCGACGGCCTCTCCTCTGTGATCGAGGCACTCGCCGCCGCGGATCGTGCGGAGAAGCTCGCCCAGCAGGTGTAGCGAACGAGGCCAGCGAGCTCATTTCGGGCTAGGCTCACCCCATCCGGGGCTTTGCATTCAAACGAGGAGGCCGGTGGGAATGCTCCTGCCGGCCTTTTGCTTGCGTCTTCTTGCGTCTTCTTGCGGCGACTGCGCCGCGCATGAGCCGTGCGACGCCGCACCTGGGCTCCCCCTCGTCCGCGGCGCGGCCTCGTTGCGACGCTCGGCGTCCTATGTTCCCGCGCACTGGGCGATGTGGCTGTCCTTGCCCACCACATACTGGGAGGCGACGAGCTTGCCGTTGTCCGCCCAGTAGCTGATGACGTCCTCGGGTTCGCCTCCGCCCTCGGTGTCATGAAGTATTGCGTGACGCGGTCTCATGGGCTGGCTTACAGGTGGCTGGAGCCTCGGGCCTGCTCGATGGCCTTGATGGCATCGGCGTTCTGCTTCTCGGTTGTGCTCAGGGCCACGGTTGAGTCGAACGTGTCAGGGTCAATGGGGTTTCTCGTGTACCAAGGCTTGCTGTTGAAGTAGCTCTGGAGCTCCGAGTTACGGAAACCGCGGCCGTGGCGCGCGTAGATTTCGTTGCGCGCATACCAGAGCTCGTCCGTGTTGAGCCGCTCGAGCTCTGCCGTCGAATAGACGCGCGTCTGGACGTCTGGAAGGATGTAGTCGCTGATCGTGGGCGTTGCGGATTGCGTGGTCGCGGCGTCGGTGGTGGCTGGCTGGGTTGCCGGGGTCGTCTCGGCGGGCCGGCTTTGCGTGGACTGGCTCTCTGCGGCGGCGCTTGTCGCTGGGGCCTCGTGCTTGGGGGCGATGACGCCCAGCGGGTCGAGGATGACGAAGACCGCTGCCGCCGTGGCGACGAGGACGATGGCGGGCCCGAAGGTTCCGCGGCTCATCCCCTTCTGCGGCGTCTGTCTGACGGAGTTCTGATCGTAGTCATATGCGGGCTGCTGTGGAACGCTTTGGTAGGAAGGCTGCGCGGGAGGGAGCCTGATACGTCTGCTGCGCGCCTGTGGGTGCGACGACGGTCTGCGAGGGACCTGCTTCCTGCCGGGGAGCCGGGGCGTTAACGGGCTGTCCGCAGCTGGCGCAGAAACGGGAACCTTCGGGCAGCGCGGCTCCGCAGTGGGTGCAAAACTGCAAAACACGGGCTCTCCTCGCATCGTGGTCTGGCTATGTGCAGTCTAGCGCTCGAGACGGGGTGCGTCCGCTTTCAGCTCATTGGCAAACGGAGTGCGTTGCTTGTCAGATTTCGAGACCGCGCCCTCCTTGAGGTTAGTATTGATGCGACAAACTCCGCGCGGTGCGGCAACATGCCGGCCAAGCGTCACGAATCGGGAGGACCCATGCCCCAGGAGAACGTCTGGACCATCAAGCGCTGCCTCGAGTGGACCCGTGATTACCTTGCGTCCAAGGGGGATGACCACTCTCGCCTCTCCGCGGAGTGGTTGCTTAGTGCCGCGACGGGCAAGGACCGCACGGGTCTCTACATGTCCTATGACGAGCCGCTCGATCCCGCCGAGCTCGACCTCATGCATGGGTTCGT
>UQWE01000154.1 GCA_900544655.1 uncultured Coriobacteriaceae bacterium
GCGTCGCTCGGCCTACCCCGCGGGATTGGATGCCGCCGCCGCGAGCCGCCTCGGTGTCGCGCGTACGTTCCAGAACATCCGACTCTTCTCGTCGCTGACCGTCGAGGACAACGTCAAGATCGGCCTGCACAACCAGATCAAGGAGAGCACCGCGAGCGCCGTGCTACGCCTCCCCTCATATTGGACCGCCGAGAAGAAGATGCACGAGCGCGCCCTCGAGCTGCTCGACTTCTTCGACATGGGCGTCTATGCGAGCCACATCGCGGGATCGCTGCCCTATGGCGCTCAGCGCAGGCTCGAGATCGTCCGAGCGCTGGCCACCAACCCGAAGCTCCTGCTGCTCGATGAGCCCGCCGCTGGCATGAACCCGTCCGAGACGGCCGAGCTTATGGATAACATCCGCAAGATTCGCGACGAGTTCCAGATCGCCATCATGCTCATCGAGCACGACATGGACCTTGTCATGGGTATTTGCGAGGGCATCGCCGTCCTGAACTTTGGCAAGATCATCGCAAAGGGTACGCCCGAGGAGATCCAGAGCAATCCGCAGGTCATCGAGGCGTATCTCGGCAAGCAGGATGACGCGCCTGCTGCCTCGTCCGCGACCACGACTGACGAGGAGGCCTAAGGCATGAGCATTCTTTACGTTGAGGACCTTAACGTCTATTACGGCTCCATCCACGCGGTGAAGGGCATCTCCTTCAGCGTGGAGGAGGGTGAGATCGTGACCCTGATTGGCGCGAATGGCGCTGGAAAGTCCACGACGCTCAACACCGTCGCAGGTCTCCTGAAGCCGCGCGAAGGCAAGGTGGAGTTCGAGGGCGAGAGCCTTCTGGGCGTACCGCCTCACACCATCGTGGGCAAGGGCATGGCCCTCTGTCCCGAGGGCAGGCGCGTGTTCCTGCAGATGAGCGTCCGCGAGAACCTCGAGATGGGCGCCTTCACGCGTCGTGATTCGGCGGAGATCGCAGATTCGCTCGAGATGGTTTTCGACCGTTTTCCCCGCCTGAAGGAGCGCGAGGGCCAGAGCGCCGGTACGCTTTCCGGCGGTGAGCAGCAGATGCTCGCCATGGGCCGCGCGCTCATGAGCAAGCCGCGTCTTCTCATGCTTGACGAGCCCTCGATGGGCCTCGCTCCCATTCTCGTGCAGGAGATCTTCAACATCATCAAGAGCCTGCATGATACGGGCACCACGGTTCTGCTGGTCGAGCAGAACGCGCGTATGGCGCTTTCCGTTGCGGATCGCGCGTACGTGCTCGAGACCGGTCGCGTGTCGATGAGCGGCGACGCCGCTGACCTCGCGAACGACGATCGCGTGAAGCAGGCCTATCTCGGCGGCTGATGCGTTATGCGCCGACGAAGGTGCGTTTGCGAGTGGCGGCTGTCTCTCGGCGGCTGCGAGCCGGTGCGGCGACCACGCCGAGAATGTGCGGTGCTGGGACGAACGCGCCTTGGTCGATGCCGCGATGATTGCGCTCTGGCGGTAGGAAAGCGCCGCGCCCGAAGTAGCGAATGAGCGAGAGCTATGCAGATTACAGGAAAGGGTCGGCTCCCGAAGGGAGCCGACCCTTTCCTTTGCTCGCCCTGCCGCGGGCGAATCACGAGCAGCCACCCACGGGGCAGCCACCCACGGCGAACAAGCGGTGCTCGCATTTCCCGAGCGGCATCTTGGGTGCGTCTACGCGTTTCCACAACGACTGGCTTTCGATTCGCCTCATCACGCATCGGCTGCGGAGAACCAATTGCCATTTCACCCGCTAAGTAGGGGGCTAATCCCCAACTCTTAGAGTAGAGGCCAACTTCTGGCATCTGCCAACTGGTGTTTTATCTCGAAAACAGCGTGTCTACTCTGCCGAAGCTGAATTAGAGCCCTATTTAGCGACATTAGTTGTTATGCGACAGTGCCTTGCTCCCCCGTTCATGTCTGATGGGAGGGGCGCTCTCGAAGCCTTGCATGGCATACGCAGTCGCGTATGCCAGGGCTTTATGAAACACAAAGTTAAACTTTAGTACGGTAAAGTCACGCTAGGCGCAGCGCTTTACTGTGCTAAAGTGAGTGCCCGAAACGTAGGCGAAACGGGCGAGCGATAGACTCATCGCCACATTCGTTCGCCCGAACGATAAGGGGGACTAGAACGTGATCATTGGTACGCCGCGTGGCTTTCGCGACATTCTGCCCGAGGAGGCACGCGCCCGTGAGTCCATCCGCGACACGGTGCGTTCCTGCTTTGATGCCAAGGGATATGTGCCTGTGGAGACCCCCTTGCTTGAGGACCGCTCCATGCTCGAGACCGCCGGCCGCATCAAGGGGTCTCCGTTCCAGCTCTTCGACTCGGATAATCGCCTCCTCATGCTGCGCCCAGACCTGACGCTGCCGATCGCGCGCCTCACTGCCCAGCGCCTGACGCGAGAGAGCCTTCCGGCGCGTCTGCGCTATGAGGCGCCCGTCGTTCGAGAGCAGGGTGCTCTCCGCGGCCAGCCGCGCCAGTTCACGCAGCTTGGCGTCGAACTGATCGGAGGGGAGGACGTTGCGGGTGAGGTCGAGGTCGTCTCGCTCATGGCGGACACGTTCGCCGCCCTCAAGGTCTCGAACGTGCGCATCGTCGCCGGCTCCGTCCGCCCGCTGCTGGCTCTTCTCGAGGCGGACGTCGCGGATGAGACCCTTCGCGAGCGGGTGCTCTCCTACGTGCACGAGAGCAACCTCGTCGCGCTCGACGAGTGCGTCGAGGCCGCCGGCCTGCCGCGTCCCATCACGCGTGCCCTCCACGAGTTGCCGCGTCTCCACGGCGACGAATCCGTGATCGACAAGGTCGACGAGCTTCTCGAGGCAGCGTGCGTGCCGGAGGCCAAGCGCGGCACCAGCGAGCTCCGCGGGCT
>UQWE01000155.1 GCA_900544655.1 uncultured Coriobacteriaceae bacterium
AAGGATGCCCCGACCCCCCCGCGCGCGCCGAGTTTCTCCCCCCCCGCCGCAACGGTCTCGGCGCCCACCGCGGAGAGGCCGGGGACGGCGGAGACCACGAGGCCGGCTCCCAACGTGACCATGCCCGCAAGGCCCAGGGTGAGCACGCACGCATCAAGCGTCGTCGCCACAGTCGAATACGCCGCCACCACGTTTGCACCGGCAAGCGCGGCGGCGTCCGCCGCAGACTGAACGTCCGCAGAACGGTTCTGCACCCACGCGACCGAGACGAGCGAACAAACGAGAGACAGGCTCACGAGAAGGGCGAGCGCCACCGCGACGGAGGTGTAGCCGCCCTCGTCGTCGACAAAAGCGCCGACGCCCAGCTCGAGGCTCGCAGCGTCTCTCTTTTGCTCACAGCGAGACGCGGGGGAGCCCTCCCTCGCCAGGGCGTCTCCACGCTCGCTCCGCCCGTCAGTCCCACATCGTGATCCACTCACCGTAACCTCCCTCCAACCAATCCGGACGAGCCCCTCCCGTCGCCTCAACGCGCAGCACCACCTCGTCGCCATCAGGCTCGCCGAGCATCTGGGCCAGCACGCCAAGCAACGGCAGCGGGCGCAAGCGGCCCTCAACACCCACGCGCACCTCACGCGACGTCGAGTCGCCCGAGAGCTCAATCTCCCATTCGCCGGTATGGAACGCCGCAACGTCAGGCACCGCGCGAAGGCGTCTTTTGACATACGCCTCGCACGCGGCATCATCGCCAGCACTTCCCACTTCTCTCGTGGCCAGCGCACGCGCCCCCTCAGCCGCCGCTTGTTGCATAACCGATCGCGTATAGAGCAAGAACGCTGGTTGTAGCAATAGCGCGAGGAGCAGCATGATCACCGGGATGAACGCCGCGGCCT
Organism: uncultured Coriobacteriaceae bacterium; assembly: GCA_900544655.1. Taxonomy (GTDB): domain Bacteria; phylum Actinomycetota; class Coriobacteriia; order Coriobacteriales; family Atopobiaceae; genus Parolsenella. The sequence continues at coordinate 891 of UQWE01000155.1, forward strand.
CAACACTTGCCTGCCCTAGCGCCTCAGAACAGAACGATGTCCCGCATGCCCCCGAGCACCCCCTCGCCCGAAAGAGAATGCGACGAGGCAGACTCCCCAAGGCGCGCGAGGCCTCCCGCGCCCACAGCCTTCCAGACGGCGCCAAGAGCGAGCAGCATCGCAAGGAAGGCCGAGAGCACGAGCACGTACTCAACCGTCGACTGTCCCCGGCACTCGCGCACGAGAGACGTCCGCTCAGGGCCGCTCTTGGGCGGCGAGGGCGGTTTCCGAGCCAGACCCCTCGCCCTCGCGCGGAGCCTCCTCCGTCTCTGCCTCCCCCTCCGTCGCCGTTGCCGCATGGGAATCCCTCCATTCCGCGACCTCCATCCGCACCGTCGTCACCCGGCTCCCCTCGCCCGCCTCACAGACGAGGCACAACTCGGACCAGCTCGGCCCACGCACCACACAGCCCCATGTCCGGCCAAGCAGATCAATCCAACTGGCATGGGCAAGCACCACCTCGCCCTGAGAGCGGTACTCGCCTAGAACCTCCCCCGCCGCCTCGGCCACGCCAAGGTCAACCTCGCGCACGGAGGTAGAGGAAGGAGCAGGCAAAGCGAGGTCGCCGAGACTCCCGACACCAGAGGGGACACCCAAATTGGCGTCATCCCCATCTGGCAGAGGCGGAGAGGACGCCCCGCCCGTCCAGGGTGGCGTCTCGATCGGCAAGGCCAGGCCGCCCCCTCCACCCGCACTTTCAGCCGAGCCTGGCCCGGCAATGTCCCCTCTCGCACCCAGAGCGAGGTATCCACAGACCAAGACCACCAACAGAACGCCAAAGATGCCGAGCAACACCACCTTCATCCGGCGTTGCGACGAGCGCCTAAAGCGAGTTGATGCCATCGGTGATCTCGGTCCAGAGCTCTTGGAGCCTGCCCTTGAACGCCACGACGGCAACTATCGCCATCAGGACAAGCACGCCAACGAGAATCGCGTACTCCGTCGTCCCCTGACCCAGTTCCTCCCTAGCGAGCTCGCGCGAGCGCACGGGCAGGCACGTCCTCAAGAACAAACCCGTCTTCACGCAGCAAACCGCATCTCGAATCCGCCCAACAACCCCAACAGCCATCTCAACCTCCAATCCGAGCGGCATCACCGCTCAACCTGCCAGGGCCGCCGACAGCAACGGCCCCAATATCGCCAGCAACATCGCCGGAACCACGAGCGTCCCCAGGGGGACGAGCATCTTCACCGGAACCTTCTCGATGCGTTCCTGCACCCGCGACCTCTGCTCCTGCCTGATTGAGACGGCCTGATGCTCAAGCGTCTGCGCAAGCGGGGCGCCAAACGAAAGCGCCTCCGTAGCGGCCGAACAGAACCCCTCGAAAGAGGGCGACCCCAAGCGGGCGGAGAGGGAGGAGAGGGCCTCCGAACGCCCTTCCATGCCCATCTGCCACGAGATCATCGCCGCCCGAATCTCCCTCGAGAGCTCGCAGTCCCTGCGGTCGCAGAACAGCGCGAGCGAAGCATCGAAGGAAAGGCCCGCGGACAGTCCCAGACCGAGGATGTCGAGAAACTCCGGCATCTGCCTCTCGCAGGCACGCGTCACTCGCGCCGATCCCTCACGCTCGAGAGCCCTGCGGACCCTGGGCAAATGTCGGAGCAGTGCCTTGGCATCAAACCCCGGAGCACCTTCGCCCCTCTCCCCACCAAGCGCGAGCCATACCGCCAGACAAGCCGCGGCTCCCACCGCAAACCAACCGGCCATCACATCACGCTCCTCATGAGTCTCCGGATAACAAGGAGGGCAACGGCGTCGAGAAGCACCGCCGCGCACACGCAACCGCCGCCCACCGGCGTTGCGAGGCCGAGCCTAAAGTCCGGCGAAATCAGCGCCAGGGCACCAACCATGCAGGCCGGCAGCGCGCTCACGACCCTCGCAGAGAGCCTCACCTGAGCGGTCTTGGCGACGAGCTCCCGCTCGAGCTCGAAGCGCTCCTCCACGAG
>UQWE01000156.1 GCA_900544655.1 uncultured Coriobacteriaceae bacterium
GGCCGCCTCGCGGGCCCTGTCACGGCGGCCTCCACGCACCGTGCGGGCGATTCGGATACTCTATCGCGGTGGTGGGTATAACGTCGTGATATGCTGCATTTCCTTGGCCCTTGAGCAGCGTTTGCAGCATTGAGGTACGAATCGAATGGAGGGGCGACAATGACCGACTGGCTTTCACGCATGTTCGTGCGCGATTATGGCCGCGTGAATGATCCGGGCGTACGCGTCTCCTATGGCATCATGGCAGGTGTTGTCGGCATTGTGTTGAACGTGGCCCTCTGTGCCGCGAAGGCGGCCGTGGGCGTGGCGGCTGGTTCGGTCTCAATCGTGGCGGACGCCGTCAACAACCTCTCGGATGCTTCGAGCAACATCGTGACGCTTACGGGCTTCAAGCTCGCTAGCAAGCCTGCCGACTCCGGCCATCCGTACGGACACGGGCGCTTCGAGTACCTCGCTGGTCTGGTTGTGGCCGTTCTTGTGACTGCGGTGGGCTTTGAGATCATTCGCGGCGGCATCTCGCGCATCATCGACCCCGAGCCTGTCGAAGTGAGCCTTCCGTTGCTCGTCGTCATGCTGCTCTCCATCGCTGCGAAGGCGTGGATGATGAGCTTTAACAAGAAGTTGGGAGATCGCATCGAGAGTGAGACTTTGGCCGCCACGGCAATCGACTCGCGCAACGATGTCATCACCACGACGGCGGTTCTCGTGTGTGCGCTCGTCTCGCATTTCACGGGCCTTGAGCTTGACGGTTGGGCGGGCCTTGCCGTTGGCATATTCGTGCTGGTGAGCGGTCTCGCGCTTGTCCGCGATACGGTGAACCCGCTTCTAGGAGAGGCGCCTTCTCAAGAGATGGTCGACCGTGTCGTGGCCCTCGTGCTGGCGACCCCAGGCATCCTTGGCATGCATGATCTCATGATTCACGATTACGGCCCGGGGAGGAAGGTCGCGAGCGCCCACGCGGAGATGGATTCGCGCACAAGCTTGCTTGCCGCGCACACGACGCTCGACGGCATCGAGCGTCGTGTTGCGCTCGAGACGGGCATCACCCTCACGCTGCACTGTGACCCAATCGATGTGAGCCAGGTGCGCAAGCGTCCGAAGGCTGGCGGCACACCTGCTGGTCAGGGCAAGTAGGCGTCGCAGCCCTACTTGCGCAGGGCACGCTCGATGGTGTCCTTGAGGTTGCCGATGCCGGTGCCGGCCGTCGAGGAGACGAGGACCCAGGGAACCTCGGGCTCAAGCTCGAACTGCTTGCGGAGCATCGCCGCCTGCGTGAGGCCCTTCGAGCGGCTGAACTTATCCGCCTTGGTGAAGGCGACGCAGTAGGGAAGGCCGAGGCTCTCGAGGTAGCCGATCATCTGGAGGTCGAGCGGGCTCGCATCATGGCGGATGTCCACGAGGACGACCACGAGCTTGAGGTTACGCTCGCCCTCGAAGTAGCCCTCCATGAGGTTGTTCCAGCGCTCCTGCTCCGTGGCGTTGACGCGCGCGAAGCCGTAGCCGGGCAGATCGACGAAGTCCACGTTGCCGATGGCAAAGAAGTTGATGGTCGTGGTCTTGCCCGGCTTGGAGGAGACCTTGACGAGGTCCTTGCGGCCGAAGAGCTTGTTCATGAGCGAGGACTTGCCCACGTTCGAGCGGCCGACGAAGGCGATCTCCGGGCGTCCGGGTTTCGGGAGCTGCTGGGCGGTGCCGGCGCTCATCGTGAACTTTACGAGGTTGTAGTTCATGTCATTTCTCCGTTTCTGAGCGGCGATGCCGCTGTGGCTTCTCTGGGTGTGGTGGGAGGGCTGCGCGGCGCAGCCGGGGTTGCGTGGCTGACGTGTCCGTCGCGGAAGGGCGCGGCTGCGATTGCGTGGTTGCGCGTCCGTCGTAGGGGCCTCGTGCGTGGCCGCCCCGCCGTATGTCTCCTACTCCGCGAGGTCCTCGGCCGATCCGGCGCGATAGCGTTTGAAGCTGACCTCGCCCTCGTTCTGCGTAACGTCGAGGTCAACATCGGCGAGGATGCGGAAGTCGTTGTCACCGTCGATATCGTGGATGATCTGCGTCACGTGCCAGACGTGATCCGTGAGCTCGTCTGCCGTGTCGATCAGGAAGTATGCGGTAGAGCGGGCGTCCGCGTCGAGCAGAACCTCATCGTGGGCGTCGCGGAACTCCTCCAGGACCTCACGCCAACGGCGCTCGCCCATGCCAAAGGGCTGGTCGAGCTCGCCGAGCGTGGGGATCTCCTCGGCGGCGAAGAGACGGACGCGGCGCCAGAGGGCGTTGCGCACGAGAATCGTGAGACCGTGGCGATCCTGCACGACGGCCTCCTTGGCGCCGGGCGGCAGCTCGCCGGGCACCTGGCCGGCAGACTCCCACTCGTCCATAAGGCTAGAGTCCGTGGTGCGGACGATGAAGCCAAGCCAAGCGATGGCGTCATCGAGGTAGGGGGTGCGCTTGTCGGGCGGAACCGTGCGGTCGAGGACGCGCCAGGCGTCAGACAGGTAGCGCAGGAGCGTGCCTTCGCTGCGGGAGAGCTTGTAGCGCTGGATGTAGGTCTTGAAGTCCGACATGCTCTCGAGTATGTCGCGCACGACGGACTTGGGGCGCAGGCAGTAGTCGCGCGCCCAGGGGACCTCGTCGCAGTAGGTGGCGAAAGCTGCCTCGAGCTCCTCCTCGAGGGGCTTGGGGTAGGTGACGTCCTCGAGCTTCTCCATGCGCTCGTCGTACTCGATGCCCTGCATCTTCATCTCGGCGATGGCACGTCCCTTGGCCTCGCGCTCTTGGGCGCGGAGGACCTGCCATGGGTCCTCGAGCGTGGCCTCAACCATCGACACGAGATCCATGT
>UQWE01000157.1 GCA_900544655.1 uncultured Coriobacteriaceae bacterium
CACGTGGCGCTGGCCTGCGGCGATGAGCGCGTCCACGATGCCGGCGACCTGCTCAGCCGTCTTGCCCTCGCCGTAGACGACCTCGCCTGCGCCGCACCTGGCGCCACGCGTGAGGTCGAGCTGCGCATAGCCGATGTCTGCCACTTTGGGTGTGACGGTTGACCCCGGCGCTTTTGTCATCTCCGCTACGCCTTCTCTCGGACGAGCGCGGCGGCCTCGGCCGGGCTCGGCTCGATGTTGCCGTCCGTGCGAACACGGTCTGCCGCGTCCGGGTGGGAGGCCATGAACTTGTCGACCGTCTTTTTCAGCGACTCGGGCGTGATGGCCTCGTCCCTGTCGAAGTAGGCGCCGTAGCAGGCGTAGCTTGGCTTGTTGGCCGTAGGCAGCCCCAGCTTGGCAGAGTTCTCGCGCACCTGGTCCTTCGTGAGACCGGCTTCGCGCAGCGGCGAGCGCACACCAAGCTCGTGGATAGCGCGGAATCCCGGCCTGCGGTCCTCGCGGTCGCTTGCGTTCGTGCCGTCGAGCAGGACGGTACGGCCGTCTGCACGCATGTGCTCGAGGATGGTGCCGAACACCATGGACTTGCAGTGGTAGCAGCGGTCCCAGGGGTTGGCGCGCAGGTCCTCGTGGCCGTCCCAGATGTTGATGGGGATGATTTCCTGCTCGGCGCCGAGCATCTTGGCGATCGTCACGGAATCGTCGGTGTCTCGCGTGATCTGAAGGTCGTCGAGGATTGTGTAGGCCTTGACGTCGTAGCCCTCGCGGAGGAGCTCCGCGAGCAGGTAGCACGAGTCGACGCCGCCGGAGTAGGCGAGGCCGTAGCGAATGTCCTTGTCGAGATCGAACTGCATGGACGATGCCTCCTGCATGCTAGTTACGGAACAGTCTGTTCAATCCGTTCGGATACCATTGAACGATAGTACTCTTCTGTTCGACAAGACAGACCTTTTATTTCTATGCTTGCGCGCCGTCGTGGCGCGTGGGGAGGAGTTTCAAGTGAGCGGTGCGAATGTGACGAGGCGTGCCTTCGTGGGCGGCGGTATAGCGACGGCGCTTGCCGCGTGCGGCCTTGCGGGCTGCGGCAACGGGGGTGGGCGCGCGGGCGCCGCGACCGCCTCGGACGTGGATGCCACCCATCAGGTCACGATCGCGATGAGCGCCGAGAACGAGCCGGACGCCGGGTTTGACCCCTGCGTCGACTGGGGCTGCGGTGAGCACGTGCACGAGCCCCTTATCCAGTCGACCCTCATCGTCACCGACGAGGACATGAACTTCACCAACGACCTCGCGACGGACTGGTCATGCTCGCCCGACAAGCTCACCTGGACGTTCAAGATCCGCGACGACGCCACGTTCTCGGACGGCCAGGCACTCACGGCCGCGGACGTCGCGTTCACCATCAACACGATCCGCGGCTCCAAGAACGCCCAGGCAGACCTCTCTATGGTCGTCGACGCCACGGCGCCCGACGATGCTACGGCGCTCATCACGCTCTCCGAGCCCTGCAATACGCTGCTATACACGCTTGCCAACATGGGCATCGTGCCCGAGCACGCCTATGGTCCCGACTACGGTGCCAACCCCATAGGCTCGGGGCGCTACAGGCTTGTGCAGTGGGATCGCGGCCAGCAGGCCATTCTCGAGGCCAACCCGAGTTACTACGGCGATAAGCCCAACATCGAGCGTGTTGTCGTCGTGTTCATGGCCGAGGACGCTGCCCTGGCCGCCGCGCGCGGCGGCCAGGTCGACATGGCCTACACCTCTGCCACGCTCGCCGACCAGACGATCGAGGGCTACTCGCTCGAGGCCTACGACACCGTGGACTCTCGCGGGATCCAGCTGCCCGTCATCCCGGCGGGCTCCGAGCGCGCCGATGGAGACGCTGTCTACCCGGCGGGCAATGACGTGACATGCAACATTGAGGTGCGCCGCGCCATAAACCTGGGTGTAGACCGCCAGGCCATCGTGGACGACGTTCTGGGCGGCTACGGTAAGGTTGCTTACAGCATCGGCGACGGCATGCCGTGGGCAAGCGACGGCATGCGTTGCGACTATGATCCCAAGGCTGCCAAGGCCCAGCTCGAGGGTGCGGGCTGGGCGCTCGGCGAGGACGGCGTGTACGTGCGTGGGGGCTTGCGCTGCTCGCTTGACCTCTACTATCCCGCCAGCGACTCGGTGCGCCAGTCTATGGCCAACGCTTTTGCGAACCAGATGGCACAGATTGGCATCGAGGTCAACACGCACGGCGGCAGCTGGGACGACCTCTACCCCCATGAGTTCAGCGACCCCATCACCTGGGGCTGGGGCTCCAACTCGCCCTCTGACGTCTACGAGCTCAGCCACAGCACGGGCACGATGAACTACTCGTGCTACTCGGACGCCGCCGTGGACGCCTATCTCGACGAGGCGCTCGCTGCTGATGACGTCGAGGCGTCCTACCCGATGTGGCAGCAGTCCGAGTGGGACGGCGTGGGCGGCATCGCGCCCGCCGGCGACGCCACGTGGGTGTGGCTCGCCAACGTGAGCCACCTGTACTGGAAGCGCGACGGCCTCACCGTGGCCCGCCAGAAGCTGCAGCCCCACGGTCACGGCTGGTCCGTGCTCAACAACGTCGACCGTTGGAGCTGGCAGTAGCTGATGGGAGGGGGACTGTTGGAGAGAGGGTCTGCGGAAGCGGGTCCGACGGGGGCGAGGCCGACAAGGGCCCTGCCGAGATGGGCGAGGGCGCTGCTGCGCCTCGCGGCACTGCTCGTGGCCACGAG
>UQWE01000158.1 GCA_900544655.1 uncultured Coriobacteriaceae bacterium
CAACGCCGCGAGGCGTCAGAAGGCCGCCGGCGGAACCTCGAAGTCCGGCAAGCCCGCCTCGAAACGCACGACCAAGCCGACCGGCAAGCCGCATCGTCGCGTGGGCGACCGTCAGGGCCGCGAGCGCGGAATCTACTAGTCAAACGCCGGACCGCGGGGCCCGGCAGGCACGGGAGTCATCATGGCAAAGAAGAGCACCTCAAAGCAGTCCCCGGACAACCATCTTTTCTCGTTCAGCTATGACGTGAACCACACCCTCCTCGAGGATGCCTCTCTCGCCATGATGGGCAATCGCCTCCGCAACCCGTCGAACATCGCGAGCGTCCTTCTGCTCATCGTGATTGTCTTCATCGCGATGTCACCCAACGGAAGGCAGGTAACGCTCCTCCTCGCCTCGCTCGTCTGCGTCGAGGTCGTCCTCTGGTTCGTCTCCGACCACTGGAATCAGTTCCACCTCAGGCGCCTCAAGAAGGCTGGCCTCGACATCACCGGGCTACCCAAGGAAAGCCGCCGCGTCAAGGTCGAGGTCTACCCCGATCACCTCGTCGCCAACGTTCCCGGCAAAGAGGCCGAGGAACTTCCGCTCTCGACCGTTCGCAAGCTGCACCTCGGCCGCGAGGTCAGCGTAGTCGAGTTCGTGGGCCCACGCTACGTCATCGTGCCCAAGCGCGCCCTCAGCGAACAGCGTCACCGCGACCTGATTCAGCTCGTTACGCCCGCAAAGTAACTCACACATTCGGCATGCTTAGCCCGTCTAAGCATGCATCTTTGCAAATCCCTAGTCGCCTACGAAGGCACAGCAAAAAGCGGGCCACACCCAAACGATGTGGCCCGCTTTGTTGTCAGTTCAAGCTCGCGAGCGCGCGACAGCTTGCGCACGCGCGGCAACCTTATTTGCGGTGAGCGCGGTAGTAAGCGATGAGCGCCTGGGTGCTCGCGTCCTGCTCGGCGAGCGCGGCGTCATCGTGGAATGCCGGGGTAATCTGCTTGGCGAGCTGCTTGCCAAGCTCGACGCCCCACTGGTCGTAGGAGTCAAGGCCCCAGACGGTACCCTCGACAAAGGTGATGTGCTCGTACAGCGCGATGAGCTCGCCCAGCGCGTGCGGCGTGAGCGCCTCGCCAAAGATCGAAGTGGTCGGGCGGTTACCAGTGAAGACGCGAGCGGGCACGATCTGCTCGGGCGTGCCCTCGGCGCGGACCTCGTCGGCCGTCTTGCCAAAGGCGAGGGCCTTGGTCTGGGCGAGGAAGTTGCCCAGGAAGAGCTCGTGGACGTCCTGGCCGCCGTCGGTAAACGGGTTGGGCGTGTTCACGAAGGCGATGAAGTCCGCGGGGATCATGCGGGTGCCCTGGTGAATCAGCTGGTAGAAGGCGTGCTGGCCGTTGGTGCCCGGCTCGCCCCAGAAAATCTCGCCCGTGGCGCTCGTCACCGGAGTGCCGTCCCAGCGCACGCTCTTGCCGTTCGACTCCATCGTGAGCTGCTGGAGATAGGCCGGGAAGCGGTGCAGGTACTGGTTGTAGGGCAGCACGGCGTGGCTCTCGGCGCCATAGAAGTTGACGTACCAGACGTTGATGAGGCCGAGAAGGGCGACGACGTTCTCCTCCAGCGGCACGTTCTTGAAGTACTCGTCGAGGTCATGGAAGCCGGCGAGGAACTCCTGGAAGCGCTCCGGACCAAAGGCGATGATGAGCGAGAGGCCCACGGCGGAATCGACGGAATAACGGCCGCCAACCCAGCTCCAGAAGCCAAAGGCGTTCTCCGGGTCGATGCCGAACTGCTTGACAAGGTCAAGCGCGGTGGAGACGGCGACGAAGTGCTTACGGATGGCCTCCGCGTCCTTCTCGGCGGAGCCATCAATGGCGCCGGCGGCACGAAGGGCGTCGAGCATCCAGACCTTCGCCTCGCGGGCGTTGGTGAGGGTCTCGAGCGTGGTAAAGGTCTTGGAGACGACGATCACGAGCGTGGTCTCGGGGTCGAGACCGCGAGTCTTCTCGGCCATGTCGTTCGGGTCGATGTTAGAGACGAAGGTGCAGTCGATTCCGGCGTCGGCATAGGGCTTGAGGGCCTCATAGACCATAACCGGGCCGAGGTCAGAGCCACCGATGCCGATAGCGAGGACGTGCTTGATCTCCTTGCCGGAGACACCCTTCCACTCGCCGGAACGGACACGCTCGGCAAAGGCGTACATACGGTCGAGGACCTCGTGGACGTCGGCCACGGTATCCTGGCCATCGACGATGAACTTGCCGATCTGTTCCTTCGGACGACGAAGGGCGGTGTGGAGAACGGCGCGATCCTCGGTCGTGTTGATGTGCTCGCCGCAGTACATGGCATTGCGACGTTCCTCGAGCTTGACGGCACGAGCGAGGTCGACGAGCAGCTTCAGGGTCTCCTCGGTCACGAGGTTCTTGGAGAGGTCGAAGTGGAGGTCGCTCGTCTCAAAGGTGAGCTTCTCGACGCGCTCGGCATCCGTCGCGAAGGCGTTCTTGAGGTTGAACCCATCGGCAACGAGCTTGTCATGGTGCGCCTTGAGGGCCGCCCACTCGGGGGTGGCGGTGGCGTCAATGGGCGCGGGAATGTTCGACATAAGTCCTCCTTGACCGCAGGCCCCGGACACTCCGGGGCGGTTCTCAGCAAACTTAAGCGTAGCGCAACGCGCAAGTGAAGGAAACGAAGTCTATCGGTTTGTTACGAGCTGCTGACTTGCCCGGCCCACCCGCCGCCCGGACGAGCACGCCGCCCCGCCGGCACCAGACCCG
>UQWE01000159.1 GCA_900544655.1 uncultured Coriobacteriaceae bacterium
GGTCGCGCTGTGCGCGCTGGGGCGGCTCTCGTGCGGCGGGGCGGCCGGCAAAAGTTGACAAAGGGACTGTCCCTTTGTCAACTCCCGCGGGGCGGGCGTTGTCAATCCCCGAACATGGCGTGGGAGAGGGGTGAAGCGTGGCGATGCCCGAGTGGGTGTCTGGAACGTGCGCTATCCTCAGATGTGAGAAATCTTGGCGAGAGACTATGCGGCGACGGCGCCTCTGCGGGCCGTCGCAAAGGGAGCGAAATGGCGTTCGTACATCTCCATAACCACACCGACTACTCGATGCTCGACGGTGCCACGCGCGTCTCCGCGATGGTGAAGCGCGCCGTCGACCTCAAGATGCCCGCTGTCGCCATCACGGATCACGGCTATATGTATGGTGTGCCCGACCTCGACCTCGAGTGCGCCAAGTACAACCACCAACAGGCGGATTGGCAGCAGTGGTTCCATGACAAGGAGAACTACGCCAAGGGCCGCGAGATCGTGGAGCCTGACGCGGAGAAGGAGCCCGAGGCATACGCGCAGTGGCAGGTCGACGTCGCCGCGCACGAGGCTGGCCGCGACCTCGACGAGGTGAAGCCGCGCCCGCTCGTGAAGCCCATCTTCGGCTGCGAGGCCTACTTCACGCCGGATGACTCCCTCTCGCGCGACCATAAGCCCGAGCTCTACCACATGATCCTGCTTGCCAAGAACCAGACCGGCTACGTCAACCTCATGCAGATGATGAGCGACGCGGCCGTTCGCGGCTTCTACTACAAGCCCCGCACGACGCTCGAGATGCTCCGCGCTCACTCCGAGGGCATCATCGCCACGGCAGCGTGCGTCTCCGGCATCATCCCGCGCTCCATCCTGCGCGGGCAGCCGGACGAGGCCCTCAAGTGGGCCCGCACCTTCAAGGAGATCTTCGCCCCCGGCGACTTCTACATCGAGATCCAGGACCACGGCCTGACCTTCGAGAACGGCATGACGGACCGCCAGCTCGACGAGCAGCTGGTGGAGCTGGCCCACTCGCTCGATCTCAAGGTCATCTGCACGAATGACTTCCACTACCTCACGCGCGAGGACGCCCCCACGCAGGACCTCATGATGTGCATCGGCATGAACTCGAAGATTGACGACGAGAACCGCATGCGCATGGAGGGTAGCGAGTTCTACATGAAGAGCGAGGAGGAGATGCGCGCCCTCTTCTCCTGGTGCCCGGAGGCCTGCGAGAACACCCTCGAGCTGGCGGACAAGTGCAACGTCGAGCTCGACTGGGACCAGATCATCCTCCCGCGCTTCCCGCTGCTCGACCCGGGCGAGACGCACGAGAGCCAGTTCCGTCGCGAGTGCGAGAAGGGCCTGCGCCAACACTATGGTGACGACTGGGCCACGCGCGAGATCGGCGGCGTGAACATCAAGGAGCGCTTCGAGTACGAGTACAAGGTCATCTGCGACAAGGGTTTCGCCGCGTACTTCCTGATCGTGGCGGAGTACGTGCAGTGGGCCAAGGACAACGGCATCGGCGTCGGCCCGGGCCGTGGCTCGGCGGCGGGTGCCATCGTCGCCTACGCCATGAACATCACGGCGTTCGACCCGCTCGAGAACGGCCTGATGTTCGAGAGGTTCCTCTCCCCGCAGCGTACCGAGATGCCCGATATCGATATGGACTTCGACGATGAGCGTCGCCTCGAGGTCGTCGAGCACGTGCGCCAGCTCTACGGCCCCGAGAAGGTCACGCACGTCATCACCTACTCAACCATCAAGGCCAAGCAGGCCGTCAACGACGCCGCGCGCGTTCTCGATTTCCCGGTCTACATGGGCCAGCGCCTCTCCAAGATGATTAGCGCCGCGCCCAACGCCACGCTCAAGGCAACGATGAACAAGGTCGAGGGTCGCGAGGACCAGTACTCGCAGGACTTCGTCGACGCCTACAACTCCGATCCTGACGCCCACCGCATCATCGACGCGGCGCTGTCGCTCGAGGGCCTGATCCGCGGCGAGGGCGTGCACGCGTGCGCGGTCCTCATCTGCCGTGACCCCGTCAACGAGCACTGTCCCACGAAGCTCGACACCAAGGGTGGCGTCGAGATCACCCAGTACGAGGGCCACACCGTCGCGGACATGGGCCTGCTCAAGATGGACTTCCTGGGCCTGCGCACGCTTACGGTCATCTCGAAGGCCAAGGCGAACATCAAGGCCAACTACGGCATCGACATCAACGAGGCGGAGATCCCCTTCGACGACCCGAAGATCTTCGAGCTCATGGGATCGGGCCACACGGCCGGCGTCTTCCAGGTCGAGTCCTCGGGCATGACGGCCACCATCAAGAACATGAAGCCCACCGAGTACAAGCACGTGGTGGCACTTATCGCCCTGTACCGCCCGGGCCCCCTTGGCGCCGGCATGGTCTCGTCCTACATCAACCGCATGAACGGCAAGGAGCCCGCGGTCTCCTATGACCCGCGCCTCGATGACATCCTCGGCGAGACCTACGGCACCATGGTCTACCAGGAGCAGGTCATGCTCATCTCCGTCGAGATGTGCGGCTTCTCCAAGGGCGAGTCCGACTCCCGCATCCGTAAGCCCGTGGCCAAGAAGAAGATCAAGCTCCTGACCTCGACCATCCTTCACTGGGAGGACGGCTCGGACGAGACGACGTATGACCACTGGATGAACGGCGCGGTCAAGAACGGCTACAAGCGCGAGGTCGCCCAGCGCATCTGGGACGACGTCCTCGAGTTCGCGTCCTACGCGTTCAACAAG
>UQWE01000160.1 GCA_900544655.1 uncultured Coriobacteriaceae bacterium
GCGACGAGCCAAAGGCCAAGGCCCGTCGACTGCTTGTGGGCGCGGCCGTTGTCGCCCGTGAAGCCGCGCTCGAGCACGCGCGGCAGGTCCGCCGCACTCACGCCGCATCCGTTATCCCACACGGTCAGTTCAACGCGCTCGCTCGCGAGGCCCTCGTCCAGAAGACGTGCGTCAAACCAGACCTGAGGCCAGCCCTCGCAACCGGGGCGCACGTAGCGGGCCGTGTTCTGGAGGAGCTGCCCCAGCATGAAGACGAGCCATTTGTCATCCGTGAAGACCTTGAGGTCGAGGCCCTCGCCCAGGCGCGGCGTCACGCCGGCGGCGATGAGCAGATTCGCGTTGGCCTTGATGGCCGAGGTCACCATCTCGCGAAGCGAGTGGGAGCGGACGAGGAAGTCGCGCTCGAGCGTCTCGGAGCGCGCGTAGAACAGCGCCTGCTCAACGTAGCGCTCGACGCGGGCGAGCTCGTCTTCGACCGAGCGCAAGCGCGGAACGACTGGCTCGACCTCGCGCGGGCAGACCGCGCACGCATCCGCGTCCTCCTCGAGGTTTGAGAGCGCCAGGCGCGCGGCCGTAATCGGGCTCTTTGCCTCATGCACCCAGGTCTCGACGTAGGCGCGATACTCCTCGACGAAGCGACGCTGCTCGGCGACCTCGTCGCTGGCGGTCTTCGCCACGGAGACGAGCGCATCATAGGCCGCCTGGCCCTCGGGAAACTCCGGCCTGTCGATGAGCTCGGGCAGCAGGCGCGCGTTGTCGAGCGCGGAGCAGGTCTCGCAGAGGGAGTCCCAGAAGCCGCGCTCGCGGGCAAACCCCAGCGCGGCGGCGACAACCGCCGAGACGAGCACGATCGAGCAAACGAACGCGACAAAGTCCGCGCCCATGCCGGAGATGCGCAGCACGAGCACGAGGAGGAGCTCGAGCGCCACGAGGACCAGAAGCTCCGGGACGCGAGAGCGGATGTAGCTTCCCAGCCTCATCGGCTACGCCCGGACCGAATAGCCCTGGCCACGGTGCGTGACCAGGAAGCCCTCGACGCCCACCCTCGCGAGTTGGGCGCGGAGACGGTTCACGTTGACCGTAAGCGTGTTGTCATCGACGAAAGCGTCTGAGTCCCAGAGCTCGCGCATGAGGTCCTCGCGCGAGACAATCGCGGGAGAACGGCGCATGAGCAGGCCCAGAATACGCATCTCGTTCTTGGTGAGCTCGACGGTCTTGCCGTTCGCGGCGGCGCAGGAGCGGGAGAGGTCGAGCGTCACGGCCCCGCGCTCGATGGTCGAGGCGGGCGTCGCAGCCTGGCCCGCGCGACGCAGCAGGGCTTGGATGTGAGCCACGAGCACGCGAGGGCTATAGGGCTTGGGCACGAAGTCGTCCGCGCCCAGCGTCATGGAGACCACCTCGTCCGCCTCGGTCACGCGGCTCGTGAGCACGATGACCGGGACGGAGGAGGCGGCGCGGATCTCCCGGCAGACGAGCTGGCCATCCGTACCCGGAAGCGTGAGATCGAGAAGAACGAGGTCCGGGGCGGCAGCGAGGGCAAGCTCCGCGGCGCGCGGGAAGTCCTCGCACGCCTCCGCCTCAAAGCCCTCGCGCTCGAGCATGCGGACGAGCTCGACGCGGATGCCCTCGTCGTCCTCTATGACATAGATCTTGGACAACGCTCCCCCAAACCAAATGCCGGCGGGCCGAAGCCCGCCGGACTACCACCAGCTACTAGTGACGGAAGTGCCTGGTACCGGTGAAGACCATAGCGATGCCGTGCTCGTCACAGGCCTGGATGGACTCCTCGTCGCGAATGGAGCCACCAGGCTGGATGATCGCGGTGATGCCGTGATCGGCGAGGACATCGACGTCATCGCGGAACGGCAGGAAGGCGTCGGACGCGGCGACCATGCCCTCGGTTGAGACGCCCATGCGCTCGCAGGCGGCCTCGGCGCGCTCGCAGGCGATGCGAGCGGAGTCCGTGCGGTTGGGCTGGCCAGGGCCCATGCCGATGCCGGCGCGACCCTTGGCGACGAGGATGGCGTTGGACTTCACGGCCTTGCAGACGCGCCAGGCGAACAGCAGGTCGTCCATCTCGGCGTCCGTGGGCTTGCGCTTGGTGGGCACCGTGAAGGTCGCGGGGTCCTCGCTCACGTGGTCGATGTCCTGGACAAGAACGCCGCCGTCGACGGTGCGGACCTCGTGACCGATCGTGCGGTCGACGCCGCCGGTGGCGAGCACGCGCATGTTCTTGCGCCTCGAGAGGCGCTCGAGGGCCTCGGGCGTGTAGCTCGGGGCAATCATGACCTCGACGAACTGCTTGTTCACGTCGGCGAAGTGCTCACACAGCGACAGGGGCACCTCGCGGTTGACAGCAATGATGCCGCCATAGGCGGAGATGGGGTCGCAGGCGAAGGCGCGGTCATAGGCCTCGGTGACATCCGCGGCAGTGGCGGAGCCACACGGATTCTGGTGCTTGAGGATGACCACCGCAGGCTCGTCGAACTCGCGGACGGCCGCCCAGGCGGCGTCGGCGTCGAGGATGTTGTTGTAGGAGAGCGGCTTGCCCTGGATCTGCTCGGCGCGGGCGAGCGAGTGCTCCGGCGCGTCCGGGCTCACGTAGAAAGCGGCAGCCTGCTGTGGGTTCTCACCGTAGCGGAGGTCCTGCTCCTTGGTGGCAGTGAGCACGAACTTCTCGGGGAAGGTGCTCGTGGCCTCGCCCCCGGCGGAAGCCTTGGGGCGATGCCGTT
>UQWE01000161.1 GCA_900544655.1 uncultured Coriobacteriaceae bacterium
CATCGAGCCGCCGGAGCGAGCCGAGCCCGCCGCCAGAGCGAGCCGCACCCGCCGCCGGCCCGTCCGGGCACCCTACCCCAGCAGCTCCAGCACCCTTCGCTTCACGTCAAGCGAGGCAGGCGTGAGGAGCCACTCCCCTCGCGCGTCACGCGAGACGTCGATGGGAACCTCGCCCACGAGGTTGCTCGGACACCCCTCCTTGGGGTTGCCGCGCATGACGAGGACCCGATCGGCCATCTCCACCGCCTCATCCACGTCATGTGTGATGAGAACGCAGGAAATGCCCAGGTCAGTCACCATGGAGAGGAACCACGAGCGCATATCCCGACGCGTCAGGGCGTCAAGTGCGCTAAACGGCTCGTCCATGAGGACGACGTCGTTGTCCATGAGGTAGGTGCGAAGCAGGGCCGCACGCTGGCGCATGCCGCCGGACAGCTCGCCGGGATAGCTCGTCTGCGTGCCGTCAAGCCCGAAGCGCTCGAAGAGCGGCTCCGCCTTGGCGTGCGCCTCGCGACGCGGCATGCCGCAGAGGAGAAGCGGCAGGCAGACGTTATCGATGATGGTGCGCTGAGGCAGGAGGAGGTCCTTCTGCAGCATGTACGAGATGCGACCGGGCCTTCCCGTGACGTCCTCCCCATGGAGCAGGACCTCGCCAGAAACGGGCGTCGTGAGGCCGGCGAGACCATGGAACAGCGTCGACTTTCCGCAGCCAGAGCGGCCCACAAGGCACACCATCTCTCCCGGCGCGACCGAAAGCGAGACGTCCTCGACCGTCGGCGTGCCACCGGCCTCCCACGCGAGCGTGAGGTCGTTGACCTCGAGCGCAGGCGCGGAGGGAGCACTCGACGCGGCGGCCACGGCGTCGTCGATACCGATGCCCGCGGCATCATCCACGCCGGCGGCGTCCGCACGCACTTCTCCCCTATCCTCAGACACGGCCACCCTACTGCTCCAGGTAATCCATGCTGAAGCCGCCGTTGACGTCGAGCGCGACGGGCGTGAGCTGGTTGTCGTTCATCCAGGTGTAGAACTTGGCCCAGCGCTCGGAATCGATGATGCCCCAGCTGGAGGCATCGGCGGTGTACTGGTCGGCGAGGTACTCGGCGCTGGCCTTCGCGAGGTCGGCGTCGGTCTCGGGGGCGGCGTCGACGAGGATCTGGGCAGCCTCGTCCGGGTTCGTCACGCAGAACTCGTAGCCCTTCTTCGTGGCGCGGAGGAACGCCTTGGCGACCTCGGGGCTGTTGGCGAGGAAGTCGTTATTGGCGATGATGACCGGAGTGTAGTAGTCGAAGACGGAGTCAATGCTACGGAAGGACCAGTAGTCGCAGGCGAGGTCCTGGAGCTTGGCGTTCTGCAGGCCCCAGCCCTCGTAGCCCCACACGCAGTCGAACTGGTTGGACTTCAGGCCGCTGACCTCGTCACCGGAGGGAACGAGCTGGACCTTGGAGAAGTCGCCGCCGTCGGTCTCGACGACGCTCTTGACCATGGCCTTCTCGACGTCCTGGTCCCAGGTGCCGTAGCGCTTGCCCTCCATGCCGCGCGGACGGTCGATGCCCTCGCCGGCGCGGCTCATGATGCCGGAGGTATTGTGCTGGATGGTCGCGGCGACGGCCGTCACGGGCAGCGGGTCGTCAGAGCCGAGGTAGTTGGCCATGACGTCCTGGTAACCCATGCCAAACTGGGCCTTGCCGGTACCCACGAGAGCATCGGCGCCATCCTCGGGCGGTTGGACGACCTCGACGTCGAGGCCCTCGTCGACATAGAAGCCCTTGGCGATGGCCACGTAGACGCCGGAGTGGTTGGTGTTGGGCGTGTAGTCGAGCACAAACGTGAGCTTGGTAGCGTCACCCGCGGCGGCGGTGGAGGCAGCGGCAGTGTCGGCGGCGTTCTGGCCGCCACATGCAGTGAGGCCCGCAAGGGCGACGGCGGAGGTGGCGATTCCGGCACCCGCCACGAACTCGCGGCGGGAGATGGAGGACTTGGTCATTATTGATTCTTCCTTTCTGCCCTGTCCCACGGCATGCATGCCTTGCGCAACACGGAGACGAGCCCCATGAGCAAGAGGGAGAGGGCCGAGATGATGAGGATGACGGCAAACATCTTGTCGTACGAATAGGACTTGCGAACACGCGTCATGTAGACGCCAAGACCCACGAAGCCACCGAGCCACTCGGAGACCACGGCACCCACCACGGCATACGTCGCGCTGATCTTGAGGCCCGCGAAGAAGCTCTCCGCAGCGGCGGGCAGCTTCGCGTACCAGAAGATCTGGGCACGCGTCGCGTTCATGGTGCGCATGAGGTCGATGACGTCCGGGTCGACGCTGCGGAAGCCGCTCGCAAGCGACACGGTGACAGGGAAGAATGTCCCCAGCACGACGAGCAGCACCTTTGGCATCAACCCGTAGCCAAACCACAGCACGAGAAGCGGGGCGATGGCCACGGTGGGGATGGTCTGCGAGATGGTGACGATCGGGTCGAGCGCGCGATAGACGGCCTCGAAGCGGTCCATGAGGACGGCCACGACGAAGCCCACGGCGACACCCAGGACAAGGCCGAGAAGCGCCTCGGCGATCGTGACGCCCGAATGGCTCGCGAGCAACGGGAGGTCGGCCACGAGCGCCTGGACTACCTGCACCGGACTCGGCAGCAGGTAGGTGGGAACGAGGCCCGC
>UQWE01000162.1 GCA_900544655.1 uncultured Coriobacteriaceae bacterium
CGCCACGGCCGCAAGCTCGCGCGCATGTCCGCGAGCGCGAGCGCCGACGGAGACGGGCTCGGTCTGGGAGAGGGAGCAGGGTAGCTCGCCGCCCGAGAGCGCGGCGGCATACGCCGTGGCCTGGTCCTCGGTATAGCCGCCGGAAATGCTGATCTTGTTGCCCTCGATCTTGTTCTTCACGGAGGGCTCGGCGATGACCGCACCGTCGAGCAGCACGGCAATCTGGCCGGAGGAGGAGGCGAGGTCCTCGGTCGTGGAGGCGAGCGCGGAGGCGCCGTCGGAGTTGAGCGAGACGGAAAGCGCGTAGTAGGTCATGCCGTAGTAGCTCTGGGAGACCACGGTAGCACCCTTCACCTCGTCAGAAGTCAGGAAGGGCTCGTAGGTGCCCTCATCGAGGGTGACGCCCGAGGCACCAGCCTGGAGCTGCTGGAGGGCGTCCGCATCAGAGACGGAGTCGAGGCGGGCGAACTCAAGGTGTCCCTTGCGCGTGAGGGCGGAGGCGACGGAGCTCGCATCATAGCCCGCGGGCACGCGCAGCTCAAAGGTGTCGTCGCCGGTCTGGGTGACCTGGATGTCACGCTCGCTGAGGAGCGCGGCACGGTTCTTGAGGACGGCGAGGGCATCCGCCACGGTGGTGCCGTCCTCGTAGTCGCTCGCCGTGAAGGTCACGACGGAGGCGCCGCCGAGGTCACAACCAAGCGGAATGCCCCACGCGGGCAGGAGCAGGCCCACGAGTGCCAGAATCGTGAGCGCAAGGGTCGCAAACATCACACCCGAGTGGCGGCTGCGCTCCTGGGCGGTGCGACTCGCCGGGGTGTCTGCCTTGGCCGCGGGCTCCTCCGCCTTCGTGTCCTTCTCGGAATTGGAAATCTCGTCGCTCGATACCGTTGCATCGTCGCGAGCCTCGTCGGCGTCACGCTTCATAGGTCCCCCTTGTGTGGCCGAGCGGCAAAACGCGTCGTCAAACCCGGCCGTAGTCTGTTTAACCCCTCGATTGTACCTAATAGGAGGACCGCACAGTTGCAGGAGGGTTACCTCTCAACCTTCGGAGAGGTGCAATTGCCGGCAGCTCCGCCAGTCACGCAAAGGGGCGGCGCGGAATCGCTTCCACGTCGCCCCCGCAGTCACTTACGACAGGCCTGGCCTAGCAAGCCGCCGAGCGAAACGCCTTAGAAGTCGTTCGCGGCGGGCGAGTTCATCCAGTCGCGATAGAACTCGGCGTAGCGGCCCTCGGCGATGGCGGTGCGCACGCGCTCCATGAGTGCGAGGAGATAGCGGATGTTGTGCTGCGAGAGCAGGATGCCGCCCAGCATCTCCTTCTGGCGCACGAGGTGGTGGATGTAGGCGCGTGTGAAGCCACCGCGGCACGCCGGGCAATCGCAGTGCTCGTCCAGCACGCCGTGGTCATGGGCGAAGCGCGCGTTCTTGAGGTTGAGGCGTCCCTCGCCGGAGAAAGCCGTGCCCATGCGCGCGGTGCGCGTGGGCAGCACGCAGTCGAACATGTCGACGCCCGAGGCGATGGCGCGCACGAGCGTGGTGGGGTTGCCCACGCCCATCAGGTAGCGAGGCTTGTTCTTGGGCATGTGCTCAGCCACGAGCGGCTCCAGAGGCTCGTACACCGTCTCGTGGTCCTCGCCCACGGAGTAACCGCCGATGCCATAGCCCGGAAAGTCGCCGCACTCCTCGAGGTGTGCGAGGCTCCTCAGGCGCAGATCCATGTGCATGCCACCCTGGACGATGCCAAAGAGCGCCTGGTCGGGGCGCGTATGAGCGTTCCAGCAGCGCTCCGCCCACATGCTCGAGAGTTCGACGGCGCGGGCGACGTAGTCCTTCGTGGCCGGATAGCCCGGGCACTGGTCGAGCTGCATGCAGATGTCGCTGCCGAGCTTCTCGGCGATGGCCATGTTGTCCTCGGGCGTCCAGCTGATCCAGCGGCCGTCGTAGTCGACGGCGCGGAAGCGCACGCCGTCGTTCGTGAGCTTCATGAACTCGTTGTGGGAGAAGACCTGAAATCCGCCGGAATCCGTGAGGATGGGGCCGTCCCAGCGCATGAACTCGTGCACGCCGCCCATCTCCTCCACGAGGTCCGCGCCGGGGCGCATCGCGAGGTGATAGCTGTTGTTGAGGATGATCTTCGCCCCGAGGTCGCGGATCTGGAAGGGCATGAGGCCCTTCACCGTGGCCTTGGTGCCCACCGGCATGAAGATGGGGGTGGGGATGTCGCCGTGGGCGGTGTGGAAGACGCCGCAGCGTGCGTGGGTGTTCGGGTCGTTCGCGACGATGTCGAACTGGAAGAGGTTCTCAGGCAGGTCCATACGTTCCTTCTCGTTGGGACGCGCATGCCGCCGATCGTTGGGCGAGCGCGCGTTCGCGTTGTCATCCTGTGCGATAGGAGATTGTCTCACATTGCCGCGCACATAATGCCCCGCCCATGCGAGACAATGTGGAGGATGACGCGAGAGGAAGGTATTTCATGGCTGACGAGAAGACGGGGATTCCGGAGCAGGCCGCGGCTATGACCGGAGAGGCCGAGGCGGCGGAGGCGGCGCTGGCAGAGGAGGCCACGAAGGGCGAGGATGCCACGGCTACCACGGCGGCGCAGACGGCCGAGGCCGAGGCG
>UQWE01000163.1 GCA_900544655.1 uncultured Coriobacteriaceae bacterium
CTCGCGAGCCGCAGGCTCGAGGCGCTTGACCTCCGCCTCGAGGGTCTCGGTCGCGACACGCGTATCAGACAGGCGCCCAGAGACGTCCTCGAGTTCGCTCGATGCCTCGCTCCTCTGGCGATCGACCTGCGAGAGCGCCATGCGCGTCTCAGAGAGGCGATCGACCATGTTGCGGCCCTTCTCCTCGAGGAGGCGCATGTCGCTCTCGAGGCGGCCGAGGATGTCACTGCAGCGACGGCGCTGTTCGCCGAGGTCTCCGACGAAGAGGCCCTTCTGCTCGAGCAGGCTCTGGAGCTTCTCGAGCTCGCGGCTCTTCTCGTCCGCGCGGAACTGCGCGAGTTCGACGGCGGCCGAGGCCTCCTTGGCGCGGGACTCGAGCTCGGTCCACTGGCGCTGGAGACGCCTCACGTCGTCGACGGCGAGCTGGCAGGTGAGCTCTGACAGGCGACGGTCAAGCTCCTCCCAGCGCTTCGCGCGGTCAACCTGGCGCTCGAGCGGGCGAAGCTGGCGATTGAGCTCTCGCGCGACGTCGCGGGCGCGGACGAGGTTCTTGTCCATGTCTGCGAGCTTGCGCTGGGAGCGCTCCTTGCGGCGACGGTGCTTGGAGATGCCCGCGGCCTCCTCGATGAGGACGCGCCTCTCCTCCGGGCGGCTCGAGAGGATCGAGTCGAGCTTGCCCTGGGAGATGATCGAGTGCGTGTCCTTGCCAAGGCCGGAGTCATGCAGGATGTCCTGGATGTCCATGAGGCGGGCCGGAGCGCCGTTGATGAGGTACTCGGACTCGCCGGAGCGATACATCCTGCGCGTGATGCCGACCTCGGAGAAGTCGACCGGCAGGGTGTGGTCCGTGTTGTCGAGCACGAGAGTGACCTCGGCCACTCCCACAGGCTTGCGGGCAGAGGATCCCGAGAAGACGACATCCTCCATTGCCTGGCCGCGCAGCATCTTGGCGCTCTGCTCGCCCAGGACCCAGAGGATGGCGTCGCTAACGTTGGACTTGCCCGACCCATTGGGTCCCACCACGACGGTGAGGCCCGGGTCGAAGACCATATGGGTGCGGTCCGCGAAGGACTTGAAGCCCTTCAGCGTGAGGGACTTCAGGAACAATTGACGCCCTCCTCGGCGAGGCGCTTGATGGCGTCGCTTGCGGCCGCGCTCTCCGCCTCCTTCTTGGAGGAGCCGATGCCACGGCCCATGCGCCTCCCCTCAACGAGGACGACGGAGGTGAAGGTGGGGCTGTGCGCGGGGCCCTTTTCGCCCTCGAGCTTGTACTCGGGGGCGCAGCGGAGCTCGCGCTGGGTGATCTCCTGGAGGCGGCTCTTGGGGCTCACGGGACGCTCCGCGAGCTCGGGCACCATGTGGGGGCCAAGCGTGCGCTGAACGAACTCGTGCGTGGCGTCATAGCCGGCGTCGAGGTACAGGGCGCCGACGACCGACTCGTACACGTTCTCGAGGGCAGAGTGGAGGCCACGGGAACCCGTGCCCTTCTCAGACTCGCCAAAGACGATGCACTCGCCGATGCCAAGCTGGTCTGCCACGGCGGAGAGGGTCTTGCCGGAGACGAGGGAAATCTTGAGGCGCGTGAGCGCGCCCTCGTCCATATCGCGGAAGCGCTCGAAGAGGTCGGTCGCAACGATGGCGCCGAGGATGGAGTCTCCCAGGAACTCGAGCCTCTCGTAGGAGGCGGAGACCGGCAGGCCCTCGACGGCGCTCGGATGCGTGATGGCGGCCTCTACGAGGCTGCGGTTATTGAAGGTGTGGCCACAGATGCTCTCGATGTGGCGAATCCGCTCGGTGGCGGTATTGCGGGGCATACTCTCCCCCATCTGTCGCAACGGCTAGATACAGCGACGGCGCCCGCGTGGAGCGCCGTCACACACATCAGGTTATTGTACCCGCTACCCGCCAATCGCGCAGGGTTTACTCCGCCCCGACGATCGCCTCGGCAAGCTTTCCGCACAGGTTCTGGCGAACGCAACGGGCTGCCGTCAGCGTACCGTTCATGATGGCGTCCGGATTGGTGGCTCCGTGGCCCACGAGCACGGGTGCCTTGAGGCCGAGCAGGGCGGCTCCGCCGTAGCGGTCGCCGGACAGGAGCGCGGCGACCTCCTTCATGGCGGGCTTGACCAAGAGCGCGCCGAGGGCAACCTTCTTGCTCTCCCCCGCAGCTGCCTTCAGCGCGGAGACGATGAACTTCGCCGTTCCCTCGACGGCCTTGAGGGCGATGTTGCCCGTAAAGCCGTCGGAGACGATGACATCGAGGTCGCCCGTAAGAATGTCGCGACCCTCGCAGTTGCCGGAGAAATTGATGCCCTTGGTGGCCGCGAGAGCCGCATGGCGCGCGAGAGCCGCCTCGGAGCCCTTGGTCTCCTCGGTGCCGTTGTTGAGCAGGCCAACCGTGGGATTCTCCACGCCAAGAACAATCTGGGAGTAGGCGGTGCCCATACGAGCGAACTGGACGATCATCTCCGGCGGGCAGTCCGCGTTGGCGCCAAGGTCGAGGACGGTCGTCATGTGACCGGCGGCGCCAGGCATGGCAGTGCAGAGGGCAGCGCGACTCACGCCCTTGACTCGGCCGACGATGAGCGTGCCCGCCGCGAGGATGGCGCCGGTGGAG
>UQWE01000164.1 GCA_900544655.1 uncultured Coriobacteriaceae bacterium
ATACGGCGGCAGACGTCTTCGCCATCCAGGAGACGAAGCTCCAAGCCGGCCAGATCGAGCTCGACCTCCCCGGCTACCACCAGACCTGGAGCTACGCGGAGCGCAAGGGCTACTCCGGCACCGCGGTCTTCAGCCGAGAGGAGCCGCTCCAAGTCCTTCGCGCGGACGCCCTTCTCCCCATCGCGCACGAGGTCCTCTCCGCGGAGGATGAGGAGCTCGTCGCCGTCGCCGCGACCGAGGGCCGCGTCTGCGCCCTCGAGTTCCCGGAGTATTGGTTCGTGGACGTCTACACGCCCAACGCACAGGGCGAGCTCGCGCGCATCGACACGCGCCTCGCGTGGGACACCGCCTATCGCGAGTTCCTCCGTCGCCTCGCCACAGAGAAGCCCGTGGTTACCTGCGGCGACTTCAACGTGGCCCACGAGGAGATCGACCTCAAGAATCCTGGCCCCAACCGCGGCAACGCAGGCTTCTCGGACGAGGAGCGCGAGTCCTTCACGCGCCTACTCGACGCCGGATTCACGGACACCTTCCGCGCAAGATTCCCCGAGCTCACCGGTGCGTATAGCTGGTGGAGCTACCGCTTCAACGCCCGCAAGAACAACGCGGGCTGGCGCATCGACTACTTCCTCGTGAGCGATGACGTGGCAGACCGCGTGACCGGTGCCTCGATCCTCTCCGAGGTCTACGGAAGCGACCACTGCCCCGTCGAGCTCACGATCGAGCTGGGGTAGCGGCGCCTCCCAAATGAATACCGGCGGGAACGCCGTACGCTGCGCTCGGGTGCCTTCGGAAAACCCTCGCTTCGCGTGCGGCGTCCCCGCCGGCTGACGTTATATGCGACAAGCCGCCCCCGCCAACTCCGGCGGCGAGGGCTTCTATCGACCTCTCTACTCCCCCAGGCCCGCGCCGGCCATCGCAGTGGTAAACGTCTGGGCGTTGGTCGTGGCGATGAGTTCCTGGGGGAAGTGAATCTCCTCGAGAACTTCGAGCGCCGGTTCGAACTTGCCGATGGAGCAGCAGATGTGTGCATCGGTGTTGACAGCGATCTTGCAGCCCAGCTCAGCGCAGGTCTCCGCGACCTTGCGGCAAGAGGTGGTCACAGCCTCGCGCTTGAACTCGAGGCTGTGGACGTTGATCTCGATCAACTTGCCCAGGCGCGCGGCCTCGCCAACCACCTCGTTCACGTCAAACTCGACGCCGGAGCGACCGACGTGCCCAAGGATGAAGACTTTGGGATCCTGCAGGGCGTTGAGGTACATCTGCGTGCCCGCGGCAACGCCGGCACCGCACGAGAACGAGCGGTTGTGCACGCTTGCGATCACGTAGTCGCAATTGGAGAAGACCTTCTCCTTGAGGGTCGTGGCCTCGGAGAGGGGCGCGCCGTTGATCTCCATGTCAACCGGGATGTCATGGCCAAACAGGCGACCGTCGAGGTCGACAATGTCCGCCTCACAGCCATGCATGAGGCGCACGCCCTCCCAGACCTTAGGCCACGCGCCGAAGTTGAAGAAGAACTGGAAGTCTCGCATGCGCTGCTCGGGGAAGAGCATACAGCTGAAGTGCTCCGTGTCTCCCAGGACCTCGACGCCCTGCTCGGCGGCGGCAAGGACGTTCTCGCGAATGGTCGAGTACGCATGGCGGGAGAAGAGCGTGTGGGTGTGAACGTCGCAGCGGTTAGTGAGCATGGGCACCTTCCTACTTGTACTCCGCCGCCAGCGCCTGCCAGGCGGGCAGCGAGTTGACAATCAGATCGTGACTCACACAATAGCTTACGCGAACCCAACCGGGGCAGCCGAAGGAGTCAGACGGGACAGGCAGCAGCTCGTGGGCCTTCGCACGCTCGAAGAACACCTCGGCGTCGGGCTCGAGCGCCTTGACCCAAAGGTAGAAGGCACCATCCGGCTCAACGTACTCGTAGCCGGCCGCGGCGAGGCCTTCCGTGAGGGCAGCGCGGTTCTCGGCATAGGCGTCAACGTCGCTCGGCTCGTCGACGCAGTCAGTCACCACGCGCTGGAAGATGGCCGGCGCGCAGACGAAGCCCAGCGTGCGGCCCGCGCCGGCAATGGTGAGGACGAGGCGGTCGTGCTCGGGGTTGGTGGGCGGCACAAGCACCCAGCCGATGCGCTCGCCCGGCAACGACAGACTCTTGGAGTAGCTGTAGCAGACAATGGTGCGCGCGTAGATGGCAGGCACCCACGGAACCTCGGCGCCATAGGTAATCTCGCGATAGGGCTCGTCGGAGATGAGGTAGATGGGGTGACCCAGCTCCTCGCCGCGGGCCTCGAGCACGTCGGCGAGCCTCTCGAGCGTCTCGCGCGTATAGACGGCGCCGGTGGGGTTGTTGGGCGAGTCGATGATCACGGCGGCGGTGTGCTCGGTGATGGCGGCGGAGACGGCGTCGGCGTCAACCTGGAAGGTCGCGGCGTCAGCCATGACCTCGACACAGGTGCAGCCGCAGGTCTCGATCCAGACGCGGTACTCCGGGAAGTACGGGGCGATGACGATGACCTCGTCGCCGGGGTTGGTCACGGAGTGCAGCGCGATGGAGAGGGACGCGGCGGCACCGCAGGTGAGGTAGAGGTCATCGGCCGCAGCGACGGGCGCGTCG
>UQWE01000165.1 GCA_900544655.1 uncultured Coriobacteriaceae bacterium
GGCACGATGCCCGTGTCGCCGCAGGCGCGGGCGACGAAGCGCAGGATCGCGTCGTCGCTCCTGAAGTTCGTGTCGAGGCGCACGGTCTTCGCCACCTCGGCGGAGCGGTCCTCGAAGACGCTCACGTCCGCGCCGCGGAAGCCATAGATCGACTGCTGCGCGTCTCCCACCGTCGTGAGGTGGCAGGCGTCCTCGCCCGACAGGCGCTTGACCATCGAGACCTGCTGGGCGTTCGTGTCCTGGAACTCATCGACCATGACGAGGCGGAAGCGCTCCGAGTACTCCGCGGCGATATCCGGATGCTCGCGGAAGGCGCGCGCGAGCAGATGGAGGAGGTCATCGTTGTCAAGCACGCCGCAGGCGCGCTTTGCGTCCGCGTAGTACTTCGTAGCAAGGCGGGCGAGGCGCATAAGGGGCTCTGAGAGGTGCTGCACGCTCGCGAGCGCGACCTCGCCGCGGGCGCAGCCCAGGGCGGCCTTCGTATCGATCCAGAACTGTTTTACGGCCTTGGCGCTCCACTTCCTGCCATCAGGGCCTTTGATGCCTTCGAGGATGTCTCGGGCGGCAGTGGCGTCACGCCTCGAGGGAGGAAGCTCCCAGAACTCCTGGAGGGAGGAGAGCTCGTCCCGCAGCCGGGAGAGCTCGTCTGCGTGCTTCGTCTCGCATGCGCACATGGCCTCGTAGCAATCCGTCAGGGAGCGCATGACTCCCGAGACGTCCGGGAGGGCGGGCGCGAACCCGAGCGAGTCAAGGCCCTCGAGCGCGCTCGAGGCCTCGTTCTCGATCATGCGGACGAGCGCCATGACGCCGTCTCGCTCCGTGCTGCCGTATTCCGCGAAGAGGGCGGCGACGCCCGGGTCTCCCTCGAGCTCGCGAAGGGCCCGCTCGCTGGCCTCCTCGCGCATGAGACGCGCCTCCTGCTCCCCCACCATGGCGAAGCTCGGGTCGAGGCCAAGGTCAAGAGCGTGGTCGCGAAGAATGCGCGAGCACATGTGGTGGATGGTGCTCACCCACGCAGAGTCGACTCGAAGGGCCTCGTCCGCAAGGCCCGCCGCACGGAGGGCGCCGCGGATGCGGTCCTTGATCTCGCCGGCGGCCTTCTCGGTGAAGGTGATGATGAGCGCCTGGTCGAGGCTGTCGAGATAGGGGCGGCCACCCTCGCCGGAGCCGGGACAGAGCGCCCAGACGATGCGGCGCGTCAGCGTGAAGGTCTTGCCGGAGCCGGCACCCGCATTCTTCGCCGGGGGGAGGTCCTTGCGGGCCCCGCCCCCCGCCGCGACGAACACAGGGCGGTCAAGCGTCTCGACGATCTCGCGCTGCCCCGGCATGAGGCCGTCGAGCAGCGCGGCGGCGCGGTCGGCGTCCGCGGGGGTCGCGAAGTTCTGGTCGCTCATTACTGCCTCCTCTCACAGGACAGGACGGGGCACCACTCGCATGCCTTGGGACTTCTGGGACGAGCGTCGATCTCGCCGGCGCTCATGCGCTCGATGACACCGGCGAGTGCCTCCTCCGTGCGGTCGAGGAGCTCGTCGAAATTGCGAGCGCCCGGAACGGGGAGGCTGATTCGCTCGAGCTGCCTCTCCGTGAGGGCTCCGCCCAGGCAACGAGCGGAATCGATGGCGGAGATGGCACCGGTCACCTGGTGGCTGCCCTTCGTGCCGAGGTAGAGAGAGCCCACGACCCGTATGCCCTCGCTCGAGAAGAATTCCCTCGCGATGCTCGCGTAGATGAGGGTCTGGACGCGATTGGGAAGCACGAAGCCGGCGTCCCAGTCCTGGTCGCCCCTTGGCAGGAGGGCATACTCGTCAAAGAGCGCGCCCTTGTGCTTGTAGTCGATGACGACGGCGCGACCCTCGGCGTCGACGTCGAGGCGATCGATGGTGCCCACGAAGTCAGCGCCGGCATACGTCGCGGGGCGGCCGCTCTTGCCACCGAAGTCCCCCTCGAAGAGTCGCGGCTCGAAGCCGTCAAAGAGGGTCGCCTCGTACTCGAGCGTCGAGATGAGGTCGCGCTCGAGCTCCTCGAGGCGACGGAGCTCGCTCGGCGCATGGGGAACGAGCGCCTGCTTCGCCCTCGTCTTGCCCTCCGTACGCTGGTGGGCGTAGTGCTCCGCGAACTCCGCGCGAAGGAGCTCGATGGCATGTGGGAGCGTCTGTCGGTCCACGCGCGAGCCAGGAACGCGAACGAGGGGATCAAACCAGAACGAGGCGCCGTTCTCCGGCTCCTCGCCGAGCTCGCCCCCCAGAAGGCCCGCAGCCTGGGCAGCCTCCTGGAAAAGGCGCCTGTGGGTCACCTCGAGCACGCGGTGCGCGAAGGTGCCCATCTGCATGTTGGTGAAGGTGGCATCCATGTCATCGAGGCCGAGGCGGCGCAGCGTGAACCACTTGAACGGGCACTCGAGGTAGGTCTCGACCTGGGAGGCGGAAAGCGACAGACGGCCACCCGGAAGCTCCGCCTGACCGTCGCGAGGCACCACGACGAGGCGGCGCAGTGCGGGGTCGAGATGGCCCGCCTCGGCGCGAGGGGCCACCTCATGGACTGCCGGGGCAACGGGCTCGGCGCCGATGTTCTCCTCTACGGGCCCCTCGTCGAGACGGCTCGACGGCGCGGA
>UQWE01000166.1 GCA_900544655.1 uncultured Coriobacteriaceae bacterium
CGCTCTCCTCAAAGCGGAGGAGGGGGAGAAGACCCCCCGCCGTGATGACGCCCGCGGCACGGAAGACGGCGATCATGAGGTCATTGGTGCGGTTCTTGTTCGAGCCGCCGGCAGAGGAGGAGCCCTGGGCAAGAAGGCGCTTGATACGGGCGCGGCTGCCCTCTCGGGACTCCGTGACGACGCCGGTGACGGGGGTGACGTCATCGCCGGTGAGGACCTGCACGGGCGCGTGCTCCGAGGGATCCTCGGGATGGTCGAACGAGATGCCGCCGGCGGCGACGGCCGCGCGGTCCGCGGCCTTGGCGCGACGATGCTTCGAGCGCCCGCGGCCATCCTCCCTCATGCTCGACATCTTGCGAACGATGCCCACGAGCGCCGCGGAGATGATGAACAGCACGCAACCCATGCCAAACAGGGCGCTCCTGTGGAGACCGCTCGAGTAGCCCATGTCGAGCGCGACCTGGCTCGTGAGCGTGGAAAGCGGGCTTGCGATGCCGGCAGGGATGACGGGCGCGTTGCCCACGACCATGAGGACGGCCATCGTCTCGCCGGTGGGCCGGCCCATGCCGAGGACCACGGCGTTCACGATGCCCATCTTCGCCGCGGGAAGGACGACCTTGTAGATGGTCTGCCAGCGCGTGGCACCCATCGCGAAGCTCGCCTCGCGAATGCCCATGGGGATGGAGCGCAGCGCGTCCATCGTGAGCGTGGTGATGGTGGGCACGATCATGATTGCGAGCACGAGCCAGACCGTGAGGGCGCCGAAGCCCAGGCCGCCCGTGAGCTTGGCCACGATCGGGCGGAGGATGACGAGGCCGAAGAAGCCGTAGACGACGGACGGCACGCCGGCGAGCAGGTCAACGGCGGTGCTGACGACGCTCGCGAGCTTCTTGCCGGCGATCTCCGTAAGGAAGACCGCGCAGCCCACGGCAAGGGGCACGCCAAGGGCAAGGGAGCCCACCGTGACGATGCCGGAGCCGGCGAGCAGGGCGAGGATGCCGTAGTGGCCCTCCGTCGGAGCCCAGTTGAGACCGAAGAAGTCTCCGAGGCCGATCTGGGTGATGACCGGAATCGCCTTCCAGAAGGTGAAGATGAAGATGAGGATGACGGCCAAGACCGCCACGCACGCGCAGGCGAGGAAGAGGTTCTTGAGGGCAGCCTCCTTCATGCGCGTGGCGCGCGTCACCTGCTTCAGGTTCGCGGGCTGCTGAGACGGGGCGCTGGTGGTGTCGCTCACTTGCCCTCACTCCCCTCTCCCTGCGTCTGGTGGGCGGGGATGTAGCCCGCGTCGCGGATGGTGTCGTTCATGGCATCGGAGAGGACGTAGGAGATGTAATCATAGGCGGCGCCCTGCGGGTCTCCGTTGGTGAAGAAGTAGAGGTCGCGCGAGATGGGATAAGACCCGTCCTCGACGTTCTCCTCCGTCGCCTCGACACCATCGATCGTCAGGGAGCGCACGGAGGTGCTGGCGAAGTCATTGTCGACAAAGCCGATGGAGATGTAGCCGATGGCACCGGGCGTGCGGCTCACGACATCGCGGACCTGCCCCGTGCCGGGAAGAACCGCGGCGGCGCGGTCGAACGAGACGTCGCCCATGACGATCGTGCGGAACGCCTCGCGAGTGCCGGAGGCCTCGTCGCGGTTCACGACCTGAATGGCGAGGTCAGGACCGCCGACCTCGCTCCAGTTGCGGATCTTTCCGGCATAGATGTCTCGGAGCTGCTCGGTGGTGAGACCCTTGACCGGGTTCTCCGGGCTCACGATGACGGCGATACCGTCGTGCGCGATGACCGTCTCGACAAGCTCGTGCTCGGACTCCTCCGCCGTAAGCTGGCGGCTCGAGGTGGCGATGTCCGCGGTGCCGTTGGAGACCGCCTCGATGCCGGCGGAGGAACCAAGACCGCTCACGAGCACGTTCGTGCCCGTGTTGGCCTCGAAATCCTCGGCAGCCATCTCGGCGATGGGAAGCACCGTGGTGGAACCCGCGACGGTCAGCGTCTCGGAGGCGGAGGAATCCGCGCAACCCGAGAGCGCGAGCGCGCCCACAAGGGCGAGCGTTGCCGTTACGAGAGGTAGGCGATAGCAGCGTGACGACCGCATAGCCCCCCTTCCGCTCGATACGAAAAGAAACGACCGGTGTTGGCGGCCGTGGAAACGCACGAATCCACGAGGTTGGCGGCAGGAAGGCCGGCATCCCCGAGGGCGCACGCTATGGCTGCGGACAAGTCAAGGTTCGAGTTCGTCGAAGCAGCATGAACCATGCTACCAAACTCATCCACGAAGGTCTGCAGCAGCTCGGGCGACACCTCGTAGTCCTCGCCAAGGATGTGCGGGCCAACGTAGGCATAGACCTCGTCCGGACGAGCGTTCGCCTCGCGGCAGAGGATGCCGAGAGCCTTGGCGGAGATGCGCGCAAGCGTCCCGCACCAGCCGGAGTGGATGACCGCGAACGCCCCGGGCGCCGCAAGCACGACCGGCACGCAGTCCGCGAAGCACAGGAGCACGGGAACGCCAGGGGCCGTGCAGACGATGGCGTCCGCCCCCTCGAGC
>UQWE01000167.1 GCA_900544655.1 uncultured Coriobacteriaceae bacterium
AGGTGCGGCTACCGCCGCCACAAACAAGAGGGGAGCCATCGCATGGCAACCACTTCTGGGAAGCTTCCGTTCGAGCGCGTCCACATCATCGGCATTGGTGGTGCCGGCATGAGCGGCATCGCGCTCGTCCTCCACGAGCGTGGCATTCACGTCACCGGCAGCGACCTCAAGAGCTCTCGCTACGTCCGCGAGCTCGAGGCTGCCGGCATCAAGGTCTACGTTGGCCATGACGCCGCGACGATCGACGCCGTGAACCCTGATGTCGTCGTCATCTCGACGGCCATTCCGGAGTCCAACCCCGAGGTCATCCGCGCCCGCGAGCTCGGCATCGACGTCTGGCCGCGCGCCAAGATGCTCCCGGCCCTCTCGCTCGGCCACAAGACCATCGCGGTTTCCGGCACCCATGGCAAGACCACCACGTCCTCCATGGTCACTACCATGCTTGACCGCATGGAGCTCGACCCGTCGTTCCTCATCGGTGGCTTCGTCGAGGGCTACGACACGAACGCCCACAGCGGTAAGTCCGAGTACTACGTGGCCGAGGCGGACGAGTCCGACGGCTCCTTCCTCTTCTTTGACCCGACCGTCGTCGTGGTCACCAACATCGAGGCGGACCACCTCGACCATTACGGCACCATCGAGAATCTCGAGAACACCTTCGGCCAGTTCATGGGTTCCGTGGGCGAGGACGGTTGGGTCGTCGCCTGCGGCGAGTCCGAGCGCGTGCGCAGGGTCGCCGCCTCCTGCGGCCGTAAGGTCGCCACGTACGGCTTCGAGGGCGACGGAGAGTTCGACTACGTCTGCGTTCCCGAGCCGACGCACCACTCCATCGAGAGCCACCTCGCGGTGAAGACCCCCTCTGGCGCCGAGGTCAAGGTCGTCATCAAGGCCAACCCCGGCCGCCACAACATGCTGAACGCCACCGCCGCCATCGCCGTGGCGGACGTCCTCGGCCTCGACATCGAGAAAGCCGCGGCCGCCCTCTCCACCTTCGCCGGCGTCAAGCGCCGCTTCACCCATGTCGGCGACGTGGACGGCATCACCGTCGTCGATGACTACGGCCACCACCCCACGGAGGTCGCCGCGACCCTCTCCGCCGCCTCCGGCCTCGACTATGACCGCGTGGTCGTCGTCTTCCAACCGCACCGCTACACGCGCACCAAGGCCCTGGCCGATCAGTTCGGCCGCGCCTTCGACGACGCCGACGTCCTCTTCGTGATGGACGTCTTCTCCGCGGGCGAGATGCCGATCCCCGGCATCTCCGGCAAGACCGTCGCCAACTCCGTTAAGGAGAACGGCCATGTCGCCGAGGTGAACTACGTCCCCAACCGTCGTGAGCTCATGGCACGCCTCGTCGAGGAGGTCCGTCCCGGTGACATCCTCCTGACCATGGGCGCCGGTGACGTCACCCTCGTGGGTCCGGCGTTCATCGAGGCAAAGAACGAGGCCTAGGGGCTGCGCTTGAGTCTGGCTAACGCATATCTCACACTCTCCGGTGCCGTCGACGCCGATATCACCCGCGGCGAGCGCCTCGCTCACCGCACGACGTATCGAATCGGTGGCCCCGCGGCGATGCTCGCCGTCTGCCATACGCCCGCGGCCCTCTCTCGCGTGATTGAGGTCCTCGGCGCCCAGGGCGTCGAGTGGGTCGTCATGGGCAAGGGCTCGAACCTGCTCGTCTCGGATGCCGGCTTTGACGGCTGTGTCATCGTCCTCGGTCGCGAGTTCTCCCGCATCGAGGTCCTGGCGGAGGACAACAAGATCGTCGCGGGTGCCGCCGTCCCGCTTTCGCGCGTGGTGACCGCGGCGACGAAGGCGTCGATGTCGGGCCTGGAGTTCGCCTGCGGCATCCCGGGCACGCTTGGCGGTGCCGTCTCCATGGATGCGGGCACGCGTCGCGAGTGGATTGGCCGTCGCATCGAGAGCCTCGTGGTCTTCCGTCCCGGAAGGGGCCTCATGCGCGTCTGGGGCACTGACGTCGAGTGGGGCTATCGCTGGACGAGCCTTGGCGGTGCGGACATCGTTCTCGAGGCGACGCTCGCCCTCGACCCTGGCGACCGCGCCCAGATCACCGCCCAGATGGAGCGGCTCCTCGCGCGCAGGCGCGCGACGCAGCCCATGGGCAAGCCCTGCTGTGGCTCGGTCTTCAGGAATCCTCCCGGAGACAGGGGCGCGGCCCAGCTCGTCGAGGCATGCGGCCTCAAGGGATACTCCTCCGGCGGCGCTCAGGTCTCTGACGTGCACGCCAACTTCGTCGTAAACAACGGCACCGCCACCGCGGCTGACGTCCTGGCCGTCATGAGGACGATGCATGATAGGGTGAGGGAGGCAACGGGTGTCGACCTCCAGCCGGAAGTCAAGTTCCTCGGCTTCACGTCGTAGCGCGCGCGGACGCGTCGCCACGCCGCATGGCTCCTCGAAGATAACTTCGCGAGGAAGGTCGGGTCGCCCGGCATCCGGGCAGCCGTCCGCGCGTCCCGCGGCGCGGGTGACCCCCAGGGTCGCCCCCGG
>UQWE01000168.1 GCA_900544655.1 uncultured Coriobacteriaceae bacterium
CGCGGGTTCGGGCTTGGTTTCGCGGGCGATGTCGCCGGTGCCACTCTCCTTGTCCCAGCGCCACGGCTCGTAGCCGATAAGCGCTCGTATGACGCGACCCGCCACCATCTGCCCCATGATCGGGGGCATGTAGCTTGCCGTTCCCAGGTTGGAGAGGCCGCCATGCGAGGAACCGGCCACGGCGCTCGGGCGCACCGGGCCTTCGGAGGAGTAGAGGACCTCGAGGTGGGGGATACCGCGCCTGCCACACTCCTTGCGAATCGTGCGGGACATGCGGCAGCCGTGGGTCTTCCTGATGTCGCAGATCTCGAGCAACTCGGGGTTGAGCCTGTTCGCGGCACCCATGCTGCTAATCAGCGGAATGTTGGCGTCCCAGCACAGCTTCGCGAGCACGAGCTTTTGCGTCATCGTGTCGATGGCGTCAACCACATAGTCGATGCGTCCGCGACCAACCACGCGGCCTCCCTCGTCCACCTCAGCGCC
Organism: uncultured Coriobacteriaceae bacterium; assembly: GCA_900544655.1. Taxonomy (GTDB): domain Bacteria; phylum Actinomycetota; class Coriobacteriia; order Coriobacteriales; family Atopobiaceae; genus Parolsenella. The sequence goes on from UQWE01000168.1 coordinate 484, forward strand.
TGCCCAGGCGAGCGCCTCCGACACGTTGTCCCTGTCGATGAAGGTCTTGAGCGTCTCCACGTGGCACCGGGGGTTGATCTGGGCCACCATCTCGCGCATGACGGTCGTCTTGTCTTTGCCGATCGTGCCCTCGAAGGCGAGGGCCTGTCGGTTGAGGTTGCTGCGGTCGACGGTGTCGCGGTCCACGAGGTAAAGCTCGCCTACGGTTGAGCGCGCGAGCGCTTCCACGCAGCTAGAGCCCACTCCGCCGAGCCCGAATACGAGCACGCGCGAGCCGGCGAGGGCGTCGAGTCCGGTCTGGGTGTAGATGGGGCGAAGCCTCGTCGTGATGTCGGCGTCCGCGCTGGTTTTGGTGGTGGCGTGTCCCGTCATCTGCTCATTGTGGGTCTCGCTCACGTGGGGCCTCCAGTCGGTTAAAGTCATAGTCCTGGGACATGATGCCACGGTAGCATGTGGACGAGCGGGACGTCCGTCTCGCCCGCGTTCGAGTGGTGGTTACGAGAAGGGGTGCGCATGCGTCAGGGCTTTGATAACGACAAGTACATCGAACTACAGGCTTCGCGCATCCGCGAGCGCATCAACCAGTTTGGCGGCAAGCTCTACCTCGAGTTTGGCGGCAAGCTGTTCGATGACTACCACGCGAGCCGCGTGCTTCCCGGCTTCGAGCCCGATTCCAAGTTCCGCATGCTCAAGAGCCTCTCGTCCGAGGCCGAGGTCATCATCGCAATCAACGCCAATCACATCGAGAAGAACAAGGCGAGGGGAGACCTCGGCATTACGTATGACGAGGACGCGCTGCGCCTCGTTGACCTGTTCCGCGGCCAGGGCTTTTCCGTCGCGGGCGTGGTCATCACGCAGTATGCCGGCCAGCCTGCCGCCGATGCCTTCCGCCGTCGTCTCGATTCCCTCGGCATCACCTGCAAGCTGCACTATCCCATCGACGGCTATCCCCATAACGTCGACCTCATCGTCTCCGACGAGGGCTATGGCAAGAACGAGTTCGTCGAGACCTCGCGCCCGCTCGTCGTGGTGACGGCGCCCGGCCCTGGCTCCGGCAAGCTCGCGACCTGCCTCTCGCAGATCTATCACGAGCACAAGCGCGGCGTCGAAGCCGGCTATGCGAAGTTCGAGACGTTCCCCGTGTGGAATCTGCCGCTCACCCACCCCGTGAACATCGCCTATGAGGCTGCCACGGCTGACCTCGACGACGCCAACATCATCGACCCCTTCCACCTCGAGGCCTACGGCGAGATGACGGTCAACTACAACCGTGACGTCGACGCCTTCCCCGTGGTGCGTGCCTTGATGGAGAGGATCCTGGGCGAGAGCCCCTACCAGAGCCCGACGGACATGGGTGTCAACATGGTGGGCTTCGCCATCACTGACGATGACGCCTGCCGTGACGCGAGCCGCATGGAGATCGTGCGCCGCTATTTCCAGGCCGCCGTTCAGCTCAAGCGCACCGGTGCCGGCGCTGACCAGGTCGAGCGACTCGAGCGCATCATGAAGAAGGCGGGCGTCGACAAGAACTACTCGCCGGCGCGCTCTGCCGCCCTCACGCGCGAGCGTGTCACGGGCAGCCCCGCGGGTGCGATGGTCATGCCGGACGCCTCGGTCATCACGGGCAAGACTTCCACGCGCCTGGGTTGCGCGAGCTCTCTGCTTATGAACGCCCTCAAGGAGATCGCCGGCGTCGATCTCGAGCTCGAGGTCATCTCCGATTCCGCGATCGAGCCCATCAGCCGTCTCAAGACGCACTACCTCGGATCGAAGAATCCGCGCCTGCACCCGGACGAAACGCTGATGGCTCTTTCCATCACGTCGGCGACGAGCGAGGCCGCCGAGAAGGTCCTCGGCGCGCTCGACGAGCTGCGTGGCTGCGACGCCTTCTTCTCCGTCATCATCTCGACGGAGGACGAGCAGTTCCTCCGTCGTCTGGGCCTTAATGTCTGCTGCGAGCCCAAGTACGAGCGCTCCGGCATCTAGCGGGCCGGGCGCGGCGTCTGGCGGCCGCGCGCGGCGCTGGC
>UQWE01000169.1 GCA_900544655.1 uncultured Coriobacteriaceae bacterium
AGCCGCAGATGCCGCAGGCACATCGGCAGACGTCCCCTTGGCGGCCGGCGCGGCCCCATCGTTCTTGAGCTCGGGAATCTGGCCCGCGAGCTCCTCGTCGACCTGCTTGTCCGCCACGAGGCCGGCACTGCGGGCGGCGTACATCTCGGCGAGGTCATCGTCGTCGAGGTCCTGAAGGTCATCAAGGTTGCGGCGCTTGCCCGTGAGCAGGAAGACGAGCTTCTCGCCCACCTCGACGGCGTTGTCGGAGATGCGCTCGAGCATGCGGGACGCCATGATGACGCGGCTCGCCGCATCCTTGTCGTCGTCCGAGCCAAGCGTGGAGAGGCGCCTGAAGAACTGCTTGTAGAGGTCATCGACCGGCTCGTCGAGGACGGGCAGCGAGGACGCGAGGCGCAGGTCCTCGTTCACGATGGCCATGACGCAGTTCGAGAGAACGCCGTAGACGAGGTGCCCCTCGCCAACGAGGAGGTCGATGAGCTGCGCGGGGACGTCGCGACCGGCGCAGCGCTTCGCGGTCTTGGCGATGTTGCGCACGTGGTTAGACATGCGCGCGAGGTTGAAGTTCGCGTAGATCACGAACTGGATGAGACGAAGGTCGCTCGCGACGGGCTGCTGCGTGGCAATGAGCATGAAGGCCTTCTGCTCGAGGGCGGCACAGCGATCATCAAGTCGTCGCGTCTCCGCCTTGACGGCCTTGGCCTTCTCCCTGTTGCCCTCCTCAAGGGCATCGAGCGCCTCGTGGAGCTGAAGGTCGATGTTTGCGTAGATGTAGACGAGCTCCTGGCGAAGCTCAGTGAGCTGGCGATTGAATGCCTCACGCATGGTGTCCTCCTCAGGTGCTTTGGGCCGGTTGGTCGCAGATCAGCCGAAGCGGCCGGTGATGTAGTCCTCGGTGCGCTGGTCGCTCGGGGAGTTGAAGATCTCGTTCGTGTCGCCGTACTCGACGAGGCCGGCGGGCTCGCCCGCGTGCTCCTGCAGGAAGAAGGCCATGTAGTCAGAGATACGGGCCGCCTGCTGCATGCTGTGGGTGACGATGATAATGGTCATCTCGCTCGAGAGCTCGGCCATGAGGTCCTCGACGCGCTGGACGCTCGTCGGGTCGATGGCGCTGCAGGGCTCGTCCATGAGAAGGACGTCGGGCTGGACGGCGAGGGTGCGCGCGATGCAGAGACGCTGCTGCTGGCCGCCAGAGAGGGCAAGACCGTTCTTGTCGAGCTGGTCCGCGACCTCCTTCCAGAGGTTCGAGCGCTTGAGCGACTCCTCCACGATGTCATCGAGGTCGCCCTTGCTGGTCACGCCCAAAAGGCGCGGGCCAAAGGCGACGTTCTCGTAGATCGACTTCGGGAAGGGGTTGGGCTGCTGGAAGATCATGCCAACGCGACGGCGAAGGTCGACCGGGTCGACGCCCTCCGCGTAGATGTCGGCGCCGTCAAGGGACATGACGCCTGCGATGTGAGTGCCCTCGATGAGGTCATTCATGCGATTCATGCAGCGCAGGAAGGTCGACTTGCCGCAGCCGGACGGCCCGATGAAGGCCGTGATCTTGTTGGGCGCGACATCCATGGTGACGCCGGAGAGCGCGTGGAAGTCTCCGTACCAGAAGCCAAAGTCCTCGACGTGGATGCCCATGCCGCCGTTCTCAGGCGCGTGGCGATAGACGGTCATGCTAGTTTCCCTTCGACTTCGATGCGGAACGACGCGACAGGTAGCGCGCGAACATGTTAAAGGCCAGGATCATCACCATGAGCAGAAGGGCGGTGCCATAGGCGGCTTGCATGTTGATGCCCTCGTTGGCAAGCTGGTACAGGTGAATGGTCATCGGACGGCCAGAGTCAAGCGGCGTGAGGGGCAGGTTGATCGCCTGACCCATCGTGTAGAGCACGACGGCAGTCTCGCCGATGGCACGGCCGATGGCCAGGACGATGCCCGTGGCGATCCGCGGGAAGGCGCTCGGGAGAACGATCTTGGAGACGACCTGCCACTTCGTGGAGCCGAGGCCGTAGGCGCCCCAGCGGATGTAGCGGGGCACCGAGCGGATGGCCTCCTCCGTGGTGCGCATGACGATCGGGAGCATCATGAGCGCGAGGGCGAGGGCGGCGGAGAGCATCGAGAGCCCAAAGCCCATCGCCTCGACGAAGAGCGCGTAGCCGAAAAGGCCCATCACGATGGACGGGACGGAGGAGAGCGTGTCCGCGGCGTAGCGGATGAAGGTGACGAGACGACCCTGCTTCGCGTACTCCGCGAGGTAGACCGCCGCGAGGACGGCGATCGGCACGCAGACGAGCATGGCGAGCGCCGTGACGTAGAGGGTCGAGACGATCGTCGGGAAGATGCCGCCCTCCGCGTTGACGCCCTCGGGCCAGCCGAAGATGAAGTCGAGCGACATCACGGGCAGGCCGTTCACGGCAACGAAGCCGATGATGAGGACGAGAACCGCCGCCGGTATGACGCCCGCGGCA
>UQWE01000170.1 GCA_900544655.1 uncultured Coriobacteriaceae bacterium
GAACCAGAGCGCCCGGGCAAGGCCCGCCCCCAGGTCGCTGCGGTCCTCGCGAAGCGCCACGACAACGCCGCGCTCGCCCGCAAGCTTGGCAACGCCCAGCTCAGAGGCGGAGAACGCCTCGCAGAACAGAGCCCCCTCCTCGCCGGGGACGCTCACGCGCGGCGCTCCCTCGCCCGAGGGCGTCTCGCCCGCGGCGGCGACCTCGGGAGAAGTCTCCTCGCGGTTCAGGCCCTTCCAGACGGAGATGTCGGATCGCTCGAGGTCCGCGTCTGGGTGGTTGCCGCACATCTTGTAGTCGTCCTCGAACGCGACCAGCCCATGGCTCGCGCGCACGTCATGGAAGCCCTTCGCGAGCTCCACGTAATACTCGATGGGAGGCATCGGGCGCCAGCCCAACACGCTGCGGCGATGCGGGCGCCAGATGACAGAGAGGCAGGTCACGCCGCGCTCGGCGAACCACTCGCACGCCTCGAGGTTGCGCTCGATCGCCTCCGTGGGCGTGGGCACCGCGCCGTCACCGGCAAGCTCGGCCCCGCCAACCACCTGCGTGTAGACGTTGCCCGCGCCGAAGGCATCAACCGCGTCGACCGTGCGACGAAGCCACTCGTCATACCCCACGTGAGCGTTCTTGCCAGGGCACAGGCGCGCGAACTGGTCCGCGCCCCAAACCTCGAGGTTTGGACTATACGAGGTGACACCCGACTCGTCATGCAGGCGCTTGACGAGCTCTCGAGGCCAGGCGGGAGCCATGACCTGGCACGAGAAGCGCCCGGAGAACGCTTCCCCCATGGCACGAACGCAGCGCAGGTAGCGCTCGAGCTCACGCCCGAACGGCGGCTCGCCCGCGTAGTCCGTACCTCCGGAGATGTAGAGCTCGGAGTAGCGGCCGGGCTCGGCAAGAGCCGCGCGCACGGTCTCGCCAAGCTGGGCGCAAGGGACCTCGGGCTCGATGCCGTGGCGCGTGAACAGCGCGCAGAAGCGGCATTGCTCGCCACGACCCCAAAACTCGCAGCGACGATAGGACGTGAGGATCAGCTTCTGGGCGCGAACGTCAGCGAGCTCGTCCATGGGAACGCCGCCCGCCGCCTCATGGTCGAAGAGCTCAGGCCGCGGCACGAAATCCACGACGTCAACGACACCCTCACGGACGTCTCCCGCAGGGTCGCCGTCCGCCACGATCGGGCCGGCGGCCGGTTCGCGAAGCACGAACTCGCCCGCACGCTCGTCAAAGTCGATGACGTAGGGGTCATCGTACGTCTCGCCCCAGTTTATGTAGACGTAGGTGGCGTCGCGGAGGAGCACGCCGCCAGGCATGACGAGGCGCGCGAGCCTCCCGCCGAACGCAATGTCAAAGGGCTCGGCGGAGGCAAAGCGGTAGTCGCCCTCTTGCAGGCGAGCGAGCGCCGCCGCGGAAAGACGGGCGCCATGCCAAACCATCGAGATCTTGAGCAGCACAAACGGGCTCATGCCCGGGTTCTCCGAGCAGAGCCTGCGCCACTGCTCGGTCTTGGTCTCTCGCATGGGAAGCTCCCCTCGAATCGGATGAACAGCGAAAAGTTGACAAAGGGACAGTCCCTTTGTCAACTCCTGCGGACGCGCGCGGCGCGGACGGGCATGGGGAGCTCGCGAGACCCAGGCGCCCGCCCCGCCTACGGCACCAGAACGAGCGCGGCGACGATTGCCGCGTTCAGCCCCACGGCGAAGGCGACGTCACGAGCGCGAAGCGGCACCTCAAACGCGCAGCGACGTTCGCCGGAGTCCTCGAACCCGCGAGACTCCATTGCCATGGCGAGGCTCTCCGAGCGCTCGAGAGCGTGCGCCAGCATCGGCACGACACGCCTGGGAGACAGCGGGTTCACGTGAACGCCGCGGGCCTTGAGCGCAAGGCCAACCTCGGCGTACTCGTCCTTGACCACGGGGAAGAAGTGGTAGGCGGCCAGCACGCCATAGGCGAACTTCGGCGGCAGGCGGAACTGCTGCATGAGGCTCATGACCAGCTCGAAGGCATCGCTCGTGAAGGCGAACGACAGTCCCAGACCACCGTATGCCATGACGCGGCTCGCGAGCTGCGCGGCGGTGGTCCAGTCACTGGCGAACAGGGTGCGCTGGCCAAACACGTCCGCCTCGATGGCCGCGGAGGCGTTTCCGCCCGAGCCATACATGAGACCGGTCACGAAGAGCGCCGTCGAGGTCAGAGCGAAGGGCACGAGCGCCACCGCGACGCCGCGACGGTTCGTGTCGGGACTCGCGAGCGTCGCCACAAGGGCGATGACGCAAACCGCGAGGTTGACGCGCGTGTTGAACGTAACGGAGAGGATGAGCGACGCCACAGTGAGCGTGGCAAGCTTGATCCCGGGATTCAGGCTCCTCATGAGGCGCTCCCCTCTCGAACGGCGGGCGCGGCGGTCGTCGCGGACGCGACAATCGAGGCGGCGTCGGCAGGCGCGGCGGTCGTC
>UQWE01000171.1 GCA_900544655.1 uncultured Coriobacteriaceae bacterium
CTTATCCACCACGAGTAGCCAGTCGTCCTCGTAGACGACCGCGGGCGCGGCCAAGCCCTCGCCAGAGAGCCCGCTCGCGCCCGCGGAGGCGTTGTCGTATGTGCGTACCACGCCCTAGGCCAGGCGTTCGGCGACGGCAGAGACGAGCCCCGCCATGGCGACGCTCGTCTGCTCGTGGGTCTTCATGTCGCGAATCGTGGCGGTGCCGGCGGCGACCTCGTCAGGGCCGATGACCACGCAGAGCTCGGCGTTATGCTTGTCAGCCTGCTTGAACTGCGCCTTGAGGCTGCGGCCCTGGTAGTCCGCCTCGGTGCGAATGCCCGCGCGGCGAAGCGCGAGCGTGGCCGAGAAGACCGCCGGGCGCATTTCGGCCTCGGTGCCGGCAACGTAGACGCAGGAAGGCTCCACGCCGCCGAGGTCGACACCCTCCGCCTCGAGGGCGAGCATGATGCGCTCGAAGCCAACGGCAAAGCCGATACCGGGCGTGGGCTTGCCGCCCTCGAGCTCCATGAGGCCGTCATAGCGACCGCCGCCACCGATGGCGCCAATTGCCGGATCGGGCGTGTAGTCAACCTCGAAGACGGTGCGCGTGTAGTAGTCGAGGCCGCGGACGAGCGTCGGGTCCTCCTCGTAGGCGATACCCGCCTCGTCGAGGTAGCGCTTCACCTGCTCGTAGTGGGCGGCGCACTCCTCGCAGAGGTTCTCGTGGGCGAGCGGGGCGCCCGCCATGACCTCGCGGCAGTGGGCGTTCTTGCAGTCGAAGGCGCGCAGCGGGTTGATCTCCGCACGCTCGCGGCACTCGTCGCACATCTCGTCAGAGTGGTCGAGGATGAACTGGCGGACCTTCTCGCGATAGGCAGGGCGGCACGCGGCGTCGCCCATCGAGTTGACGGCGAGGTGGAGGTGAGCGGGGTCGATGCCGAGGGCCTTGTAGAAGTCCATCAGCATGATGATGCACTCGGCGTCAGCCGCCGGATCGGGGGCGCCCAGCCACTCGACGCCCACCTGGTGGAATTGGCGGAGACGGCCCTTCTGCGGGCGCTCGCCGCGGAACATCGGCTCCGCGTACCACAGCTTCACGGGAGCGCCGCCCTGCGGGACGAAGTTGTTCTCGACGGCGGCGCGAACGACGCCCGCCGTGCCCTCGGGGCGCATGGCGAGGCGCTGCTTGGGCTTGAGGCCACTCTCGTCGCCGGCCTGGAAGACGCGGTCGAGCAGGGCGCCGGAGAAGACGCGGAACATCTCCTTGCGCACGACGTCCGTCGACTCGCCGATGCCATGCACGAACGTGGAGACCTGCTCCATCGCCGGCGTCTCGATAGCGCCGAAACCATAGGGCTCGAACATCTCGCGGGCCGTCTTCTGCATGTGCTCCCAGGCACGCATGCGCGCACCGAACAGATCCTCGGTGCCCTCTGCCTTGTTCGCCATCGTGGCATCCTCTCACTCGTTGGTCTAACTGGTTGAGTATAGCGCGGGTTATTCTGGGATACGCACCGCAACTGCGCTTCGGGCGCGCGGTTTCAGCAGGCAAGGGCGTTATTATGTGAGCCGCGATATCAAACGGCACGAAATGCGAGGAGTACCAATGCACCTGTTCCGCAACGATTACTCAGAGGGCGCCGCGCCCCAGATTCTCGACGCCGTCTGCCACGTGAGCGCAGAGCAGAACGTGGGCTATTCGGAGGGCGACGCCCACTGCGACCACGCTCGCGAGCTCATCCGCGCCGCATGCGAGTGCCCGGACGCCATGGTCGAGTTCTGCATCGGCGGCACCAGCGCCAACGTCATCTGCCTCAACGGCATGCTCCGCGACTGGGAGGGCGTCATCTGCACGCCCGACGCGCACATCGTCGTGCACGAGACGGGTGCGCTTGGCGCCACCGGCCGCACCAGCCTCCCCACGGCTGACCGCGACGGCTTCCCCCACCCCGAGGCGGCGGAGCGCGTCTATCAGTTCCAGATGGGCACCGGCCGCCACATGACTCGTCCGGCCGCCATCTACATCACCGACGCGACGGAGCTCGGCGGCGTCTGGGACCGCAAGCGCTTCGACGCCATCTGCGACTGGGCCCGCAGTCATGACCTGGGTATCTTCCTCGACGGCGCCCGTCTCGGCAGTGCCCTCACCGCCCCCGGCAACGACCTCACCCTCCCCTACATCGCCAGCCGCGTCGACGCCTTCTACATCGGCGGCACGAAGAATGGCATGCTCATGGGCGAGGCCGTCGTCATCTGCGGTCACGGCAAGCACGCAGAGCGCCTACGCGAGGCCTTCCCGTTCCTCCAGAAGGAGCGCGGCGGCCTTCTCGCCAAGGGCTTCCTGATGGGCGCCCAGTTCGAGGCCGCCTTCGCCAAGCAGGAGAATGGCTCGGAGGAGCTCTACTGGCAGCTCGCCCCCCCACCCCACCAGCGGGCGCGCGCTCAGCTTGC
>UQWE01000172.1 GCA_900544655.1 uncultured Coriobacteriaceae bacterium
ACTGCGATCGGGGGGGGGGAGCTCGAAGCCTTACCCCCCCGCCGCTGGCATCCCGCCGCGCAGCCACGGGTCAACGCGGGCATGGTCCGCCTCGCGGCAAACCTCGTCCAGTACGGGGGTGACGCCCTCCTCCGCCACGCGGGCGAGAAGCTCGGGCGCGGGCCACGTATCAATAACATCGAGGTAAATGCGGGTAGCACCAGCAGCGCGCATAGCGGGCGCGTCATCAATGCTGCGCACGAGCGCGCAGAGCTCACAGTTCCTGCTCAAGCTCGCTCTGGCCGCCGCTAGCTCCAACGCCACGGATTTCGTGACTCGCGCGGGAACACCCGGCCCCATTGGCCTTGGGCAGAAGCACTCGATGACGTCTCCCGCTCGCGCGTCGCGCGGGGCCTTGACCACGAGGAAGCGCTCGGGATCACCCTGCGGCCTGAGCTCGACGGAGTCGCCCTCCCCCACGGGCGCGGAGAGGCGCACGCGCACGGTGCCGCGCAGCTGCTGGCCATCGCGCGGCTTGAAGCCGGGCTCGGGCTCGAACCCCACGACCTCGCCCACGAACTCGCCACGGTTGCCGCTGCGCTCATAGCTCATGAGCTCGTTTCCCGAGGTGCCATGCAGATATGCGTCGGAAAGGCCACGGTTGAACGTGCGCTTGAGACGGGCCCGCGCAAAGCCAGGTACGTCAGCGCCGACGGCGATCGCGTCAAGTGCCGCTCGATATGCCGAGGTAACGGCCCAAACGTATGCCGCCGGCTTCATGCGTCCCTCGAGCTTGAAGGCAGAAACGCCCGCGTCGACCATGGGCCCCAAGTCATCGATCACACAGTTGTCATGCGTGCAGAGCGGGCGTTCGCGATCAGGCGCCTGTAGGCGCACGCCACCCTCGTCCACGAGATCGAACGGCAAGCGACACGGCTGGGCGCAGAGACCCCGGTTGGGAGAGCGGCCCTCGCGAAGGAAGCTCGAGAGCATGCATACGCCCGAATAGCTGGGGCAAATTGCCCCGTGCGAGAAGACCTCGAGCTCCGCGTTCGTCTCCGCGGCAATGGCGGCAATCTCCGCTAGCGGCAGCTCGCGAGAAAGCGTCACGCGCGAGGCGCCAAGCTGCTCGCACAGGCGGATCCCACGGGCGTCATGTACGTTCGCCTGGGTCGAGACGTGAATCTCTGCCGCGGGAAACGCGCGATGCACCTCGGCAATAAAGCCCAGGTCCTGGATGATGAGGGCGTCGGCACCCGCGTCGAGCACACGGCCCGCCGCGGCAATGGCACCAGCGAGTTCTGCCTGCTTCACGACAACGTTCATCGTCACGTAGATGCGAACGCCGCGAGCGTGGGCGAAGTCGCATAGCCCCGCGAGCTCGCCAGGCCCAATGCCTCCCGCACGGCGGCGGGCGTTGAGCTCGCCGGTAACGCCGCAATAGATTGCATCCGCCCCCGCCGCGACGGCAGCGAGGAACGCCTCGCGATCCCCCGCCGGCGCCAAAAGCTCAGGTATGTCATCCCCGGTTCTCATCACAAACAAGTTGACAAAGGGACAGTCCCTTTGTCAACCCGCGCGCCGCCACCTGCAAAAGGGACTGTCCCTTTTGCAGGTTTCGCACAAGGCAACTAGCTCATGGAGACGAGGGTGGTTTGCCAGGTGAAGTCATGGAAGGTGAGTCCGCGGTCGCCGACGACCAGCTCGCCCACCTGGTTGTCATACGGGTCCGCGCGCAGAATGTCACACGCAGGCGTAAGCGGAGCCATGAACTGCGAGTTCGCGACCATGCGCCACGGGCCAAGGTTGCCAAAGTAGAAGCGGCGGCGCGCCTCGTCGCCGTCGCGGCGGGCGGAGGAGCCAAACGAGCAATCGGCCCAGAGCCACCCAAGGTCCTCGACGTAGAACATCGCCCAGTCATGCGGACCCACGTAATCGGGCGCCGCATAGAGGCCGCTCTGCCAGCGCGCGGGCACGCCACCCAGGCGGCACAGCGTGATGAACGTGATGGCAAACACGCCGCAGTCGCCGCGAAGCGACTTCGCGCACGAGTCTGCGATGGGGTCGAGCAGCAGGTACTCAGGCTGGAAGCGATAGTCAACGCTGTTCGTCACGTAATCATAGGCGGCACGCGCGCGGCCAAGCGCGTCATCGGCGGGGATGGTCGCAAACAGGCGATCCGCAAGTTCGCGCAGGTAGGGCGTGAACGTAACGTGTGGCCGCTGCTCGGCGACATCCGCTGCCCCGGGCGCAGACGCAGAGGCAAAGCGCGCGTCCTTCTCGGAAGGAGCCGGCGCCTCGCACCAGAGGTCCACATACGGCGCGCGAATCGCGTACTCGTAGTCCACGTAGAACTCACGCGTGCCGCAAGTCTCCCAATAGGCCGTTCGCTGCGGCGCGCCGGCGG
>UQWE01000173.1 GCA_900544655.1 uncultured Coriobacteriaceae bacterium
TAATGGCTCCCGCCCGCCGTCACCTTGCAGGTGACGGCGAGACCGCCCACGAACATCGGCGCATAAGGTTCTATCAGCGAGAATTTCATGCTGAGCTGCCTGGGTGCTGACCGGTGGATGAGGTGCTAGTTTGCGGCAACGCCGGTGGTCGCGGTGCCGGAGGCGCTGGCGTCGTCGCCCCACTTGAAGTCATCGCCCACGTACTGGCCGATGAACTCGTCAATCGTGCCATCGGCGAGCATCTCGCCGATGCACTCGTCGAAGGCGGCGACGAACGAGGCGCCCTTGGCGGCCATGATGCGATAGACGCCCACATAGTCCTTCGTCTCGGAGCGATCGAGGAAGCCGAGGACGAGGCCCTCGTTGGCGTCGCGCATGGACTGGCCTTCCGCGCCGTCGCACAGGTAGGCGTCGATGCGGCCGGAGAGGACCTCCTGCAGGCACTGGTCGCCGCCGTCATAGGTGTGGATGTCGCCATCGGGCAGGACGGCGGAGATGAACTTGTTCTGGACGGTACCCGTGGTGCAGGCGATGGACTTGCCCTTGAGGTCGTCGATGGTCTTGACCTCGTCGTTCATCGTGAGAACGCCAACGAGCGGCTGGTAATAGCCGCGCGTGAAGTCGAAGGTCTCCTCGCGCTCGGGATTGGAGGACATGGCCATGGTGAACGAGGTGTCGCTGCCCTGGACGGAGGCGAGAGTTGCGGTGAACTCCTGCGGCTCAAAGTCATAGGTGAAACCGAGACGGTTCGCCATCTCGTCCGCGACGGCGATGTCGAGACCGACGACCTTCTGGGTGCCATCGGCCTGAACCTCGAGGTAGCGGTAGGGGGCGAAGGCGTCGTCGCCGACGAAGGTGAGTTTGGCGCCGGAGATGTCGGCGGCCCCAGCGGCGGTGGTGGCAGCGGAGGTCGTGGCGGCCTGCTGGTTGGAGCCGCAACCGGCGAGGGCGAGCGGCATGGTCGCGGCGCCTGCGGCCATGAGCCTGAGGAAGCCGCGACGGTCGATGCCGGCGGAAGTGATGTGCTTGGAAGTGGACATAATTATCCTTCTCTTCGTGGGAAGCGCTGTTTACATCTTAAACCACTGAATACTGCGGAGTATCAAACATGATAGACCTGTCGGTGTGAAGACCGTTATTAATTGTGCGTGTCATATGGACGTGGTCCTGTGCGGACGTGGCGCTGCGCAGGTCGGGCGAGCGCGGTTGTGAGGCGCACGGTCCGCGCAGAGCTTGTGCACGCAGGCTTGGGTATCATCCTCATGTGCAAGTTCGATTTATGGGGGAACGCACATGTCTTCTGGCAAGGGCAGGGATTCAAAGACAATCGCGAGTCAGTTTTGCTCGCTTATCCGCGATAACGCGCGTTTTGTTGTGATCGCCGTGTGCTCCGCGGTGTTCGTGATGATTCTCGAGGATGTCCTCGAGCTTGAATCGATGCGGCTGGATCGCGCGGCCTATTGGCTCATCGTCGGGCATCTACGTCGCCCGTGGCTCACGCCGATCATGGAGAGCTTCTCGGCGTTGGCGACGCCGCTGACGCTGCTCGTGCTGCTGCTGGCGGTCGCCGCGTTTGCCCCGGGCAGGCGCCCGGGATGGTGCTGCGCTGTTAACCTCGGCCTTGTTGTTCTCATCAACCAGGCGCTCAAGTTCATCATCCAGCGCCCGCGCCCGGACGGATTCCGTCTTGCGAGCGTGAGCGGCTTCAGCTTCCCGTCGGGCCACTCGATGGTGGCGATGGCATTCTTTGGTCTTCTCGCCTGGTTCGTTTGGAAGTACGAGAAGGATCGTAGGCAGCGCACGCTTCTGCTTGCCGCCTTTGGCGTCGTCATCGTCATGGTGGGCGTGAGTCGTGTTTATCTGGGCGTTCATTACGCGAGTGACGTTATTGGCGGATTCTGCCTCTCGCTCATTTGGCTCGCGCTTTACACGCGCATCGCCGTGCCGCTGTTCTTGGAGGATGGCGAGGACCCGATCCACTAGGTGGTGCGTCCGCGATTCGACGATATGACACGAGGGTCGTCCCGTGGTGGGGCGACCCTCGTTTGTTCTGGCTACGGGCGCGTGCTACTGGTTGGCGCGCTCGCTCACGGCGGCGGCGGAGATGCGCCAGCTACGGCCCTTCTTGCTCGCGGGAAGCTCGCCAGACTCAATGAGCTTGTAGATGGTGGGACGGCTCACGCCGAGAATGGCGACGGCCTGGTCGACGCTGAGCGTCTCACCCGAAGGGGCGGGGGCGGCTGCGGGCTCGGGTTGGGCATCCGTAGCGGTTGCGGGTTCGTCATTTGCCACGGGTGTGGCCTCTGTTGTGTGGGCAGCCTCCTCCGACTGCGCATCCTCGCCAGCGGCGGCAGGC
>UQWE01000174.1 GCA_900544655.1 uncultured Coriobacteriaceae bacterium
AGCAGATGGCAGACGCGCAGGCCACGTCCCTCGCAGCGCGCGGCGATGTCACGGCACCAGGAGTCTCCGTCGGAGATGATGGCGAGGTCGCCGGCGTCCATGTTCCGGAAGAGGCGCTCCTTGGCGGCGGCGTAGTTCTCCATGGTCTTGTGCCAATAGAGGTGGTCAGGCGTGACGTTGAGCAGCACGCCCACGTGGGGATGCAGCTCGACCGTCCCCGCAAGCTGGAAGCTCGAGAGCTCGGCCACGAGCCACTCGCCAGAAGCGAGCCTGGCAACCTCGCCGATGCTCATCGTTCCGATGTTGCCAACGGCCTCGGCGGCAAGGCCACCCGCGCGAAGGAGGTCGCGGGCGAGGGTGGTCGTCGTGGTCTTGCCGTTGGTGCCGGTGATGCCAACCCAGCGCTCGGGGCTCTCGCGCCAGGCAAGCTCGGGCTCGCCGATGATCTCCTTGGAGGCGGCCTTGCCATTCGCATAGAAGTCGCTGAACTCAGAGATGCCCGGGGAGGCGATCGCGAGGTCGAAGTCGCCCTCGACGTCCTCGGTGCCGTAGACGACCTTCGCGCCCTCATGCTCGAGGGCGAGCGACTCGTCAGACGGGGCACTCTTGGCGCCACCCACCACGGTCACGGAACTCACCCTGCCGTCATCGCGCTGGGCGAGAAGATACTCGGCAACGGCCTCTCCCGTCTTGCCGAGGCCAAGGACGCAGACGTCCCCAAGTTTGCCGTCAGTCATGTGAAAGCCCCCTTTGGCTCATCATTTCAGTGTGTGGCACGTCCCCGCCTGCTGCCATGGCGCCCGCGCCTCGGCAGCTCGCAGTGCCACGCCGCTCGTGCGACCGCACCGCACGCGCGACTTGTCGTGCGTCACGGACACGAGCAGATGCGAGAAGGCCGCCCGAGGGCGGCCCGCCGTTAGCGAAGCTGGAAGTAGAGTGCGAAGCCCACCGCGGCGAACATAGCGCTCACGATCCAGAAGCGGATGACCACCTTCGTCTCGCTCCAGCCCTTCTTCTCGAAGTGGTGGTGCAGCGGCGCCATCAGGAAGATGCGTTTGCCAGTGGTCTTGAAGCTAATTACCTGAAGCATCACGGAGAGAGCCTCGCAGATGAAGAGGCCCCCCATGACAAGCGAGGTCACCTCTGTCTTCGTGAGGACCGCAAGGGCAGCGAAGCCCGCGCCCAGCGCAAGCGAACCCGTGTCGCCCATGAAGATGGCCGCAGGATAGCAGTTGTGCCAGAGGAACCCCACGCACGCGCCGGCACTCGCCGCGGCGAACACGGAGAGGTTAATCTCGTCGTAGGAGAAGGCGACCATCGACATGGCGAGCATGACGACCATGACGGTGCCGCCCGCAAGGCCATCGAGGCCATCGGTGAGGTTAACGGCGTTGGAGAGGCCCGCAAGCAGCAGGAACACGAAGATCAGATAGAGCCAGGGCACGCTGACGCCACCGATGTTGAAGCCAAGCACGCCCAGGTCGAGCGTGAAGCCACCCGGGAAGGTGATCGTCGGGGGAACACCCACCCAGTTGACGGCGAGCAGGCAGAAGGACACGGAGATGACGATGAGGCCGAGCATCTTCTGCGACGGAGTGAGGCCGAGCGAGCGCCCGTGGCTCACAGACTCGACGTCGTCGAGTAGGCCGAGGAGGCCCGTCGCGATCGTGGCGGCGACGCAGAGGATGAGGTCGGGCGTCCAGCGCGCGAAGAGCACGGTCGTGAGGATCATGCCGGCGAGGATGATCACGCCGCCCATCGTGGGCGTGCCCTGCTTCACGAGGTGCGTCTGCGGGCCGTCCGCACGAACCTGCTGGCCGATGCCGTCCTTGCGCATAAGGCGAATGAACGACGGCATGAGGAGCGCCGTAATGAGACACGAGACGAAGAAGGACACAAACACCTGGTAGGTCGGGTACTGGGACCCAACGAGAAGATTGGTCAGCACTTACGCCGTCACCGCCTTCACGAATACGTCGAGCATAGCCGCGCGAGACGCCTTGACGAGAACGAGATCTTCGGGCGCGAGCACGCCCGACATAACGCTCGTGAGCGCGTGGACGTCCTCGACGCGAACGATCTTGTCCTCGGAGAAGCCCATGAGCCTCGCGGCGGACTCCATGTGGTCCGCGCGATCCGTGCCGACGATGACGAGCATGTCGAGCGGCTTCGCAGCGGCATAGGCGCCCACGAGCTCGTGGAGGCGCTCCTCCTCGTCGCCGAGCTCGCCGATCTCGCCGAGCACGGCGATGCGGCGGCCGCCCTCCTCCACCTTCATGCTACAGAGGGCGTTCAGAGCCGCTGCCACGGAGTCCGGCGCGGCGTTATACGAGTCATCGATGATGCGGCAGGC
>UQWE01000175.1 GCA_900544655.1 uncultured Coriobacteriaceae bacterium
GGTCGCTGCGTGCGCGTCTGCCCGACGGGCGCGATCAGCCTCGACCATGGACACGCCCGCATCGACTACGACGAGTGCATCGCCTGTGGCATGTGCGCAGTCACCTGCCCGCGCGGCGCCATCTCGGACGCCGGCGGCATGTTCGCGGCAGTGTAGGGGAGACGACATGACTACCAACGAGAAGAAGACCGCCGTCGCGGCGCAGGGCGCGCCGTCCGAGGCGTATGAGATCATCATCAACGGGCGCGTCGAGGTGGCTCGCGAGAACAAGTCGCTCCTCCGCTTCCTGCGCGACGACCTCCACATCACGAGCGCCAAGGACGGCTGCTCCGAGGGTGCCTGCGGCGCCTGCATGGTCATCGTCGACGGTCGCGCCGTCCGCGCGTGTGTCCTCACGACGAAGCTCGCGGCTGGCCGCACCGTGACCACGGTCGAGGGCCTCACCCACGAGGAACAGGAGGCCTTCGTCTATGCCTTCGGTGCCGTGGGCGCCGTCCAGTGCGGCTTCTGCATCCCCGGTATGGTTATCTCCGGCACCGCCCTCGTGCGCAAGAACCCCGATCCCACGGAGGCCGAGGTCAAGCGTGCCATCCGCGGCAACGTCTGCCGCTGCACCGGCTACCACAAGAACATCGGGGGGAGCCCGCTTTGGCCGCCTATCCTTCGCGGCGACGAGGTGATCGACCCCGCTCTCGAGCGCGGCGACGATTACGGTGTGGGCAAGCGTGCCTTCCGCGTCGACGTCCGCCGCAAGGTCCTCGGCTTTGGCAAGTACCCTGACGATCTCGACCAGCGCGACTTTCCGGACATGGTCTTCGCGAGCGCCGTCCGCTCCCGCTTCCCGCGCGCACGCGTGGTGAAGATTGACTTCGAGAAGGCGGCCAAGCAGCCCGGCATCCTCGGCATCCTCACCGCCGACGACGTGCCCGTCAACCAGGTGGGCCACCTCATCCAGGACTGGGACGTCATGATTGCCGAGGGCGACATCACCCGCTGCGTCGGAGACGCCATCGTGCTCGTGGTGGGCGAGACCCCGGCCCAGGTCGAGCGCGCAAAGAAGTTCGTGAAGGTCACCTACGAGCAGCTCGAGCCCGTCCGCAACATCGCGGAGGCTGCCGCTCCGGACGCCCCGCTCGTCCATGACGGCTTCCTCGCCTTCGGCAACCAGGTGAAGCTCGAGAACAACATCTGCCAGCAGCGTCACGTCACTCGCGGCGACGCCAAGACGGCGCTCGAGAACTCCGCGTTCACGGCGACGCAGAGCTTCACGACACCGTTCACCGAGCACGCCTTCCTCGAGCCCGAGTGCGCCGTCGCCGCCCCTTACAAGGACGGCGTGAAGATCTGGTCGACGGACCAGGGCGCCTATGACACGCGCAAGGAATGCGCGCACATGTTCGGCTGGGACGCCACGCCCGAGCGCGTCGTCGTCGAGACGATGCTCGTCGGCGGCGGCTTCGGTGGCAAGGAGGACGTCTCCGTCCAGCACCTCGCCGCGCTGGCGGCGGTACACTTCGGCCGCGCGGTCAAGTGCCGCCTCACGCGCCAGGAGTCAATCAACTTCCATCCGAAGCGCCACCCGATGGAGGGCACCTTCACGCTCGGTTGCGACGCCGAGGGCAACTTCACCGCGCTCGACTGCGAGATCAACTTCGACACGGGCGCCTACGCGAGCCTGTGCGGACCGGTCCTCGAGCGCGCCTGCACGCACTCCGTCGGCCCCTACAAGTACCAGAACACCGACATTCGTGGCTACGGCTACTACACCAACAACCCGCCTTCCGGCGCCTTCCGTGGCTTCGGCGTGTGCCAGAGCGAGTTCGCGCTCGAGAGCCTCATCGACATCCTCGCCGAGAAGGTCGGGCTGGACCCGTGGGAGATTCGCTACCGCAACGCCATTGAGCCGGGCGAGGTCCTCCCGAACGGCCAGATCGCGGATTGCTCCACTGCCCTCAAGGAGACCCTCGAGGCCGTGAAGGACGCCTACTACGCGCATCCCGGCCACGCGGGCATCGCCTGCGCGATGAAGAACTCGGGCGTCGGCGTCGGCCTTCCGGACGCGGGCCGCTGCAACATCCGCGTCGAGCATGGCCGCGCCGTGGTCTATGCCGCCACGTCCGACATCGGTCAAGGCTGCAACACGGTCTTCCTGCAGGACGTCTCCGAGGCCTGCGGCCTTCCGCGCGAGCGCATCGAAAACGGCGAGTGCTCGACCGAGAACGCGCCCGACTCCGGAACCACCTCCGGCTCCCGCCAGACGCTGTTCACGGGCGAGGCGGTTGGCCGAGCCTGGCAGGAGCTGAAGGAGGCCATGGGGGCCTCCGGCGGTCTGGACGCCCTGAACGGTCAGGAG
>UQWE01000176.1 GCA_900544655.1 uncultured Coriobacteriaceae bacterium
TGTCGATGTTCTCGAACGCGGTGAAGTCGGCCTTGCAGCCCTCGGTCTCAGAGAGGACCTTGGTGATAGCAGCCGTCAGCGTGGTCTTGCCGTGGTCAACGTGACCAATCGTACCGATGTTCACGTGCGGCTTAGTGCGCTCAAACTTCTCCTTGGCCATTTGCCATCCTCCTCATGGATGCTAGCTTTAGGCCTTGACGGCCTTTTTGCCTATTTATATGTCCAGCGGCGCCGATTTCTCGACGCCGCGAGGGCTCTGGTAGCGGTGACTGGATTCGAACCAGTGACGCCGCGGGTATGAACCGCGTGCTCTAACCAACTGAGCTACACCGCCGTGCTTGAATGGAGCCCGCGACCGGATTTGAACCGGTGACCTCTTCGTTACCAACGAAGTGCTCTACCTACTGAGCTACACGGGCATGGTGGGGATGCTTGGACTCGAACCAAGGAACCTGTAAGGAGCGGATTTACAGTCCGCCGCAGTTGCCGCTGTGCCACATCCCCATACCGTTTTCAAGCCGCCGTCTGGGGCCATCGCCCCTCGCAGCGGAAGAGATATTACAAGGCTGAGAAAATATTGTCAACAGAAATGAGGAAGCTGGCCGCCTTCATATTTCCTACACTTCTCGCCAGGGGCAATATAAAGCGGGACGACCGCCCTCCCGGCATGTCGCCCCGCTTCTCCAGATCATGGAGCCAACGATAGGAATTGAACCTACAACGGCCTGTTTACAAGACAGGGGCTCTACCATTGAGCTACGTTGGCACGCATTCGCGGATTAGCCGCTTTCTTGCATGGTAGCCGAATCGATTCGTTTCGGCTACCTCCCCAAGAGCGCGTTGAGCGCCGCAAGCGTCTTGGGGTCGAGACGGTCTTCCACCGTAAGACGACCGTGGCTTCGATCCGCCACGTCCACCTCGCGCTCGGCGTCGAGCGCATCTATCTCGTGAGCGAGCATCGAGCTCGAGATTCGAGTCACGGGAATCCCGCCGACCGTCGCCCTAATCGCATTGTCCGAGGTCACAACCGTTACCTCGCGCATCTCTCGGCGGCAATCGGTCACGAGCTTCTCGATGACGGAGTCCGCTGTGACGCCCGTGGGCGAGAAAATCATGCGCACGCCGGCACGCCTGAGCTCAGGATGTTCTGGGTTCACGTTTCCGGCGGCGTCGAAGACGATGACAGGGTCATAGCGGCCCTGGGCAAAGGCGGCGACATCACCCACGAGCATGTCCCTAGCGCGCTCGAAGGGATCGCCGTCGCGAGAGCCAGGCTCAGGCTCGTCTGCGAGTTCCTTGTACCGCGGGGTGCCGAATATCACGTTGTAGCCGTCGACGACGAGAAGCTCGTTCTTGGAACGCTTAGCCACGTGCGCCGCCTAGAAGTCGAAACCGCTCGTATCGGGCAGGTCATAGCCCGACTCGTCAAAGACGACCTCGTCCGCCGCGTCCCGGGCGTCAGCGCTCGCCGCGGCATCAGCAACTCCGCCCGCAGCCTCGGCCTGAGTCATGTCGCGGCGAAGCCACTCATACGCGATGGCAGTGGTCGCCTGGGCGACGTTCAGGGACTCGACGACGCCGCGCTGGGGCAGGCGGAACTCGAAGTCGCAGTGTTCGCGCACGAGACGCGAGATACCGGAGCCCTCAGAGCCCATGACAAGCGCCAGGCGCCCGTGAACCGGTGCGTCCCAAATGACATCATGCGCGTGCTCGGTGGCACCCCCAGCCCAGAAGCCATGTTCCTTGAGCTCGTCAAGAGCCGTCGCGAGGTTGGGCACCTGCGCGATGGGCAAGTGCATGACCGCGCCGGCGCTCGTCTTGTAGGCTCCCACGCCAACGCGGGCGGCACGGGCGTTCGCGATGACGACGCCTGCTGCCCCCACGATCTCTGCCGTGCGCACGATGGCTCCGAAGTTGCCTTCGTCCGTCACGTGGTCGAGGACGATGACGAGGGCGTTGCCCTCCCCCGCCCGAGCGATGACGTCTGCCAGGGACGCATAGCGATAGGGACGCACTTTGAGCATGACGCCCTGATGGGCGCCGTGAGAGGAGAGCGAGTCGAGGATCGGCTTGGCGACTCGCTCGACCTCGACGCCGGCAGCCTCAAAGGTGCGGGCGAGGTCTGCGAGCGCTTGGTCGGTACCGCCCTGGTCCTTCTGGATCAAGGCGCGAGAAACGGGCAGACCCAGCTCGAGTGCTTCCGCAACGGCACGACGGCCCTCGATGAGGTCGCCCTTCGAACCGGCGCGGGAGCGGTCGGGACGGCGACTCTGCGCAGACTGGGTATCGGCATCGCGCTTTTGCGGGCGCTGGGAACGCGCAGGAGCGCCTCCGCGA
>UQWE01000177.1 GCA_900544655.1 uncultured Coriobacteriaceae bacterium
CGACTGGCAATGCCTACGTGCGCAGGGCTGCCGTTGGTGCGGGCATCGTCGCCGGCCTCGCCCTCATCTCGCTGGTCGTGCTTTTCGTCATGGCTCATCTGCCGGTCTTCGTGATCACCGGCATCAACGCCGCGGCCTCGGAGCACGTGAGCGAGGCCCAGATCGCCAAGCTCGCTTCCGTCGAGGAGGGGACGACGCTGCTCAACGTCGACACTTCCCAGATCACGGAGAAGGTCTCGAAGAATCCCTGGGTCAAGCGCGTCATCATCAAGCGAGAGTTCCCCGATACGCTCGGGGTCTCCGTCGAGGAGCGTTCGGTTGCCGCGCTCGTCGTCATCGGTGGCGGTACGAGCGTGTGGGCGCTCGGTGACGACGGCGTCTGGATCGAGCCCGTGCAGCTCGACACCTCTTCCGGGGGGGACGTCGTCCAGCTCGCCCTCGCCCGCGCGCAGGAGATGGGCTGCCTGCTCATCGCCAACGTGCCGGCCACGGTCAACCCCGCGCAGGGCGCACCCTCGACCGATGACTCCATCCTCGACGTTCTGACCTACCAGGGCCAGCTCCCTGATTCCATCAGCACCGAGGCCCAGGTCTACTACGCCGCGAGCTCCGGAAGCGTCTCCGTCGTCCTCAAGAGCGGCCTCGAGGTCTCCCTTGGTGCGGCGAATGACGTCTCCGCGAAGGTCCAGGCCCTGAAAGAGATCATGGCGAACTACGGCGACCAGCTCACCTACGTCAACGTTCGCGTCCCGAGCAAGCCCACCTACCGCAAGGTCGCGGATGGCACCACGCTTTCCGGTGCCGCCGACACTGTGGCGCAGATCACGGCTAAGTCCACGCCGGCGACAACATCCTCCTCGAGCGATGGTTCCGGCGAGGATGGCGACGACGGCTCGGACGGTGACTCCGCCGGAGACTCTGGCCAGCCTAGGGATGCGGGGGCGGACGAGGGGTAACATCGCTACCGCCGGCGGTCCCAATCTGCAGTTCGCGTGAAAAAACGCCAACGATTTGTTGACAGGGTATCGCCATATATGACAGTATGTGCCGCTTTACCTTTTGGGTAGAGCTAAACCTGAGCTTGAGAGTTTGAAGACTATGGCTAAACACAGCGCCACTAAGACGGGCCCCGCCCACAGAAGAACGACCACAACAAGCACTGCCACGCAAGGAGGAACCATGAGCGCCACCGATACCCTCAGCAACTACCTCGCCGTCATTAAGGTCGTCGGAGTCGGCGGTGGCGGCACCAACGCCGTCAACCGCATGATCGAGGAGGGCATCCGCGGCGTCGAGTTCGTGGCTGTCAACACCGATGCCCAGGCTCTCGCCATGTCTGACGCGGATGTGAAGGTCCACATCGGCACTGACATCACCAAGGGCCTTGGTGCTGGCGCCAACCCTGAGGTCGGCGCCCAGGCCGCCGAGGACTCCCGCGACGAAATCAAGGCCGCCCTTGCCGGCGCCGACATGGTCTTCATCACCGCGGGCGAGGGCGGCGGCACCGGCACCGGCGCTGCCCCCGTTGTCGCTGACATCGCCAAGAACGATGTGGGCGCCCTCACCATCGCCGTCGTCACCAAGCCGTTCACCTTCGAGGGTCGCAAGCGCACCGCCAGCGCCCTCACCGGCGTCGAGAACCTCTCTGAGAATGTTGACACCCTCATCGTCATCCCGAATGACCGCCTCCTCGACCTCGCCGAGAAGAAGACGACCATGCTCGAGGCCTTTCGCATGGCGGACGATGTCCTGTGCCAGGGCACCCAGGGCATCACGGACCTCATCACCGTCCCGGGCCTCATCAACCTCGACTTCGCCGATGTCTGCACGATTATGCGCGGCTCCGGCACGGCCATGATGGGCATCGGCATGGCCTCTGGCGACAACCGCGCCACCGATGCCGCCCAGGAGGCCATCTCCAGTCGCCTGCTCGAGAGCTCCGTCGACGGCGCCACCCGCGTCCTGCTCTCCATCGCCGGTAACAAGGACCTCGGCATCACTGA
Source organism: uncultured Coriobacteriaceae bacterium (assembly GCA_900544655.1). GTDB lineage: Bacteria > Actinomycetota > Coriobacteriia > Coriobacteriales > Atopobiaceae > Parolsenella. Next base: position 2,004 of record UQWE01000177.1, read on the forward strand.
GATCTCCGACGCCGCAGACCTCGTCGCTTCCAACGTTGACCCTGAGGCCAACATCATCTTCGGCACCACGGTCGACGAGAGCCTGGGCGATCAGGTCCGCATCACCGTCATCGCCACCGGCTTCGCCGATGCCTCCCAGCAGCCGTCCCTCCTCGGTGACTTCCGCGCCCCCGCCGCGGTCGAGACCCCGGCCCCCGCTGCCGCTCCCGCCCGTCCTGCCGCGAGCACCACGGGCAGCAAGGAGTTCGACATTCCTGACTTCCTGAAGCGTGGCCGCCTGT
>UQWE01000178.1 GCA_900544655.1 uncultured Coriobacteriaceae bacterium
CGACGAGCTTTATCGCCGCCGGAGCGAAGACCCGTTACCACGCCGCCGCCGTCATGGCGTCGAACCTCGTGGTGGGGCTATATGACATGGCAGCCGGCGAACTCGTGCGCTGCGGGTTTGACCGCGCCGAGGCGGAGGCCGCGCTGGCACCCCTGTTCCTCGGCAACGCCGAACACATCGCGAAAGACGGCGTCGAGGCCTCTCTCACCGGGCCCGCCGTTCGCGGCGACCACACCACGATCGACGCCCACCTCTCCTGCCTCGAGGGACGCGACCGCCAGGCCTACCAGCTCCTGACCGAGCAACTGGTCGACATCGTGCGCCGCCGCGCCGCCGAAACCGGGCTGCTAGCGTGAACGAACCGCGCATGACCACATGCCGCAATACGACATCGCGCCTACCCCTCATAGGGCAGGCGCGATTCCTATTATTACCGGTGAATTAGCGGTTCCGCTGACGCGCCCCCGCTTCCTATTCCCCAAGCGTGTCCCAGTCAATGAACACGTTACGCCTAAGGTCGAGCTCTCGGCGCTGAAGGCCCTCCGTCTTTGGGGCCAACTTGCGCCCGGAGCGTTTCGCCACGAGAGTGGTCAGCGCGCCGAATCCGCGCGGATCACTGATCTGGTCAAATGTGACCGGAACGACATCGATTCCCATGCTTTGCAGCGCCGCGGTGCGTCGCGAGTCAGAGATGGCAGACTCACCGGAATCGTGCACCATGGCTCCCTGACACTCGATGTCAACCGGCCCCGCCACGCCATTCCCCTCGAGATAGATGTCCGCGCGACACGTGCTCTTGCCGCACAACGCCCGAGCGTCGCTTGATAGATGAATCACCTCGTTGTTCTCGATGTCCGTGAAGCCCATACCGCCGAACCTCCGCGGAAGCCCGAGCAGCAGGCTCGCCTGCACCTCGAACGGCGAGTCGCATGGGCCCGTCATGAGCTCGGCGGCCTCGGCGAGCGGGCGCGCTCCCCTGTGGCCGGCCACCTCGGATGCGAAGCGCTTGAGCTCTCTGAGGTCGAGAAGCGGCGGGCGCATCCAGAGGCTCGTAGGGGCTCCCTTCGTGGACATAACCCTTTTCCAAAAACCAAGCCTTTCGCTGCCGCCGTGCCAGTATTTGCGCATCGCCTCCTCGATCGCCTCGCCTGGCCGAAAGACCGCAAAGCCGCCGCACATTTCGTAGACAGCCATGAGGAGATGCGGAAATGGGATGGTGGAGGCGAGGCCGAGTAGGGTCATCGCCGGGGAGGCGACACTGACCCCGAGCTCGTGCTCCCAGATTGACCCGAAGGGACGCTCGCCGGACCAGAAGTGGTCTCGGAACAGCTTCCCATTCGATAGCTCGTTACGAGAGAATACCAACCTGTGAAGCGGCGTGCCCAAGATCTCCCTCACGACGGGATGGGAGCGCAGCTCCGTTCGATTCTTGTCGCCTCGTGGCTGAGGCAATGGTAGACACAGGCCGATTACCTGTGGCGGGATTCTATGGAGCTTGAACGCGGTGGGACCGCAGAAGATCTCGGACATGCACCCTCCCCGATACGTGGTTTCAGAGAAGGTAGCCGTGCCGAGGAGGGAACACACGCCATTCTGGCAACACTTCGGCAAGCGGACATTTTAGGTGTATCGAATCGGTAAACGTTGGCAATACTGCGATATATCCGCAGGTAAGACAATATCTGACAAGAATCTGACAAATATCAACTCGCGTTTACCAAAATGGCCGGAACCAATGCGCGCGTGAAGACGAAAGAAGAATCGAGGGCAAACTATGCCAGCGAGGCCACAAAACAGGCGCGAAATAGAAAAAGTCGCTAAGTAGGGGGCTAATCCGGGTTTGCCCGAGTAGACCCAGCCGAAGCGCCGCAAAACCCCAGGTCGCCATCGGCCGAAAAGCGGGTCTACTCGGCAGGTAGGCAAATAGCCCCCTACTTAGCGACTTATTTCAACACACCCTCTGCGAACGCCTAAAACGCGTTCGTGCGGCAAAGAGAATGATTCGGAAGTGCCTGCCAAGGTGGGTTCCCTGGTTCCCGGAGACTAGCAGTAGTTGACGAGCAGGCGGTCGGTGTCGCGAGGGGCATCTTGCGGCAGAAAGGTGAAGTCTGCGATGGGTTGGGCGGAAAAGCCATGCTCGCGAAGGGTTGCGAGCACATATTCCGGACATGTTGGGCGCGGGGCGTCGGTGGCGACCGAGGATGCCGGGGCCGAGGTCGTGGCGTCGGGCGGGGTGGCCGTACGCGGGGTGGCGGCATCGAGCGTGG
>UQWE01000179.1 GCA_900544655.1 uncultured Coriobacteriaceae bacterium
CCAGCGGAGCGCGTGGCGGAGCCGAACACCGCGCCGCCATAGGCCTCCGTGCCGCTGCCATACGTGCCGCGGCGATCGCCGCGCTTCTCCCAGCCCACGCCGGAGAAGCCGTCCGAGCCGACACCCACGAGCTGGATATCCTGCTCGGGAATCTCGCGGAGGAAACGGCTCCGCGGGGTCGCCGGGGGGGGGGCCAAGGGGGATCGCCCTACGCCGTGGTGGAGCCATAGGTGCGGCGCGTGGCGGCGTAGGTGAGGAAGAGCTGGCGCTCCGCGCGCGTGATGGCGACGTAGGCAAGGCGCCTCTCCTCCTCGACGCCAGACGGGTCATCCTCGTGACCGGCGTGCGGGAAGATGCCCTCCTCCATGCCGGCGACGAACACGACGGGAAACTCCAGGCCCTTGGCGGAGTGCACCGTCATCATCGTCACCGCGCTGCTCGAACCCGCGAGGGCGTCGAGGTCGCTGCGTAGGGCGAGCCACTCCATGAAGGCGGGAAGCTTCTCGGCGGCAACCGTCACGCTGGGGTCAGTCGGCTGAGCGGCAGGGGCGGCAGCAGGCACCTCTCCCGCGGCGTCGATCATGCCAGCCTCGCGCAGCTGCGCCAGGCTCTCGAGGGTCTCCGCCACGTCGTCGTGGGTCTCGTCAAACTCCTGGGCAACGCCAAGGAACTCGCGGATGTTCTCGATGCGGCCATCCGCCTCAATGGTGTGCTCGGCCTCGAGCGCGTTGATGAGGCCGGCGTCATCAACGATGGACTCAATCACGCGCGCGAGTTCTCCGGACTTGTGGCGCGCAGCCTCGATCACACCCGTGAACTGGGCAAGCGCTCCCCTGACCTTCGCCGTGAGAAGACCCTCCTCCGCAACGCAAGCCTGGCAGGCGGCCAAAAACGGCATGCCGTTGACCAGGGCATAGCTCTGGATCTTCGCCACGCTCGTCGAGCCGATGCCACGGCGCGGCGTGTTGACCACGCGCAGGGCGCTCACGTCATCCGCGGGATTCACCACGAGCTTAAGATAGGCCGTGACATCACGAATCTCCGCACGGTCGAAGAAGCGCGTGCCACCCACAATCTTGTACGGGACACCGGCGCGCAGCAGCATATCTTCGAGGATGCGGCTCTGGGCGTTGGTGCGGTAGAAGACCGCCATGTCGTCGTAGCTCGTGCCCGCGGAGTGGATCTTCTCGATCTGAGCGCCGATCCAGCGGCCCTCGTCGCGCTCGTCACTCGCCTGGTAGGCCTGCACGAGCTCGCCGTCCCCACGCGAGGTGAAGAGGCGCTTCTCCTTGCGGCGGCTGTTGTTGGCGACGACGGCGTTCGCAGCGTTCAGGATGTGGCCAGTCGAGCGATAGTTCTCCTCCAGCTTCACGACCTTGGCATCCGGATAGTCCTTCTCGAAATCGAGGATGTTCTGGATGTCCGCGCCACGCCAGCTATAAATGGACTGGTCATCATCACCGACAACCATAAGGTTGCGTTGGCTCGCGGCGAGCATGTTCGTGATCTCGTACTGGACGTGGTTGGTGTCCTGATACTCGTCCACGCTGATCTGCACGAAGCGCTGCTGGTACTTGGCCAGGACATCCGGATGGTCACGAAGCAGCTTGTGGGCGTTTATGAGCAGGTCATCGAAGTCCATGGCATTCGCGCGCTCGAGACGAGACTGCAGCTCGCGATAGACGCGAGCCGTCGCCTGAAGGGGCGGCGTGTTGGCAAGCCCCTCGAACTCATCAGGCAGAACGAGGGCATTCTTGGCGCTAGAGATGCGAGAGCGAATGCCATTGAGCGGAAACTGCTTGGGCTCGATGTTGAGGTCGGCCATGATCTGCTTCACGAGGCGCTTCGAGTCATCGTCGTCATAGATGGTGAAGTTGGAGGTGTAACCCAGCTTATCGGCGTCATCGCGGAGGATACGGACGCACATGGCGTGGAAGGTGCACACCCACATGCCACGCGTACCACCCGGCAGCAGGGCGTCGAGACGCTCACGCATCTCCTTCGCCGCCTTGTTGGTGAACGTGATGGCGAGAATCTGCCAAGGGCGCACGCCCTCGTCCGCGATCATGTGGGCGATACGGTAGGTGAGCACGCGTGTCTTGCCCGAGCCGGCACCAGCAAGCACGAGCAGCGGACCATGCGTGCACTCCGCTGCCTCGCGCTGGGCTGGATTAAGGCTCGCGAGGTCAATCGTCACCGCGGGCGGCGTCCAGCGCGGGCGCGCCGGGACCGGTGCGGAGGC
>UQWE01000180.1 GCA_900544655.1 uncultured Coriobacteriaceae bacterium
GTCTGCCATCTGCTTGCCGCGGGCGAGGCCCCCGAGGCCACGACCGCGAACGCCGCGTGGGAACGTACCGACGGCATGCTCGTCGTGCGCCTCGACGGTCGTGACGTCGAGCTCGTGAACAAGGGAGAGCTCTCGATTGCCGGCGAGCACAACGTCGAGAACGCACTCGCCGCCTCTGCGCTCGCGCTTGCGTGCGACGTTGACGCCATCGACGTCCGCGCCGGCCTTCTCGCCTTCAGTCCGCTCGAGCATCGCGTCGAGCCGTGCGGCGAGCTTGCCGGCGTGCGCTTCGTGAACGACTCAAAGGCCACGAACACCGATGCGGTCTCCAAGGCGCTCACCGCCTTCGAGCCCGGCCACGTCGTCATTCTCCTTGGGGGACACGACAAGGGTACGGACCTTTCCGAGATGGCCGCAGACGTCGCTCGCCACGCTCACGTCGCCGTGTGCTTCGGCGAGGCCGGGGAGCGCATCGCCGAGGCGGTCGAGGCCGCCGGTGGGGCTGTGGTTCGCGCCGAGCACCTCGAGCAGGCGCTCGATGCCGGCATCGAGGCCGCGCGTCCCGGCGATACCGTGCTTCTCTCGCCCGCGTGCTCGTCTTTCGATGAGTTCTCGGGCTTCGAGGAGCGTGGCCGCGCCTTCAAGTCCCTCGTCGCCGATCGCATCGCCAAGGGGAGCAACTAGTGTCTTCACGCGCCAACTCCAACGTGGCTTCTGCGCGCGGCTCCCGGGCGGGTCGCGAGGAGTCGTCCGCCTCAAACATTGAGCGCAAGATCATGGGCGTACCCGCTTCGATCATGAAGCCGAGGCTCGTGTTCGTCGCGGTCGTCTTCGCGCTGACGTGCTTCGGCCTCGTCATGATCTTCTCGGCCTCCTCGATCGAGGCCCTGTCCGAGCAGGGTGACGCCGCGTATTACCTGAAGCGTCAGCTGCTCTGCATCGGCCTTGGCCTCATGCTCGCGTTCTGCACGGGATTCTTCGACTATCACAGCATCTGCTCGAGGCCCGTGCTGCTGTTCCTCTGGGTCGTGACGATGGGCATGCTGGTCGTCGTCTTCGTCGCCGGATCGGGCGCCAACGGAGCGACGCGCTGGCTTAGCGTGGGACCGCTCCGCATCCAGCCCTCGGAGTTCGCCAAGGTCACGGTCTTGTACACGGCCGCCATGCTCGCCTCGGAGTTCTTCGGTGGCCGTGCGATGTCGTATGGCTCGTTCGCTATCACCGTGGGAGTCGCCCTCGGCGGGCCGCTCGCGCTCATCCTAGTCCAGCCTGACAAGGGAACCACGGGCATCATCGTCTTGATGATTGTCTCGCTCGCCTATGCCTCGGGCTTTCGGCGCGACCTGATCGTCAAGGTTCTCGGCGCCCTGTGCGCCATAGCGATGGTCATCGTCCTTTCCGACGACTACTCGCGCCAACGCGTCCTCACGATGCTCGACCCCTGGCTGGATCAATGGGACTCCGGCTATCAGCTCACGCAGGGATTCATGGCCTTTGGCTCCGGCGGTCTTTTCGGCCGTGGCTTCGGCATGAGCGTCGCCAAGTACTCATACCTCCCTGAGGCGCACAACGACTTCATCTTCGCCGTCATCGGCGAGGAACTGGGCCTCGTGGGCACGCTCTCCGTCATCGCGCTTTTCGTGCTCCTCGCGTATGAGGCCAAGAAGATCGCCGATTCCGCCCCCGACCTCATGGGCCGCCTCATCGTCATCGGAGCGACGACCCTGTTCCTCACGCAGTTCTTCCTGAACGTCTTTGGCGTGCTCGGCTTCTTCCCGCTCTCCGGCAAGCCCCTGCCGTTCCTGAGCTATGGCGGATCCTCGATCATGAGCTGCCTGGCCCTGGCGGGGGCTATCGTAGGCGTCTCGAGGCATTCGAGCCTTCCCGAGACGGAGCACGACCGTCGTCGTAGGCAGATCGGCGTCGTCTCGGACGAGGAGGACACGGGCGTCGGCGAGGCGCACGTGAGGGGCGTCGGATACGCGACGTCTTCCACGAGCAGACCCAGTTCGCGTGGTTCCGGCTACCCCGGTGCAGGTTCGCGCGCCGCCTCGACGCCGCTTCAGGGCAGACCCTCGTCGGGCGGCGCCTTCACCGTCGTCGAGGGAGGGGCGGGCAGGGCCACCGGCCCCCGCCAGAGGATTAACCTCCAGGGCGACGCGCGCTCGCGCCTGCGTTCGGACGATGCGGGTCCCAGGGTCCGCAACAACGGCGGTGCTTCGGGGGGGTCAAACAGACCAA
>UQWE01000181.1 GCA_900544655.1 uncultured Coriobacteriaceae bacterium
CTCATCTCCCAGGCCAAGAGCCCGCTCATCCTCGCCGGTGCCGGTGCCGTGCGCGCCAACGCCGGCGAGGCCGTGCGCTCCCTGGCCGAGCGCCTGCACATCCCCGTGGTCCAGACGATGATGGGCAAGGGCATCGTGCCCTGGGACTGCCCGTGGCGCCTGGGCGTGGTGGGCATACCCCAGCACGACTACATCATCGACGCGTTCGACCAGGCCGATCTCGTCATCGGCGTTGGCTATGACCTCATCGAGTGCGCGCCCAAGAAGTGGCACACGCACGACGACATGAGGATCGTGAACATCTCGGGGCTGCCGGCCGACGTCAATCAGCTCTACGAGCCCGACGTCGAGGTCACGGGTGACATCTCGGACAGCATCTACCAGATCCTGCGCACGGCCCGCCGCGACGATGCGCCCGAGCCCGAGGGCCTTCTCGCCGTGGGCAGGCGCCTGCGCGAGGACTTCGAGCGGCTCAGCGCCTCGGATGCCTATCCTATGAAGCCCGCCCGCATCCTGGCGGACGTGCGCTCGGTCCTCGGCCGCTCCGACATCCTCGTCTCCGACGTGGGTGCCCACAAGATCTGGATCGGCCGAGACTACCCCTGCTACGAGCCGCGCACCTGCCTCATCTCGAACGGCTTCGCCTCCATGGGCTTCTCCGTGCCCGGCTCCATCGCGGCCAAGCTCGTGCATCCCGAGCGCCGCGTGCTCGCCGTGACGGGCGACGGCGGCTTCATGATGAACAGCCAGGAGCTCGAGACGGCCGTGCGCGAGGGTGTGCCCATCGTGGTGCTCATCTGGGAGGACGAGCACTACGGGCTCATCCGCTGGAAGGAGGAGGAGCAGTTCGGCGACACGTTCGGCGTGGGCTTCTCCAACCCGGACTTCAAGGCCTATGCCGAGGCCATGCACTGTCACGGCTACGAGGTGCAAAGCTCCGAGGAGCTCGTGCCCGCGCTCGAGGACGCCTTCTCCCATAACGACGCGCCGAGCGTGGTGGTCGTGCGCGTGGACTACTCCGAGAACATGGCCCTCACGAACCGTCTGCGCGAGGAGTACGGCGCCTAGCCCGCGGACCAAAGGGAACGGGTTCGTTTGGTCCCAACGGCCCCGAGGCGAACAACGAACGGATGTTCTATGGAGCCGCGATGGCATTTGGCGCCTCGCGGCTCGTCTCGTTACACTGAAGAGCTATGAGAAACGGCACAACGGGGGAGTGGTCCATGGCTTCCGATTCCATCGTTATCAGGGGTGCGCGAGAGCATAACCTGCGCGATATCAACGTATCGATTCCGCGCGACAAGCTCGTCGTCATCACGGGGCTCTCGGGCTCCGGCAAGTCGAGCCTCGCCTTCGACACCATCTATGCCGAGGGCCAGCGTCGCTATGTCGAGAGCCTGTCCAGCTACGCGCGACAGTTCCTCGGCCAGATGGACAAGCCGGACCTAGACTCGATCGACGGCCTCTCCCCGGCGGTCTCCATCGACCAGAAAACCACGTCGAAGAACCCGCGGTCGACCGTGGGCACCGTGACGGAGATCTATGACTACCTCCGTCTGCTCTTCGCGCGCGTGGGAACGCCCCACTGCCCGGAGTGCGGCCGCGTCATCGAGCGCCAGACGACGGACCAGGTGGCGGACAAGATCCTCGCCGCTGGGCAGGGCCGCCGTGCGCTGGTGCTCGCTCCCGTGGTCATTGGCCGCAAGGGCGAGTACGCGAAGCTTCTCGATGACCTGCGCGCGGAGGGCTTCTCGCGCGTTCGCGTCGATGGCGAGGTCCGCGAGCTTGACGAGGAGATCAAGCTCGACAAGAAGCTCAAGCACGACATCGAGGTCGTGGTGGACCGCATCGTCATTCGTGAGACGAGCCTTGGCCGCATCGCGGAGGCCGTGGAGACGGCGACGCGCCTTGCCGCCGGCAAGGTGGGCGTCTACATGCTGCCTGACCGCGATGACCCCGAGGGCATTCCCGGCGAGCTCCTCCAGTATTCGCTCGCGCTCGCGTGCCCCATCCACGGCCACTCGATGGATGACCCGCAGCCTCGCGACTTCTCCTTCAACGCCCCCTACGGCGCCTGCCCGGACTGCGATGGCCTCGGCTTCAGACGCGTTGTGGACGTGGAGTCGCTCATCGAGGACCCCAGCCTCTCCGTCTCCGAGGGGGTGTTTGGCAGCTTCTTCGGCAGGTCGAACTATTACCCGCAGGTGCTTGCCGCGGTGTGCCGCCGCCGTGGCA
>UQWE01000182.1 GCA_900544655.1 uncultured Coriobacteriaceae bacterium
AGCCCGCTGCCCCGCGCAGCCCGCTGCCCCGCGCCACGTGCTCGGTCGCCACGTGGTCACATCTCGCTCGACGTCGAGCGCCCGCACCCGCCTCCTCGAGCACCAGCACCTACCTCTTGTAAGGTTTCGAGCCCGATTTCAGCACGGAAACGTTACAAGGGGTAGGTTTTGGCGAACGCCGTACCTCCGTGCCACGCCACTCCCGCACAAACGAAAGCGGCGCCGCACGGGAAACATACCCGCACGGCGCCGTCATCACCAGCGTTATGTCCGGCCAAGCTACTTCTTGGGAACCGTGGCCTCGGTGCTCTCGGCGACGAGCGCGTCACCGTGCTTGCCGTCCTCGGGACGCTCGAGCTCGGGGATCAGGTCGCAGTAGGCGTTCTCCGTGGCGTTCTTGCGCTCGCTCTTCTTGGCGTACATCTTCACCGCGCCCGCCGTCTTGGCAACCGCCTGCAGCGTGCCCGCACCGGCAACGCAGCCGCCCGGGCAGGCCATGCCCTCGAGCAGGTAGCCGTTGTACTTGCCCTTCACGGCGGCCTTCATCATCTTGCGGCACTCGTCCAGGCCCTCTGCATTCACGACGTTGACCTCGCGGTCAGGATAGCGACGGTGAATCGCGTTGACCACGGCGTTCGCAACGCCGCCGGCCACGGCAAAGCCGCGGGCGTCAGCGCTGGCGACCTCGAAGTCGCCGCCCTCGCCAGCAAGGCTCGTGTAGTCGATGTCCTTGGCGCGCATCATGCCGGCCATCTCCTCGAAGGTCAGCACGAAGTCGACCTCGCTCTTCACGCTCCTACGCATAGCCTCGAGCTTCTTGGCAGAGCACGGGCCAACGAAGACGATCTTGGCGTTGGGGTGCTGCTTGCGAATAAGCCTCGCCGTGAGCGTCATCGGGGTAAGGGCCATCGAGACGCATCCCGCGTGCTCGGGGAACTCCTTCTTCGCCATGACGGACCACGCAGGGCAGCACGAGGTACCCATGAACGGAATCTTCTCGGGGACCTCCTTGAGGAAGTCTTCCGCCTCCTCAACGGTGCAGAGGTCCGCACCAAGTGCGACCTCCTCCATGCCGGCAAAGCCAAGATCCTTGAAGGCCTCGCGAAGCTTGTCGACGTTGCCCTTGCCGCCAAACTGGCCCACGAACGCGGGCGCGACCTCAGCGATGACCTCCTCGCCAGCATTGATGGCCATGATCGTCTGGAAAATCTGGCTCTTGTCGGCGATGGCACCAAACGGGCAGTTCACGAGGCACTGGCCGCAGGAGACGCACTTCTCGTAGTTGATCTCGGCGCGGCCGTGCTCGTCGGAGCCGATGGCGTGCATGCCGCAGGCATCGGCACAGGGGCGCACGTGGTGATGAATCGCCTGGTAGGGGCAGACGCTCGCGCAACGACCGCACTTGATGCACTTCTCGTGATCGATGAAGGCCTTCTTGTCCTTGAACGTGATGGCACCCTTGGGACAGATCTCGCGGCAGGGGTGCGCGAGGCAGCCCTGGCAGGCGTTGGGCATGACGCGATAGACGTTGTCCTCGCAGGCGTTGCAAGCAAACTTGATGACGTTGACCAGCGGCGCCTCATAGTAGGTCTCGGGCACCGCGGCCTTCTTGAGGCCCTCCGTCACGCTCTCCGGACGATCGAGGTCCTGGAGCGGGAGACCCATGGCGAGGCGGATGCGCTCCTGAACGATGGCGCGCTCGAGGAAGACGGACTCGCGGTACGTCGCCACATCGCCAGGAATGATCTCATAGGGCAGGTTGCGGAGGTTGTGCGCGATGGAGTCGAGCCCCTCCTCCGCGTTATCGCCACCGGCGTCATAGGCGATCTTCGCCACCTCGGCGAAGACCCTACGACGAATCTCAGTCAGATTTGTATACACGCCACGCATGGTTCCAGACATAAGCGTCCTCTCCTTGAAGGTTGCCCCATCCCAATGGGACCACGAGGCGTGCGCCATCCCCATGGCGGGCGTCTCGCGCAAGCGATCTGGCATTCGCGGCGCGCGGAACCCACGCCCGTGAATGTCCAATCATTCGTGACCATCTTAGCAGCTCAGACATAGCAACTCGAGCATTGCGTGAGAAATGCGGAATGGCGTTCGTCATACGGAACGACGCGGCCACAGCACCGCCATATTGCCAGGCAGCATTGCCTGCTACTCGACTCCCCGCGACGCGAAACCGAGATTCGAGAAACGTTCGGGCCACTCGCCGGCCAAAACCA
>UQWE01000183.1 GCA_900544655.1 uncultured Coriobacteriaceae bacterium
CATCCGCCCGTTCGGCGGTGGTGCGGCATGCTCGCCGCGCCTCTATCCAAAGAGAAGGGTCATTGATGAAACCTCGACCTGTGAGTCGATGACCCCGTGTGACGTGCTTCAAACGGACGCGCCGCATGGGGTGTCCGAGCCTCGGCGCCGTCGCCTGAGAGCGTCTCGCGCGGGTGGCTAAGGTTGCGATCGCTTTGGTCGCAAGCGTGAAGGAGCACGAATGATTTATCTGTCCCAGCTTCTGGGAAATCCAGTTCTTGACGCCAACGGCGAGAAGATCGGCGTCGTCAACGACCTCGGCATCGCCACGCGTGAGGTCTTTCCCCGCGTTACCTCGCTCGCGTTCCGCGGTCCCGGCAAGACGCCGTTCATGATCTCGTGGCGCAAGTACGTCGACTCCTTCGACGACGGCGAGGTTAGGCTCGCGGTTCCGGCGACGGATATCCGCTTCTCCTACCTGCAGCCGGACGAGGTCCTCATCGCGCGCGACCTCCTCAACAAGCAGATTGTCGACACGCGTGGCATGCGCGTCGTCCGCGTGAATGACCTCAAGCTCTCAGACACGAGCCAGAGCCAGCTGCGCCTCCTCGGTGCCGAGGTGGGCGCTCGCGGCATCCTCCGCGCGCTGTCTCCCGCCCTCGAGCGTCTGGCCGTTCGCGCTGCCCACGCTTTTGGTGATGAGATTCCCGAGAAGATCATCGCGTGGAATTACATGGACCTCATCGATCGAGACCTTTCGAGCGTGAAGCTCTCCGTCTCGCACCAGACGCTCGATGACCTGCACCCCGCTGACGTCGCGGACATCATCGAGCAGCTCGACCCGCGTCTGCGTGGTCAGGTCTTCGCCCAGTTGGACGACGCCCAGGCCGCCGAGGCAATCGCGGAGCTCGATGACGACGAGATGGCCGCGAGGATCATGGACAACATGGAGGACGCCGACGCGTCGCGCATGCTGTCCGAGATGGACCCAGATGACGCCGCCGAACTCGTGGGCGAGCTCGACTACGAGCGTGCCGAGAAGCTTCTGCGCCTCATGGGCATCAAGGAGCAGCGTGCCATTCGACAGCTGCTGGGATATAAGGATGACACTGCAGGCCGAATCATGACCTCGGAGTTCGTTGCCTTGTCGCGTGACACCACTGTCGCCGAGGTCGTCGACCGCATGCGCTCGCTCCCGGAGGACTTCGAGCCCGTCAACTACATCTACGTGACCGATGACGAGGAAAAACTCGCTGGTGTCGTTCCCGTGCGCCGCCTGTTCGTCTCGCAGCCCGAGGACACCATCGGCAAGCTTGCCAGTGACGACGCTGTCCTCACCGCCCGGCCGGATGACGACCAGGAGGACGTCGCCGAGGACATCGCCAAGTACAACTTGCTTGCCATGCCCGTCGTTGACGAGAAAAGCGGCAAGATCCTCGGCATCGTCACGGTCGATGACGCGCTCGACGTTCTCGAGGAAGAGCACGAGGAGGACCTGCGCATTGCGGGCGGCTCGACTAACACCTCTGATGCCGGCGAGAGTTCGGGCGAGTTCCTGCGCTTCCTCCGCAACCAGATGTGGTTCTTCTTCTGGGCGATCGCCGGTCTTGCGCTCGCGCTCCTTCTCGACCCGGAGACTGGCATCGCCGTCTCCGTGGGTGCGCCCGTCGCGCTCATTGCCGCCAGCGAGATGATTCGCTACGTGACCGGCTTCTTCATCGAGTATGACGAGGATGACGAGGACGCGCCGTCTATCGGTGGCTTCGCCGTCAAGGGTCTTGCCATTGGTGTGGTTTGGGCTGCCATCGTCCTTCTCCTCATCGTTGGCGTGAACGGCATTCTCTCGACCGCGGGCGAGGGTCTAGGTGCCGTTGTGTTCGATCTGCTTCGCGGCTTCGAGGCGGCTGCGGTGGTGATCGTGCTGAGCTTCGCCACGGCGCCTGCGTATCTCAAGTTCCTCCGTCAGCGCGATGCCAATGGCGTGGACACGAGTGGACTGGCTCTCCAGACCGCCGCTCTGGCGGTCGCCCTCGTCGTGTTCGTCGTAGTGGCCTTCCTGCTGACTACGCCCGTCATGGGATAGCAAACATGGCGAACCGATGTGACTGCATAGGGGGAGAGGCCGCGTGAGGTCCTTCAAAGCGTGGCGTAACCTTCGAGGTGTCCGAGCTGTGGGCGCCGACACCTCCACCGGCTTTTCCCCTCCCCGCCCCCCTCAAGGGGGGGCCATCGCGAAC
>UQWE01000184.1 GCA_900544655.1 uncultured Coriobacteriaceae bacterium
GCCACGAGCTCGTCGGCCCGCGGGAGGAGCGTCTCGGGGTCGCGCCAGACGTCGCGCACGCCGGTCTGGGTGAGCGAGGCGAAGAACGCGTACTCCGAGAAGGTCGGGGGGACGTTCATGAGCGTGCGGTCCGGCCCGCCAAAGGCAAGCAGGAAGTTGTAGAGGAGCTCGTCTCCGCCGTTGCCCACGATCACGTTCTCGCGCGAGACGCCGTGCCACGCGGCGAGCTCGTCGCGCAGGTCGTTGCTCATCGGATCCGGATAGCGGTTCGTGGGCGTGGCGGCGAGTGCCTCGTCGATAAGCGCGCGGGCGGACGCCGGCACGTCATAGGTGTTCTCGTTGGCGGAGAGGTTCACGCGCGTGGGCGTGAAGTTGGGATCATAGGGCTCGAGCGTGCGGAAGTGAGGCTGGACGAGCGCCTTGACGCGGTCTGAGAGCTGGGCCATGGTCACTCCTCCCCATCGTAGCCGGGCAGATACGGAACGCCGGGAGCATCGAGGTCACGAGGCCACGCGCAGCGCATGGCATCCTCACAGGCAACGGCGGGATCGGCGAACTTCTCGGTACCCTCCTCCAGGAGCTTGCTGCGCATGCCCACCGAGAGGGCGTGCGCCCAGAGGCCCTCGGACTGGGCAATCGCCTGGACGGCGGGACCGTCGGCCGAAAGGCCCGCGGGGGTGTAGGAGATGACGCTGGAGCGCTTCACGAAGTCATAGACGCCGAGCGGGTTCGAGAACTTCGCGGTGCCGCCCGTGGGCAACGTGTGGTTGGGGCCGGCGACGTAGTCGCCCAGCGGCTCCGAGCTCCACGGGCCCACGAAGATGGCACCCGCGTTCTCGATCGAGCCCAGAAGGCCCATGGCGTCCGCGCAGTGGAGCTCGAGGTGCTCAGGCGCGACGACGTTCACCGCGGCGACCGCGTCAGCAAGCGTGTCGCAGGATACGATGACGCCGTGCTCCAGGCTCGCGCGCGTGATCTCCTCACGCGGGCTCTGGGAGACGAGGCGCTCGATGGCGTCCTCGACTGCGGTGGGAAGCTCCGGGGCGTCGGTCACGAGATAGCAGGTGGCCATGGGGTCGTGCTCGGCCTGGGCCATGAGGTCCGCCGCAACGACGGCGGGGTCTGCCGTGGCGTCCGCGAGAACGCAGACCTCGCTGGGGCCGGCGACCATGTCGATGCCCACATCACCCATGACGTAGCGCTTTGCGGCGGCAACGTAGGCGTTGCCCGGGCCCGTGATCTTGGCGACGCGTGGAATGGTCTCCGTGCCATAGGCGAGTGCAGCCACGGCCTGCGCGCCGCCGACGGCATAGACCTCGTCTACGCCGGCGATCTTGGCCGCAGCGAGGGTGTAGGCGGAAAGCGAGCCGTCGCGCTGGGGCGGGGTCACCATGACGATGCGGCGCACGCCGGCGACCTTGGCCGGGACGGCGTTCATGAGGACAGTCGAGGGGTACTGCGCGCGACCGCCCGGGACATAGATGCCCACGCTCGGCAGCGGCGTCACCTTCACGCCGAGGATCGTACCATCGGCGCGGGTGGTGAACATCGACTGGGAGACCTCGCGCTCGTGGAAGTCTCGGATCTGCGCGTGCGCGCGCTCGAGCGAGACGAGGAACTCCGCGTCTACCATCGAGGGGGCGGCGTCGAGGAGCTCGTCCGGCACGCGGAAGGCCGCCGGGCAGCTGCCGTCGAACCTCTCGCAATAGGCGCGTACCGCCGCGTCACCGTTCGCGCGGACGTCGTCGACGATCGCCTCCGCGGCGTCCATCATCTCGCGGGGAAGCGCGCCAGAGCGCTTGATGTCCTTCTCGGTGAGCTCTCGCCCACCGGTGAGGTCGACTCGAATCATGGGCTACTCCTCCTTAGTTGCCGTAACCGCGGCGAGGCGGTCGGCGAGGTCGCGGATGCGGGCGTCGCAACGGTAGGCGGCGGGTCCGGCGAAGAAGCGCGCGGTGCACTCCATCACGTCATCGACGATGACGAGGTCGTTCTCGCGCAGCGTGGTGCCGGTGGCGGTGATGTCAACGATGCGGTCCGTCATGCCAACGATCGGGCCGAGCTCGATGTTTCCGTGCAGCGCGAGGATGTCGACCTGCTGGCCGATACGGTCGTAGTAGGCCTGCGTGATGCGCGGGTACTTCGTCGCGACGCGCATCGTGCCGCGCC
>UQWE01000185.1 GCA_900544655.1 uncultured Coriobacteriaceae bacterium
CCACGATGCGGGGAATTCCGGGGGCGCGGGCGCGCCGAGCGTCGCCGGCTTCCTCGCCGGTCTCATGGAGACCGGCTCCTACGAGACTGCCTTCCGCATGGCGCTCGCCAGCGGCTCTGCTAGCGCCTTCTCCGACCACCTCGCCACGCGTCCCGAGGTTGAGGCACTCATGGCGAACTCCCACTAGTTCCTCCTCCTTGCCGGAGCGCCCCTCTCCCTTGCGCTCGCGCGCGGCGCTCCGGCCCTTCTGTCCTGCCGCACCGTTCCTGCAAGTTGGTGCTGCGAATATCGTCCGGGTACGCGCCCGGGAAAGAAAGGTTGAGTAATGAGAATCACCAGTCTGCTCAAGCCTGAGGCCGTCAAGATCGGGGGTGTCGCGTCTGACAAGGACGATGCCATCGCCAAGCTCGTCAAGCTGATGGAGACTCAGGGCAACGTCGTCGACGTCGACGCCTACACCGAGGCCGTCCATGCACGCGAGTCGTTCGGTTCCACGGCACTTGGCGAGGGTATCGCGATTCCGCACGCCAAGACTGCCGCCGTCTCCGCGCCGGGCCTCGCCGCGATGACGCTGCCGGAGGGCGTCGACTACGACGCGCCGGACGGCCTGCCCACCACGCTCATGTTCCTCATCGCCGCGCCCGACACGAAGGCCGACGTCCATCTCGAGGTCCTCTCGCGCCTCTCGATGCTCCTGATGGACCCGGAGTTCTGCGACAGTCTCCGCGCCGCCAAGACCTCGGAGGAGTTCCTCGCCGTCATCGACGCCGCCGAGGACGCCAAGCTCGCCGCCGAGGACGCCAAGCTCGCCGCTGCCGCTACCGCTGACGCCGAGGGCTATGACCTTGTCGCCATCACCGCCTGCCCGACCGGCATCGCCCACACCTACATGGCCGCCGAGGCCCTCGAGAACAAGGCCAAGGAGATGGGCCTGCGCATCAAGGTCGAGACCCAGGGCTCCGCGGGCGCCAAGAACGTCCTCACGGCCGAGGACATCGCCGGTGCCAAGGGCGTCATCATCGCCGCCGACAAGAACATCGAGCTTTCCCGTTTCGACGGCAAGCCGCTCTTCAGCTGCCCGGTCTCCCGTGGCATCAACGAGCCCGAGGCCCTCATCAACGAGGTCATGGAGGGTCGCGCGCCCATCCACCACAACGCCGGTGGCGCCGCCGCTCCCGCCGCGACCTCTGACGGCGAGTCGACCTGGCACAAGGTCTACAAGCACCTCATGAACGGCGTCTCCCACATGCTGCCGTTCGTGATCGGCGGCGGCATCCTCACCGCCATCGCGTTCCTCGTTGACCAGCCTGGCCTCGACACTTCGGCCTATGGCTCCTCGATCCCGGCCGCGGCCCTGTTCAAGACCATCGGTGGCGAGGCGTTCGGCCTCATGCTCCCGATCCTCGCAGGCTACATCGCGAGTTCCATCGCGGATCGTCCGGGCCTCGCTCCCGGTTTCGTCGGCGGCCTCTTCGCCAAGGCTGGCTATGACTTCGCCTACCTGGGAACGCTCGACGCGACCACGCTCGTCTCCGGCGGCTTCATCGCGGCGCTCTTCGCGGGCTTCGCTGCCGGTTACCTCACCCTGGGCATCGAACGCGCCTGCGACAAGCTCCCGGGTTCGCTCGAGGGCATCAAACCGATGCTGATCTACCCCGTCCTTGGCACGCTCGCCATTGGCGTCGTGATGCTCGCGCTCAACCCGGTCTTCGCCGCGATCAACACCGCGCTTAACGGATTTCTCGCCGGTCTCGGCACGAGCAACATCGTTGTCCTCGGCCTCGTCCTCGGCGGCATGATGTCCGTCGACATGGGCGGCCCCTTCAACAAGGCTGCCTACGTGTTTGGCACCGCTGCCCTTGATCCCAGCTCCGGCCTGGGCACCACCGGTCAGGTCATCATGGCCTCCGTCATGGTGGGCGGCATGGTTCCGCCGCTGGTCATCGCCCTTTCCACCACGTTCTTCAAGAACCGCTGGACCAAGCAGGACCGCAACGCCGGCCTCGTGAACTACATCATGGGACTCTCCTTCATCTCCGAGGGTGCCATTCCGTTCGCTGCCGCTGACCCTGGCCACGTCCTGCCCAGCTGCATCATCGGCTCCGCCATCGCCGGCGGCCT
>UQWE01000186.1 GCA_900544655.1 uncultured Coriobacteriaceae bacterium
GCGACGAACGGCGCCCCCCCCCCCCGGCGGGGGCCGCCCGGCCGCTCTCCTGCTCACGTTTGTCGCGGGCTTCGCCATCGCCGTGCTCAAGGTCATCCCCTGCAAGCCGTTGCGCCTGCTGCTCGACTTCTACACCTCGATCTTCCGAGGCGTACCCCTCATCGTGCTGCTCTTCATCGCCTACTTCGCGACGCCGCAGCTCACGGGCTATAAGATTACGATGTTCACCGCCAGCGTCCTCACGTTGGGCCTTAATGGCTCCGCCACCGTCTCGGAGACGGTGCGCGGCGGTATCGAAGGCGTCGACCGCGGCCAGTATGACGCGAGCCGCGCACTCGGCCTCTCCTATATAACGATGATGGGCAAGGTCATCATCCCTCAGGCGCTCCGTAGTGTGGCCCCCGCCTTGGTGAATGAGGTCATCACCGTGCTCAAGAGCTCGTCGCTGGTGGCAACCATTGGCCTCATGGACATGATGCGCGCTGCTCAAAGCGTGCAGGCCATCACCTACCGCGCCTTCGAGCCGTTCATCGTGGTGGCCATAGTCTATTACGTAATCGTCATGGCACTCGTCGCCGTCGCCAACCGCCTCGAACGCCGCATGCGCGCCTAGCCCCCCTCGTCACCATTTTTGCCAGCTTTCCACGGTTTTGGACGCACTCCATGTGCCGCACGCAAATAGTGGAGCCGAAATGACGTGGCAAAAACCGCAATCCACGAGTAGACGAAATACTCGCACGTCATTTACCTGCGGTTTCGTAAACGCGAATGGCCGCTCTACTTTGAGTGGCTCATTTTTGCCACGTCATTTCGCATCTACTTCTCGAGGCCGTACATCTTGGCGGCTTTTGCGGGGCTAAGACGTTGCGCCCGGCAGCGGCCGTCCCGTTCGGTAAGATTGGGTGCGAAACACAATCGCAGCTCAAAGGATGCATCGTGGCAGACGAGCAGACAGCCAACATAACGGACGCGCAGGCCGCCGGATCCCCCGTTGTCAACGGGGACTTCCCGCAGGCCGCCGAATCCCCCGCGCGCGGCAGCGACACCCCGCAGAACACAGACCCGTTCGCCCCGGGCTCACTCGGCGAGCTCGTCCCGGACATGTGGTTTGACCCCGAGAAATGGCCGGACTATGAGCCCGAGGCTCCACTCACCGCGGACGAGGCCCTTGAGCGCTACCTCGACTGGTGCATGAGTCGTGGCCTCGAACTCTGGCCTCATCAGGAGGAGGCCCTGCTCGACCTCGCCGCTGGCGACCACGTCATCCTCGGCACGCCCACGGGCTCGGGCAAGTCGATGGTCGCGCTCGGCCTGTGCTACCTCGCTATTTGTCAACACAAGCGCGCCTACTACACGGCTCCCATCAAAGCGCTCGTCTCGGAGAAGTTCTTCGACCTCGTCGACGCCTTCGGCAAGGACAACGTCGGCATGATCACGGGCGACACCCAGATCAACACGGACGCCCCCGTTATCTGCTGCACCGAGGAGATCCTCGCGAACCAGGCCCTGCGCGAAGGCGCCTCAAGCGAGGTCGCCGCCGTCGCCATGGACGAGTTCCACTTCTTCGGCGAGGCGGATCGCGGCTGGGCCTGGCAGGTCCCGCTGCTCACCCTCCCCAACACGCAGTTCCTCCTCATGAGCGCCACGCTTGGCGATGTCTCAGCCATTGCCGGCGCGCTCGAGCGCCAGACCGGCCGCACCGTCGACTCCGTGACGGACGCGAAGCGTCCGGTGCCGCTCACCTACGAGTACGTCAGCACCCCGCTCGAGGCCACCGTCGAGCTCGCCCTACGCGAGGGAGACGCCCCAATCTACATCGTCCATTTCGCTCAGGACGCCGCGCTCAACACCGCGCAGTCCCTCGCGAGTTACGGCGTCGCCACGAAAGAGCAGCGTGATGCCGTAAAGGAAGCCTGCAAGGGCACGCGCTTCACCACAGCCTTTGGCAAGACGCTCCAGCGCCTGCTCGCATGCGGCGTCGGCGTGCACCACGCCGGCATGCTCCCGCGCTACCGCCTCCTCGTGGAGAAACTCGCCCAGCAGGGGCTCCTTCCCGTCATCTGCGGCACGGACACCCTGGGCGTCGGCATCAACGTGCCCATCCACACCGTGCTGCT
>UQWE01000187.1 GCA_900544655.1 uncultured Coriobacteriaceae bacterium
GCAGGGCAATTACGGCTCTCCGGTTCCGCCCGCGCCGCAGGTCGACTACGCCGCCCCGACGCCCGGCGCAGGCGCCGTCCCGTCCGCGAAGAAGAGCAAGACCCCTCTGATCATCGGCATCGCGGCCGTCGTTCTCATCGCTGTCATCGCACTCGTCGTCGTGCCCATGTTTGGCAAGGGCGGCTCCTGGTCTGAGCTCGATCTTTCCGGCAACGGCTACACCCACGAGTTCTACATCGAGATGGACGAGGACGAAAACACCATCACCGTCACTGACCAGGACGAGAGGGTCTCTGGCACCATCGACTCCACCGAGACCGATGGCGACAACGTGATCTACACCCTGAAGGACATCAGCTGGGGTGACTGGGGCACCTCTCTCTTCAGCGACTGCGAGCAGAAGACCTGCAAGGTCGTCGCTCCCAAGGGCGCCACGGCCTCCAAGCCCTGGGGCAAGTGGATGATGATCGTGACCGCTTATGACGCGAGCGACCCCGACTATCCCTACTACATGCGCAGCTCCACGTTCGAGATCGACGAGGATGGCACGGGTACCTATGAGTTCGCGTACTTCTGGGGCCACACTTCCACCGAGGCCAACACTGCCAACCCGCTCTCCTCGAACTACGACGTAGACGATGCCGACGGCGGCTTCAGCCACGACCTCACCTGGGAAGGCTCGAAGGGTGACTTCGACATCGAGTCTGACAACGGCACCGACTTCACCCTTTCCGTCGAGTAACCGTTCTCCAGGCCACCGCTTCTGGTACAAGGGGCTCCCGTCCACCAACTGGACGGGAGCCCCTCTTTCATGCGTAGGCCTTGTGACGCATCGACACCGCGGGAAGCGGGCTTCTGTGTTGTGACGCACCGATACCGCGGGAAGCAGGCTTCTAAGCGGCGCGCGCGATCCAATCGCAAGCGGAGATGCGACTCATCAGGGCGTCCTCGCCCAGCGTAGGAGCCACGCCATCTGCTAAGTAAAGACCAATCACGCATTGGATTCCATACGCATCCGAGCCCACGAAGCGCGCGTATGCCTCGCAATCGGCGCGGAGGAGATCGGTCATCTCAGATACCGCGCCGAGGATGTCTGCGCGCACGGTATCGAGGTCTGATCCGTGCGCGACCACAACGCTCATCTCGCACAGCGAACCCGACGCCGCCGCCCTGCGTGTGAGCGCGGTCTTGTTGAGGACGGAATTGGGAATCACCTGCTCGTTTCCCAAACGGTCACGGACGGTGGTGCTGCGCCAGTTGACGTCAACCACCTCGCCCTTAAAACCCGAAACCTCGACGAAGTCGCCGGGTTGAACCACCTTGCCAGCCATAAGGCCGAGGCCGCCGATGACGTTAGAGACCGTGTCCTGCATACCGAACGAAATAACGAGGGAAGTAACGCCCAGGGCGGTCACGAAGGCCGTGGGCGCGATGCCAAACACAGGCTGCAGCACCGCGAGCAGGGCGAATGCCCACACGAGAGCGCGGGCGAGGTTCACGAAGATGGAGGCACTCGGCACGTTCGTGCGCTCAAGCGCACGACGCAGAGCGCGTGTGACCACGTGCGAAAGCCCGGCAGCCACCAACGCGGCGACACCGAGCGTCGCCACGCGAGCGATAAGGCCCGGCATCGACATGCCGAGGAACGTGACCTCTTCCATAGCTATCCCTCGATCTTGACGATGGGCGCGAAGCCCTTCATAAGCTTCTTGACCTTGCCCGTTCGCGTGAACTTAACCTCGACGACATCACCCGAGGCCGAGAGGACCACGCCGGGACCGAAAGTCTTGTGGGAGACTTTGTCGCCCTTGGCAAAGCCCTCGGACGCCTTGGCCGCATCGCGCTTGATGCCACCTGACGGATTCTGGGCAAACGGATCTTCCGCAGGAGCCGACGCACGACCAGAACCGAACACGTGGCCAGACCCCGCGGCGTCAAGGCCACCGGAACCGAAGGTGCGTGGACCAGATCCGCGTCCGCCCAGAGCGGAGAGGGGCAGACCAGAGCCGGATGAGATGCCACAGGAGCTGCGGCCACCAAAGCCCTCGCTCGCGGAGCGGAAGCTCATGCCACCCGCACGATCCTGCGCATTGCCGCCAGCGGAGCGCGTGGCG
>UQWE01000188.1 GCA_900544655.1 uncultured Coriobacteriaceae bacterium
GCCGCGGGAGCGGCGACGGCGCAGCAGGGCCGCGCCCGGGCGGGCAGGAATCTCGATATTGAGGCCCATGAACACGTTGATGAGCCAGACGAAGAAGAACAGCACCACGATGGGTATCACGCAGTTCGTCACGATCATGACCGCGAATGCCTCCACCAAGCGCGCGACCCAGTCCTTCGCGGTGTCGAGGATCCCCGTGACGCCCGAGGTCAGAGCCGTGCCGGCGCCACCAAGCGCGTTGCCGATGTCCTCGCCCAGGCCACTCACCCACGCGGTGAAGGTGCCGATGGGATCAGAGGCGGCGTCCGTCTCGGCATCGCCCGTGGCGGACGAGGAGTCGCCCTCCCGTGCAGCGGCGTCCCCGGTCGTCTCGGCAGTCACCTCCGAGGAGACCGAGGAGGCGTCATAGTCGAAGGTGTCCTCGATCATGTTGGAGACCTGGACACTCGCGGGCACGACGAGCACGAGCGCCGCCGCGAATAGGGTGAGCTTGACCGCCGTCGCGCGCAGGCCGGAGCGCCACGGCACGTCCTCGCGCGCGAGCACGAAGCCTATGGCGAGCGCGCAAGCCAGCGGCACGAGTACCCGGCACGCAGCCAGACCGAGGATGGTCAGCAAGTATTTCTCGAGGTAGATGGCACCGAGGACAATCGCAAAGTCCGCAGCGACGTCCATGAGCTTCTCCGCCACGGGAATGCCCGTGTCGCCGGGGATGGCAGAGATCGCGACGGAAGCGGCGGTCGTCGTGCCGATGAGGGCGGTCACGGTCTGAGCCTTGGCGTCGAGCTTCTCGATACTCCCCCGGTACGTCTCCTTCGAGCCCATGGCGCCGGCCACGGGAAACGCGAAGACGAGGGCGACGATTACGAGAAGGGCGACGTAGAGGGCCTTCCTCGCAGAGGGCGAGAGCTTGCCGCCCGTACGGAGCGCGCGCGGCGCGTCGCCCGTCTCCGCCACCTCGGGCACGTTCGCGCGGCGCGTGTGCCCGCTCTGTCCGCCGAATTCGTCACGATCACGATCCTCTCGACCCATGGTCGCCTCCTCGTCGCGATGTCTTTTTGGCCCATGCTAGCACCAAAGCGCCACGCTCTCCGCGCCTTGTACCAGCACATATAGGCCAATATTTAATGTCATGAACGGGCAATAAGCTTGACCGCGAGAAACAAGCGGGATAGAATCGTTCTCCCGTTTGCCCGCCAAAGGCGAGCACCCGGACGAAGGCTCCGGGTTCACATCATTGACCCAACCGCGTTGAGCAAGGGCAAGTCGGCCCCTCTGAGATGACGCGAGGTCCGCTCCAACAACCAAATACGAGGATTCTCGCCACCATGAGCGGCATGCCATGACGCATACCGCTCGAGGCCGCGCAGCCGCGCCGCCCCAGACCTCAGCGGGGAGACACCCATGGAATCCAGCTTTGCCTATAGTCCCCAGATCATCCGCGAGACATCGTCTGGCCTTGAGCGCTATGACGTTCGCGACCAGATGCTCGCCAACCGCGAGCTCGAGCTCACCAGCCAGGTCGACGCAGGCTCGTGCGCCGGCGTCATCCGCAACCTCCTCTTCCTCGAGCGAGAGGATCCAGACGCTCCCGTCACGCTCTACGTCAACAGCCCCGGCGGCGAGGTTCAGTCGGGACTGGCGCTCTATGACGTCATGCAGGCGGTGAGCTACCCCATCCGCACCGTCTGTCTCGGCATGGCGGCAAGCATGGCCGCACTGCTGTTCATCTCGGGCGATGAACGCGAGATGCTGCCCCACAGCCGCGTCATGATCCACGACCCGCTCATCGGCGGAGGCCTCGGCGGCAGCGCCCTGTCCGTCAAGGCCCGCGCCGACGACCTCATGCGCATCCGCGACATCACGGCGGAGGTCATCTCTCGCCACACGGGCATGACGCTCGAGCAGGTCTTCGCACTCACCGCGTCAGACACCTATTTCGAGGCGGAGGCCGCCGTCGACGCCGGCCTCGCCGACCGCATCATCACCTCGCTCTAGAAGGGAGCCGCATGTACAACACGAACATCTCCGACAGCCCCCGCGCCAACGGCGGCATCCGCAGGGACAGCGTGGGCGGCGGGCTCCACCCCGGTCGACCT
>UQWE01000189.1 GCA_900544655.1 uncultured Coriobacteriaceae bacterium
GGAGCGTTGGCGGGGGCGACTGCCGGGGCGGGCTGCGCGGCCCCGGAAGCGTTGGGCGGAGCCGCTGCCTCGGAAGGTGTACTGGTCGACTCCATGTTGGACCCTTTCTCGTCCTGGCGGTCTATGGCATTTTAGCACGACGAAGTGAAGAGGTTCTGATCCGCCCCGGCGCCCGGCCGTTTGCCAAGGTCTATGCTTGTGCCGAAGTGACCACGCTCGAGAATCGAGGCTTCCATGCCCATCACCATCACGGACCCAACTGAGGCCGCCGCCGAGCTCAAGGCTCGCGTCGAGCGCCACGAGCGCATCGTCTTCTTTGGCGGAGCGGGGATCTCCACGGCCAGCGGCATCCCGGATTTCCGCAGCGTTGACGGCTTGTACAACCAGAAGTTCGACTACCCGCCCGAGACCATGCTTTCCCACGGCTTCTACGAGACCCATCCCGCCGAGTTCTTCGAGTTCTACCGCGCGAGGATGATCGCGCTGGGTGCCAAGCCCAACCAGGCGCACCTCAAGCTCGCCGAGCTCGAGCGCGAGGGCAAGCTCACCGCCGTGGTGACACAGAACATCGATGGCCTGCATCAGGCAGCGGGGTCTAAGCACGTGCTCGAGCTGCATGGCTCGGTCCATCGCAACGTCTGCCAGCGCTGCGGCGCCACCTACTCGGCAGAGTGGATTATGTCGCGCGAGCATGAGGATGGGCGCGGGGTCCCCGTCTGCCCCGAGTGCGGCGGCGCGATCAAGCCCGACGTTGTCCTCTACGGCGAGGCTCTCGACGACCGCGTGGTCCGTGAGTCCGTGCGCGCGATCCAGCAGGCAGACATGCTGATCGTGGGAGGGACGAGCCTCGTGGTCTATCCCGCCGCGGGTCTGGTCGACTATTTCCTCGGCCAGGAGCTCGTGGTAGTGAACCGCGACCCCATCCCCGTGAGCTCGCGTGCCAGCGTCATCATCCAGGCCGATATCGCCAAGGCCTTCGACTTCTAGATTCCGGGGCGGTATCGTCGCGACTTCCGATTTCCGGCGCTTGCCGCGATTCGGCCCGTAAGAAGGCGACGGGGCAGCGTTGTCGCGACTTCCGATTTCCGGCGCTCCCAAGCCGATGCTGCCAAGGCGTTTGGCCCTTGGTAGCGTTTCTCTGGGTAAATAAGTCGTCCATGCTTGGGACGCTTGCTCGGGCAAACGCCTTGACTGGCCGAGCAAGCGTCCCTAAATAGCTTTTGTGCCGCTGAAAAACTAGGGGATAGCGACTGTGAGCAGCCAAACGGAGTCCAGTCGAGTAGACCCCTCATTTTTTGCCGTAAAATCCCAGTTGAGACTTGGGCTCAGACGGCCGTCTACTTGAGCAAAGACGATTTGGCTGCTCACTGTCGCTATCCGCTAATAAAACAGCGGCAATTTCGAGGCGAGCTTGGCTGTTTGAGTGGCGAGCTTGGCTGTTTGAGCGGATGAGCCTCGTTATTTGAGGGAGAAACAGACCCCGGGGCGCCGCCTGTCTTCCGTGGGGCTCGTTCTGTGTTGGGTTTCCGCGTGACGGCGCGAAACCTGCACGCCCGCTACAATCGAGAGAGCTAATCACGACGGAGAGGTGCCTATGCTTCGAGAAGACCAGATGACCTGGCGCTGCGGAAAACACGAGATATCGCTCGCACGCCCGCGCATTATGGGCGTGCTCAACGTCACGCCCGATTCCTTCTCGGACGGCGGCACCCACGCCACCACCGCCGCTGCGATCGAGTGGGGCCTGCGTATGCTCGACGAGGGCGCGGACATCATCGATGTCGGCGGCGAGTCGACGCGCCCCGGGTTCACCGCGGTCTCTCCGGACGAGGAGGGCAAGCGCGTTATCCCCGTGATCCGGGCGCTGGTCGACGCGGGTGCCATCGTCTCAATTGACACGCGCCATCCGGAGGTCGCGCGCCTCGCGGTCAAGCTCGGCGCCTCCATCATCAACGACGTGACCGGCTTCACCAACCCCGAGATGGTGCGCGTCGCCCAGGAGAGCGATTGCGGCTGCATCGTCATGCACGCCGGCGAGGTCTCGGAGCGCGCGCCGCACCAGACCGTCACACTCGACTCC
>UQWE01000190.1 GCA_900544655.1 uncultured Coriobacteriaceae bacterium
GCGCGCGGCGTCGTCGCGCGGAGCGGCCGCGATGGGCCACGGGCGGACGGAGGCGTGTGGATCGGGCGTGTCGTGACGACTTGGCGTCACGAGCGGAAGCTGTGTCTCCATGATGAGAGCGTCGTGACCCTGTCCATAGTAGTTGGGCCTACGGCCGACCTCGGCATAGCCGAGACCCGCATAAAGCGCCTGAGCTGCGGCGTTATCAACGTCCACCTCAAGCACAGAGGTCGAGGCGCCCAGCATCTGCGCGTCATAGGTCACACGGGCGAGCAGCCTCGCAGCGATACCCTCACGGCGACGCGAGGGGGCTACGGCGACGTTGTCGATCTGGATCTCTCCGCCGGCGACGACGCCTCCGGCGTACCCCACGATGGAGCCCTCGTCATGGGCGACCCACCAAATGTGGCCGGGAAGCGCGAGGTCATCCGCAAAGAGGTTCTCGCTCCAGGGTGTGTGATTCGAATCGCCAAAGACCTCGAGCTCAAGTGCCGCGAGCGCCGCCGGGTCATTGGCATTGGCAGGACGGAGCTGGAGGTGACGGTCTGCGAGCGCGTCATCGCACCCCGTGGTGGTAACGGTTGCGGGAGAGGCGAGGCCGAGGCGCTTCGCCTCGTTCTCCTCGGCGTCGGAGAGACGCGTGTAGACAGGGAGCACGAGCGCGGGGTCACCTCTGTTTGCCGGCGCGGCGTTCTCGCCGTCGAACGTCCCAGCCGCCGCGGCGGTACGAATCAGACCCTCGCCCGTCGGGCGCCAAGCGTCCTCGCTCGCAAAACGCGCGAAGCCAGCCTCCTCATACTGGGCGCGGTACTTGGCAAGGCCGTCGCCCGCGAGGATGATCTCCCCAGCGTCCGGGCGCTCCGCCCAAGCAACGACGGCGCCCGCCGCCTTGACGACGGTCTCCACCTCGAAAAGGCGCACGGGCCCGCTCTCGTCAACCCGATATAGGCCGGGATAGACCTCGCGACGCATAGCATCGCCAACGACACCCACGAGGCCGCGCACGCCAGACTTCCAGACGCCCCATGCGACGGCATCGAGAGTCGAGGCGCCAAAGAGTGGGCGCTCGAGACCGCAGGCAAGGCCCTTTGCAGTCGCGATGCCGATGCGCACTCCCGTAAAGCTGCCGGGACCACGTCCCACAAGGACGCAGTCCACATCCCCGCGCGTAAGGCCGGCACGCTCGAGCACGCTGGCGCACGTGTTCACAAGCTCCTCGTTCGCATGGCGACGGCACAGGTGATCGCCCGCGGCAAGCAGCTCGACGCGCTCGCCCTCGACGCGCCCAACGGCGCATGCGAGCATATCCGTCGAGGTATCAACGGCGAGAACGATGTGTGAAGATGCGGCTAGGCTCATGGGTTACGGCCCCTCTCGGCAGTGCGTTTAACCCCTCAAGTGTAGCCGTCTAGCACGCGCGACGCACGCGCGGGGCATCAAGCGCTATGCCAACGACATGCGTGGCGCCAGGCGGCGACCCAGCACGCAGAACGCGCGTCTGCAACACGCGTTCGCGACGTGCACGCAACGCGCTCGCGACGCAGGCCCTACCCCAGCGCGGCCACGATCTCCTCGCCGCGTGCATCGTGCGCGATGAGGCGAATCTCGCGGCAAGGCTCCTCGCCCGGCGCCGCGCCTTCCTCGTCACGCGTCACGAACACGTCAAGGCGCTCGTCGCCCAATTCGTCAGAGAATTGCTCTCCCCATTCGATGACGCAGACGCCGTCGCCGCCAAGCACATCCCACACGCCGGCGTCGCCGAGCTCCTCGGCATCATGCAGACGATAGAGGTCGAAGTGATAGAGCGGCATGCGTTCGCCCTCGTGCACGGCCTCGAGGGCGAACGTCGGGCTCGTAATCTCGTCCTCGACACCCATGGCGGCGGCGATGCCCTTCGTGAGCTGCGTCTTGCCGGCACCGAGGTCTCCCGTGAGCACCAGGACGTCGCCCGGTTCGAGCGCAGCTCCCAGGCGCTTACCCAGCTCGAACGTCTCCTCGGGGCTCGCGCTCTCGAAGCATCCGTTCATCGCGCCGCCTCCTCCGGAAGGCCCGCGCCTGCGGGTGCCTTCTT
>UQWE01000191.1 GCA_900544655.1 uncultured Coriobacteriaceae bacterium
TCACAGTACGCTGGGGGGCGGCCGCAGGCCATTAGCCCGCGCCGCCGCATCTTACTATCCCCTACGCCCCGTCGTCCCCGTCCGCGACCCGCTCACGCGAGGAGTCGAACTCGGCGTCCCAGGCGCGTAGCGTCTCGTAAACCTCGCGCGCGACCTCGGCGGGAATGCCGGGAACGGCAGCGATGTCCTCCTCGCTCGCCTCGCGCAGACGCTTCATGCTGCCAAACGCCCGCCTCAGCGCGCGCTTGCGCTTCTCGCCCACACCGGGAATCTCGTCGAGAATCGAGACGGTCATCGCCTTGTCGCGCAACTCGCGGTGGAAGGTGATGGCGAATCGGTGTGCCTCGTCGCGCACGCGTTTCACGAGGTAGAGCGAGGCAGAGCCACTCGGCAGCACCACGGGCATCTCGTCCCACGGCACGAACAGTTCCTCGTCGGACTTGGCGAGTCCCGCGACGGGGATGTCCAGCCCGAGCTCCCCAAGCTGCTCGATGGCAGCCGTGAGCTGGGGCTTGCCACCGTCGAGGATGAGCAGGTCCGGACGCGCGCCAAAGCGCTCGTCCGCCATGCGCTCGGGGGCATAGCGTCTCGCGAGCACCTCGCTCATGGAGACAAAGTCGTTCGCCTCATCGAGCTCTGCGCGGATCTTGAAGCGCCGGTACTGGCTCTTGTCGGGCTTGCCCGCCGTGAACACGACCATCGACGCGACGGTGTGCTTGCCGTGGATAGTCGAGATGTCGAAGCACTCGATGCGCATGGGCGGCTCGTCGAGGGCCAGGGCGCTCTCGAGCTGGAGGAGGGCCTCGTTCGTGCGCTTGTCCTCGTAGCCCGTGCGCAGCTCGTAGCGCGCGAGGTAGTGGCGCGCGTTGTTGCGAGCCATCTCCGCGAGGTGCGCCTTCTGGCCGCGTTTGGGCACGTGGAGCTCGACCACGCGACCGCGACGCGCCGTGAGCCAGCCCTCGAGCGTCTCGGCATCCGCGAGCTCGACGGGCACGCAGACCTCGAGCGGGAGGTCGCTCGTCTGGTCGTAGTAGCGCTTGACGAAACCGCTCGCCAACTCCTCCTCGCCCACGTCGAGGCCCTTGTCGAGCACGAACTCGCAGGTGCGGCTCACGCGTCCCTCACGCACGACGAACACGCAGGCACCCGCGATGGTCTCCTCGCGCCAGAAGCCGATGACGTCCACGTCCTGCGCGTTCCCGAGAACCACGCGCTGCTTGTCGTCGAGGCCGTCGATCACCGCGAGGCATCGCTTCACGCGGGCGGCACGCTCGAAGTCCAGCTCCGCCGCGGCCTCCGCCATCTCGGCCTTGAGCTCGGAGACAAACTCGCCCCTGTGACCTGCGAGAAAGCGCTCGACCTGTCTCACGTGCGTGGCGTACTCCTCGGGCGTGATGCACCCGGCGCACACGCCCGGGCCGCGCCCCACGTGATAGTCGAAGCAGGGACGACCGCTCTCCGCCTGGGCGAGCGCCACGACGTCCGTCTGCTCGGGGTGGGCCTCGAGCTGGCGGCGCACGCGCTTCCACTCCGCACAGGTGGCGACGCACAGCGGCATCACCTTGCGCACGACATCTATGGTCGCGCGGGCGGCGCGGGCGTCCGTATAGGGGCCGAAGTAGCGCGTGTCCGGGTGGTGGCGCTCGCGCGTGTACTTAATCGCGGGATAGACGTCGCCCTTGGTGAGCGCGATGTAGGGATAGCTCTTATCATCCTTGAGGTCGACGTTGAAAGGCGGACGATACTGGTGGATGAGGTTAATCTCGAGGACGAGCGCCTCGTGTTCCGAGCCGACCACGACATAGTCGAAGCTCGCCGTAGCCGCCATGAGGCGCGGCACCATGGGGCGCTCGTCCGTGAGCTGCACGTATTGGCGCATGCGGGCGCGCAGGTTCTTCGCCTTGCCCACGTACAGGACGTTGCCCTTGGCGTCCTTCCACAGGTAGCAGCCGGGGTCGGTAGGAACGAGGGCGACCTGCTCGGCGATGGAGGGCGCAATGGAGCTGCCTCGCGCGGACGCCGCGTCAGCGGGCGCCTGGGCGAGGGCCGCGTCAAGCTTCTCGGCGTCG
>UQWE01000192.1 GCA_900544655.1 uncultured Coriobacteriaceae bacterium
CGGGTGCCTTCTTGCCGGCAGCGTCCGCGACCGGCCTCACGTTGTGGGCGGTCGCCGCAGCAGCCGTGACCTCGCCGCGCGGATTGGCGGCAAGCCAAGCACCCACGCGCGCGAGGTCTTCCTCGAGCAAGGGTTGCCAATCGGAGTGGTAGATGCAGGCAGCCGGGTGGAACGTGGGCGCCACGACGAAGTGACCTTGCTGGTAGAGCTTGCCGCGCAGCTGCGTCACGCCGCGATCGGTCTTGAGAACCCACTGCGAAGCAAAGTTACCCAGGCAGACAATGACGTCGGGCCAGACGGAACGAATCTGCTCACGTAGAAAGGGCGAGCACGCCTCGATCTCGTCCGGCTTGGGGTTGCGGTTTCCGGGCGGTCGGCACTTCACGACGTTGGCGATGTATATCTCCTCACGCGTGAGACCTGCGATGGAGAGGAGGGAATCCAGCTTCTTGCCGGCGGCACCCACGAAGGGCTCGCCCTTGAGGTCCTCGTTCTTGCCTGGGCCCTCGCCCACGAACATCACGCGAGCATGGGGGTCTCCGGTTCCAAAGACGAGGTGGGAGCGCGTCTGCCCGAGCTCGCAGCGCTTGCAGTCGCCGAGCAGGTTCTCGATCTCCTCGAGCATGACCTCGCCAGGCTTCTGGTTGACGTGGCCGGGGATCTTCATGACGGACACGAGGAAAACCTCCTAGATGTAAACCTTCTCGAGGCGGGCGCCGAAGTTGCACGTGACCTCATAGTTGATGGTTCCGCGCAGGCCAGCGATCTCCTCGGCGGTGATGCGCTCGTCGCCGTCCGCGCCCATGACGGTCACGAGGTCACCGTAGTGGACCTCGCCCATCGGGCGGGCGGCGCGAGTCGTGTTGACGTCTACGGCGAACATGCTCTGGTCCATGCAGATGTTTCCCACCTGTGGGCAACGGGTGCTGTGAACCAGGACGTCCATCTTGCCGGAAAGCGAACGCGCGAGACCATCCGCATAGCCAATCGGGAAGGTCGCGATCTGAACGTTCTGCCTGGCGACGGAGTAGGTCTGGCCATAGCCCACGCCAGAGCCTACCGGCGGATACACGACGCGTGTCACGCGGGCGCGCACGCTCATGACCGGGTCGAGGGAGATATGGGGGCGCGTGGACTCCGCAGGCTGCATGCCGTAAAGGCCCACGCCCACGCGACACATGTCGAGGTGGGTCTCCGGATGGAGCACCGTAGCTGGCGTGTTATCGCAGTGAACAAGACCGCAGTCAACGCCAGCGGCGCGCATCTCGGCGACGGCCTCGGTAAAGCGGCGATACTGCAGACCGAAGGTCCAGTCGTTGGGGACATCCGCCGTGGCAAAGTGCGTAAAGGTGCCCGCACACGAAAGTCCACGGTGGAAGTCGATGCTGCGGCGGAACTCGAGGGCGTCCTTCCAACCCACGCCGATACGCGTCATGCCCGTCTCGATGGCGAGGTGGTACTTGCCCACCTTGTCGAACGCCGCGGCGCACTCCCCATAGGCAAGGGCGAACTCGGGCGTGTAGACACTCGGCATGATGTCGTTCTCAATGAGGGTCTGGACGCACTCCATCGGAGGCTCGGAGAGGATGAGGATAGGCCAGGTGACGCCCGCCCCGCGGAGCTCAAGGCCCTCCTCAACCGTGGCGACGGCAAACTGATCCGCGCCAGCGGCATGCATGACCTTCACGCACTCGACGGCACCGTGTCCATAGGCATCCGCCTTGACGACGGCCATCATGCGCACGCCCGGCTCGAGCTTCTCCTTGAATGCGCGCGTATTGCGACGCAGCGCGCCCTTGTCGATCTCGACCCAGGACCAACGCGTGTCCGGGCACCTATGCTGAACCATGGGTATGCGCCTCCGTGTCGCCGGCAAGGCCGGCCCTCGACCGCCGACATCGCCGGCGGTGCCGCTGTCCTACTGTTCTTCACCCTCCGCCTCAGGCGCGATATCCGCGCCGCTGAAGGTCGCACGGTCCTCGACCGCATCAAGCGCGACACCGACGGAATCGATTATATCCGCCGCCATAACGCCC
>UQWE01000193.1 GCA_900544655.1 uncultured Coriobacteriaceae bacterium
CGGCCCCTCCTGACGGTGCGGGGGCAGCCGCACCTGGGGCACGCCGCCGGAGGCTCCTCCTCCGCGCCCGCCGGCATCTCCCCGGCGACCGCCTCGAGCAATAGCCCCAGCATCTCCTCGCGCTCCTCGGGGCGCATCGCCCTCACGATCGCCCCGTACCCGAACCTGTCCTCCACGGATCCCCCGATCTTTCGATTCCCGACGACCAGGGGTTACGGCCCCGTGCGGACAGAGATGCAATTAGCGGGTTAACACAGCCT
This sequence comes from uncultured Coriobacteriaceae bacterium, assembly GCA_900544655.1. GTDB lineage: Bacteria > Actinomycetota > Coriobacteriia > Coriobacteriales > Atopobiaceae > Parolsenella. The sequence continues at coordinate 261 of UQWE01000193.1, forward strand.
TCCCTGGATAGCCATAGCTTTGTCCTATGGCTTCGTATCAGTAATTCCTGGTGGGTCTATAGGGTTTTATTTAGCTCGGCTTTCAGATTCGCTGATATACTCGTCCGCATGATCGAGCTGACTAACATATCCAAGGTTTACGACACGCCCGCTGGCCCCTTCCGCGCCATCGATGACGTCACGCTGAGCATCGGCTCTGGCGACATCTTCGGCATCATCGGAGAGTCCGGCGCCGGCAAGTCCACCCTCGTGCGCTGCATCAACCTTCTTGAGAAGCCCACGAGCGGCACGGTCGCCATCGACGGCCGCGACGTAACGAGCCTCCACGGCCGTGAGCTGCGCGAGCTCCGTGCGGACATCGGCATGATCTTCCAGAGCTTCAGCCTGTTCCAGCAGCGTACCGTGCTCGACAACGTCATCTTCCCCGCAACGCTCGCGAGCACCGGCAAGCGCATCTCCCGCGCCGAGGCTCCGGAGCGCGCCCGCAAGCTCCTGCGCCTCGTCGGTCTCGAGGGCAAGGAGGGCTCCTACCCCTCCCAGCTTTCCGGCGGACAGCAGCAGCGCGTGGCAATCGCCCGCGCACTCATGACGCGCCCGAAGACCCTCCTGTGCGACGAGGCCACGAGCGCCCTCGACACGCTCACCACCAGCCAGGTCCTCGATCTTCTCGCGCGCATCAACGAGGAGCTCGGCGTGACCATCGTCCTCATCACCCACTCGCTCGCCGTTGCCCGCCGCATCTGCAGCCACGTTGTCGTCATGGATCACGGCCATGTAGTCGAGCAGGGCACCGCGGAGGAGATCTTCAGCAACCCGCAGGCGGACGTCACGCGCGCCCTGCTCCAGTTCGAGGGGGAGACGCGCTAATGGAGCTGTCCGCATTCTTCGACAAGTATGGCGAGCTTCTCGCGCAGGGCGCCGTCGACACCGTGGTCATGGTGCTCGCATCGACGCTCGGCGCCTATGTCATCGGCATCGTCTTGGGCACGCTCCTCACGGTGCTTGGTCCGGACGGCCTGCGTCCCAACCGCGTCGCCTACTCCGCCCTCGGCTGGCTCGTCAACATGGCGCGTTCGCTGCCGTTCATCATCCTCTTGCTCTTCATCATCCCCGTGACGCGCGCCGTCGTGGGCACCACCCTCGGCGTGCCGGCGGCGGTATTCCCCCTCATCATCTCCGCGGCCCCGTTCGTCGCCCGCATGGTCGAGTCGAGCGAGGCGGAGGTCGACCGAGGCCTCATCGAGGCGGCAAGCTCCATGGGAGCCTCCACCTGGGAGATCATCGTCAAGGTCTATCTGAACGAGGGCCTTCCCAGCCTGCTCCGCGGCCTTCCCATCGTGATCATCACGATTCTCGGCTACACCGCGATGGCCGGCACGGTTGGCGCCGGCGGCCTGGGCGACATCGCCATCCGCTACGGTTACCAGCGCTATCAGGATGACGTCATGTTCGCGACCGTGGTCATCCTCATCATCATGGTCCAGGTCATTCAGACGGTGTGTAACCTGCTCGTCCGCGTCTGCGACAAGCGAATGCGCTCCTAGCGAGCGCACATAGTCAGCGCCAGACGGCGCAATCCAAACTCGGAGTCTTGCCCTTGGGCGATGCCCTTTGGCCACTCATATCGAAATTGCCCACCACGATCAGTCAATTCGTTCTCTTTCGAAAGGAACCACCATGTCCATCAAGCAGCACATCAAGCCGCTCGCCGGCATCGTGGCCGCCGCCGGCCTCGCTCTCGCCCTGACCGC
>UQWE01000194.1 GCA_900544655.1 uncultured Coriobacteriaceae bacterium
GGGGTCATCGTTCGCCCGCGGGTCCTGCCCGCGGTGTGCCGCCACTTCAAGGCGAGTCCCGACACCCCGTTCAACAAGCTGCCCAAGAAGGTGCGCAACGCCCTTCTCGACGGTCTTGGCTCTACCAAGATTCGCGTCGACTACCACACGCTCGACGGCCGCGACACGCATTGGCTGACCACCTTCTCGGGCGTGCGCTCCGTCCTGTTCGAGAAGTACACGGAGACGACCAACGAGAAGATGCGCGCTCGCCTGGAGAAGTACATCCATGAGGTGCCGTGCCCGACGTGCCACGGCGCGCGCCTCAAGCCGGAGATTCTCGCCGTCACGGTGGGCGACAAGTCCATCTATGACGTCTGCTGCATGAGCTGTCGCGAGTCGCTCGAGTTCTTCCGCGACCTCGAGCTCACGGAGCGCCAGGAGTTCATCGGTGGCCGCATCGTGAAGGAGATTGTCGAGCGTCTGCGCTTCCTGGTGGACGTGGGCCTGGATTACCTCACCCTCGCGCGCGCCTCGGCGACGCTCTCTGGCGGCGAGGCCCAGCGCATCCGCCTGGCCACGCAGATCGGCGCCGGCCTCATGGGCGTGCTCTACATCCTCGACGAGCCCTCCATCGGCCTGCACCAGCGTGACAACGACCGCCTGATCAAGACGCTCGAGCGCCTCCGTGACCAGGGCAACACCGTGATCGTGGTCGAGCATGACGAGGACACGATCCGCGCGGCGGACTACGTGATCGACATGGGTCCCGGCGCGGGAGAGCTGGGCGGCGAGGTCGTTGCCGCGGGCACGCCCGGACAGATCTGCGAGTGTGTGGACTCGATCACGGGCGCCTACCTCACGGGCAGGAGACTCATCCGCTTGCCCGAGGAGCGCCGCCGGCCCGGCCGCGGCGAGCTCAAAATCGTCGGCGCGAGCCACAACAACCTCAAGAACGTGACCGTGAGCATTGAGTTTGGCACGCTCACGGTGGTCACGGGAGTCTCAGGCTCTGGCAAGAGCTCGCTCGTGACGGACACTCTCGCCCCCGCGCTCACCAACGCCATCCAGAACTCGCTGCGTCCGGTGGGCGAGTACAAGAAGCTCACGGGTGTTGACCAAATCGACAAGGTCATCGACGTGGACCAGAGCCCGATTGGCCGCACTCCGCGCTCCAACCCGGCCACGTACATCGGCTTGTGGGATGACCTCCGCGCGCTCTTCTCGTCCACGCCGGAGAGCCGCGCCCGCGGCTATAGTCCCGGTCGCTTCTCGTTCAACGTGCCGGGCGGCCGTTGCGAGGCCTGCAAGGGCGATGGCCAGATCAAGATTGAGATGAACTTCCTGCCGGACGTCTACGTTCCGTGCGAGGTCTGCCACGGTGCTCGTTATAACCGCGAGACGCTCGAGGTGAAGTACCACGGCAAGAGCATCTCGGACGTGCTCGACATGAGCGTGACCGAGGCCCTGGCGTTCTTTGGGAACATCCCGCGCATCAAGAAGAAGCTCCAGACGCTCTATGACGTGGGTCTGGGCTACATCCGCCTGGGCCAGCCGGCAACGACGCTCTCTGGCGGCGAGGCGCAGCGCGTGAAGCTCGCCAAGGAGCTCCACCGCCAGCAGACGGGCAAGACCTTCTACATCCTCGACGAGCCCACGACGGGCCTGCACTTCGAGGACGTGCGCCAGCTGCTTGACGTCCTCCAGCGCCTGGTCGACGCGGGCAACACGGTCCTGGTCATCGAGCACAACCTCGACGTCATCAAGGTGGCTGACCGTCTCATCGACATGGGCCCCGAGGGCGGTGACGGCGGCGGCACCGTGGTGTGCACCGGCACGCCCGAGGAGGTTGCCGCCTGTCCGGAGAGCTATACCGGCAAGTTCCTCGCGCCTGTGCTCGAGCGCACACGCGAGTTGCAGGATGCCCTCGACGCCTCGGGAGAGGGCGAGTGGGTTCCGCGCGTGAGCGCGTTTGGCGCCGCCCCGGCGGAGGAGTAGACCCGTGGGTGCTGCCGGCTGGCACGTG